>NZ_JARAMK010000030.1:0-1703 GCF_028807495.1 Roseovarius sp. SK2
TGGCGCGGCGGATACCGTCGACAAGGCTTTCCTTGCAGCCGTACTTGTTGTCGAACTTCGACTTGGTGACGCTGTCATTCACGTTGATCGCGGGGAACGGCAGGTGGCCGTCCCGCATCAGCTGGTAGAGCCGGTTTACACCGGTGGTCGTCTCCTCGGAGACGCCCTTGATCTGATCGCGGACCTTGGTGAACCAGCCGGGGCTTTCGGCCATGCGCTTGGCGATCTGCTTCTTGATCACCTCTTCCTCTTCGGATTGCGGGGCCGGGATGACGTCTTCACCGGCTTCGGCGCGTGCGCCCAGAAGCACGTAAAGCGTTGCATCGCCCCCATCGTCCAGGATCATGTTCGGGCCATCTTCGAACATGAAGGATTTGTCGAGATAATCCCAATGCTCTTCCAGTGTCTGGCCCTTGATGGCGAAAACCGGCACGCCGGCCTTGGCGATCGACGCTGCCGCGTGGTCCTGCGTGGAGAAAATGTTGCACGAGGCCCAGCGGACATCCGCGCCAAGCGCGGTCAGTGTCTCGATCAGAACGGCGGTCTGGATCGTCATGTGCAGCGACCCGACGATACGTGCGCCTTTAAGGGGCTTTTCCGCGCCGTACTCTTCGCGCAGCGCCATCAGGCCCGGCATCTCCGTCTCGGCGATGTCCAGTTCTTTGCGCCCAAACTCGGCCAGCGAAATGTCTTTTACGATGTAGTCTTTCATGGGCTTCCCATCCGCTTAAGATTCGGCACAACAAGCAGCTATTGTTACCTGTATCGATTTAACCGCGTCGATAAACACTTCCGTTCCCAAACACAAATGTGTTTCCGGAGTGCCATCAGCCCAGTGGTCTCGTTCGTGCAAGATGAGCGGCTTTGGCGTCCCCTGGCGGGAATTTGCACGCTCATTGGTATGGCCATCACGCGTTGCCGCTGGTGACCCGCACGACCGATTGCGCGCGTCCGGCCATAGAGTTGACGCGGACGCGCGGGCTGTTCCTAGGCCGCGTTGTTTGCGGAGAGCTTGCGCCGCAGGGCATCCGGGACAAGCCGGCTTGCGGAAACACGCGGAAGGGTCATCTCGCTGATCGTGACCTCTTCGCCGTAAAGTTCCAGATATTCCGGGTAGTTGTGAAAGTTGCTGCGCCCGAGATAGTCGATATAGGTCTCGGCGGCGGTGCCTTCCGCCAGGATCAGGTCGTGGTTCTCTGTTTCCACGTGATAAACGGTGTAGCTTCCATCGAACTCTGACAAGGGGACCAGCGTGATGGTGGAGCCGTTGACCAGCGTACCGGCATTGACCAGCATGCCGTCGATGAACAGCGCGTGATCGGTCGTCAGCGTCAGGTCGCGATGGGGCAGGCCGTTGCCCAACGCCCCGGCAGAAACGCGCACGGGCATCAGACGCTCGGGCGGTTGAAAGACGCAGACCACTTTCTGCCAGCCGATCCAGCGCACCGGTACGGTCTTGCCCTCTGCGGTCAGGACAATATCGCCGATGGCCAAATTCTCGACCGCCGTCTCGCCTTCGGGCGTGGCGATGCGGGTGCCGGTCAGGAAGCGTTCGGTAACAGCTTGGGTTTCAAGCGCCCCGTTCAATTCATTGTAGTCGTGATCCTCCCCCAATGAAGTGGTCCTCCGCTATGTTTAGGAAAACGGAGGAACCACATGGCAATCAAGCGACCGAAGCCCGAAGAAATTATCACGAAGTTACG
>NZ_JARAMK010000031.1:0-1677 GCF_028807495.1 Roseovarius sp. SK2
TTAGAACAATCCTTCGATTTCGCCCTGGTCGTTCAGGCGGATGGATTCGGACGCGGGGCGGCTGGGCAGGCCCGGCATGGTCATGATCTCGCCGCAGACGACGACGACGAAGCCCGCGCCGGCCGACAGGCGCACTTCGCGCACCGGCACCGAGTGGCCCGTGGGCGCGCCGCGCTGCGTCGGGTCGGTCGAGAAGCTGTATTGCGTCTTGGCCATGCAGACCGGCAGGTTGCCGTAGCCCTGCTCTTCCCAGCTCTTCAGCTGGTCGCGCACCTTCTTGTCCGCGATCACCTCGTCGGCGCGGTAGATCTTCTTGGCAATGGTCTCGACCTTCTCGAAGAGACCCATCTCGTCGGGGTAGATCGGCTTGAAGTCCGCCTCGCCCTTCTCGATCGTCTCCACGACCTTCTTCGCCAGGTCCGCCGAGCCTTCCGAGCCCAGCTCCCAGTGACGCGACAGCACCGCCTCGGCGCCGTTCTCGGCCACGAAGTCCTTCACCGCCTGCACCTCGGCATCGGTGTCGGTCACGAAGTGGTTGATCGCCACCACCACCGGGACACCGAAAGACTTAACATTTTCGATATGCCGGCCCAGGTTCGGGCAACCCGCCTTGACCGCGTCGACGTTCTCGGCACCAAGGTCCGCCTTGGCCACGCCGCCGTTCATCTTCATCGCCCGCACCGTGGCGACCAGAACCACCGCCGACGGCGCGATCCCGGCCTTGCGGCACTTGATGTTCATGAACTTCTCGGCGCCAAGGTCCGCGCCGAAGCCCGCCTCGGTCACCACGTAGTCGCACAGTTTCAGCGCCGTCTTCGTGGCGATGACCGAGTTGCAGCCATGCGCGATGTTGGCGAACGGGCCGCCATGCACGAAGGCCGGGTTGTTTTCCAGCGTCTGCACCAGGTTGGGCTGCATCGCGTCCTTCAGAAGGACGGTCATCGCGCCCTCGGCCTTGATGTCGCGACAGTAGACGGGGCTGCGGTCGCGGCGATAGGCCACGATCATCGCGCCCAGCCGCTCCTCGAGGTCCTTGAGATCCTTGGCCAGGCACAGGATCGCCATGACCTCCGAGGCCACGGTGATGTCGAACCCGTCCTCGCGGGCAAAGCCGTTGGCCACACCACCCAGGCTGGACGTGATCTGGCGCAGCGAGCGGTCGTTCATGTCCACGACCCGGCGCCAGACGATCCGGCGGGTGTCGATCTCGGCGTCGTTGCCCCAGTAGACGTGGTTGTCGATCATCGCGGACAGCAGGGCGTGGGCCGAGGTGATCGCGTGGAAGTCGCCGGTGAAGTGCAGGTTCATGTCCTCCATCGGCACGACCTGCGCATAGCCGCCGCCCGCGGCGCCGCCCTTCATCCCGAAGTTCGGCCCCAGCGAGGCCTCGCGGATGCAGATCATCGCCTTCTTGCCGATGTGGTTGAGGCCGTCGCCCAGGCCCACGGTCGTGGTGGTCTTGCCCTCGCCCGCCGGCGTCGGGTTGATCGCGGTCACCAGGATCAGCTTGCCATCCTCGTTGCCCTGGACCGAGTTGATATATTCCTGGCTCACCTTCGCCTTGTCATGCCCGTAGGGCAGCAGATGTTCGCCCGGGATCCCAAGCTTGTCGCCAATCTCCTGGATCGGCTTCTTCGACGCCGCACGCGCAATCTCGATGTCTGATTTGTGGCTCAT
>NZ_JARAMK010000032.1:0-1595 GCF_028807495.1 Roseovarius sp. SK2
CGTCGTCTGCGGCGAGATCATGACCATGCCGGGCCTGCCCAGCCGCCCCGCGTCCGAATCCATCCGCCTGAACGACCAGGGCGAAATCGAAGGATTGTTCTAAGCCATGGCTTACGACTCCATCCACAGCATCATGCTTCCGGTGCGGGGCGACGGCAAAGGCGACAACGTCTTTGCCCACGCCGCCGCCCTGGCGCGGCGCTTCGGTGCCCGGGTCCGCGTGGTGCATTGTCATCCGAAAACCGAGGACATGATGCCGTACGGCGTCGTGATCCCGACCATGCTGCGCCGCCAGATCGAGGATGCGGCGCATGCCAATGCCGACGTGACCCGCGACCAGCTCTACGGTGAGTTCGAGAAGCAAGCCAAGAAACTCGGGCTCGAGATCGCTGATCACGAGATGGACAAGCCGACGACGCGGTTCATCGAATACGAGGGCAAACAGGTCGATGCGGTGCAAAGATACGGTCGCCTGTGCGACATTGTCTGCGTGGCCAAGCCGGACCAGGAGATGAACCTCGGGGTCAACACGCTGAAATCGGCGCTGTTTTCGTCGGGTCGCCCGGTGATGATGTGCCCCGATAACGACGTGTCGGACGCGGATTTCGCGGATCACGTGGCCATCGGCTGGAACGGGTCGCTCGAGGCGACGCGGGCCGTGGCCATGGCGATGCCGCTGATTTCCAGCGCCAAGAAGGTCACGATCCTGCACACCGGTGACAGCCCCAAGGACGAACATCCCGGGGCGGATCAGTTGCAGCGCTATCTCGAACTGCGCGGCGTTGCGTCCGAGATCCGGATGTTCCAGGCGGAGGGGCGCAACGTGGGCCGGCAGCTTCTGTCGGAAACCCGCGCGGCGGGCGCCGGCATGCTGATCATCGGCGCCTATCACGACAGTTACGAACGGGAATCCCTGTTCGGTGGCAACTCGCAAGTCGTTGTCGCCGAGGCGGATTTTCCCGTCGTCATGGTTCATTGAGGAGAGAAGGGAGGACAGGCGAAGACTGACTGCAGTACCAAGAATGGGGCAGGCGCCAACCATATCAAGAAACAGCGCGCACCAGCCTCGACACACATGGAGACCATAGGGAGGATAACCATGAATACGTTTAAACTACTCGTTGCGAGTGCATCGGCTCTGGCATTGACGGCGCCGGCGGCGCTGGCGGAATGGCAGCCGAAAAAACCGGTCGAGTTCATCATCATGGCCGGCACCGGCGGTGGCGCGGACCAGATCGCACGCCTGCTGCAAGGCCTGATCCAGAAGAAGGACCTGAGCCCGCGGCCGTTCATCCCGATCAACAAGCCGGGCGGGTCGGGCGCCGAGGCGCTGCGCTACATGCAGGACAAGACGGGCGACAACCACACCGTCATGATGACGCTGAACAGCTTCTACACCACGCCGATCATCCAGGAGGACCTGGGCATCGACGTGACCGAGTTCACGCCGATCGGCCTGATGGCGATGGACACGTTCCTGCTGTGGGTCAACACCGACCGCGAGGACATCACCGATCTCGACAGCTTCAACGCGGCCGTGTCCGAAGCGGGCAAGGACTGGAAAGTCGGCGGCACCGGGTCGGGCCAGGAAGACA
>NZ_JARAMK010000033.1:0-1240 GCF_028807495.1 Roseovarius sp. SK2
GCGGGTCTCCCACGGCGCCGCTATCCAGCACCGCCTGCAGCTCGTCGCCGTCATAGCCCAGCACCTCGCGCAGGATCTCCACCGTGTGCTCTCCCAGAAGCGGCGAGCGCGTCACGTCCACCGGGCTGTCGCTCAGCTTGATCGGGCAGCCCACCGACGCGTACTTGCCGCGCTTGGGATGATCCACGTCCACGATCGTGCCCGTCGCCCGCAGGCCGTCATCCTCGATCAGCTCCTTGGTCGACAGGATCGGCCCCACGGGGATGTTCAGCGGGTTGCAGATGTCCATCACCTCGAACTTCGTCTTGGTCATGGTCCATTCCTCGATCGTGCCGAAGATCTCGTTCAGCTTGTCCAGGCGCTCGGGCGGGGTGGCATAGCCCTCGGCCGTCTTCCACTCGGGCTTGCCGATCACGTCGCAGATCTGCTCCCACACCGCGGCCTGGGTGATGAAGTAGGTGTATGCGTTGGGATCGTCCTCCCAGCCCTTGCACTTCAGGATCCGCCCCGGCTGGCCGCCGCCACTGTCGTTGCCCGCGCGCGGCGTCGCCTCGCCGAACTCGATGCCCTCGCCGTACTGGCTGTATTCCTTCAGGGGGCCCGCCTCCAGCCGCTGCTGGTCGCGCAGCTTGACGCGGCAGAGGTTCAGCACCCCGTCCTGCATCGGCGCCAGCACCTTCTGGCCGCGGCCCGTGCGCTCGCGCTGGAAAAGCGCGGTCATGATGCCGAGGCAGAGATGCAGCCCGGTGCCCGAGTCGCCGATCTGCGCGCCGGTCACCAGCGGCGGGCCATCGCGGAAGCCCGTGGTCGAGGCCGCCCCGCCGGCGCATTGCGCCACGTTCTCGTAGACCTTGCAGTTCTCGTAATTGCCCGGGCCGAAGCCCTTGACCGAGGCCATGATGATCTTGGGATTGATCTCCTGGATCCGCTCCCAGGAAAAACCCATGCGATCGAGCGCGCCGGGCGCGAAGTTCTCGACCAGCACGTCGCATTCCTCGATCAGGCGCGTGAGCACCTGCTTGCCGGTCTCGTTCTTCGAGTTCAGCTCGATCGAGCGCTTGTTGTGGTTGAGCATGGTGAAATAAAGGCTGTCCGCGCCCGGCACATCCACCAGCTGCTGCCGCGTGGCGTCGCCCACGCCCGGCCGCTCCACCTTCAGAACATCCGCCCCGAACCACGCAAGAAGCTGCGTGCAGGTCGGACCCGACTGAACATGCGTGAAGTCCAGAATCTTGATGCC
>NZ_JARAMK010000034.1:0-1228 GCF_028807495.1 Roseovarius sp. SK2
AGGGCAGCAGATGTTCGCCCGGGATCCCAAGCTTGTCGCCAATCTCCTGGATCGGCTTCTTCGACGCCGCACGCGCAATCTCGATGTCTGATTTGTGGCTCATGATGTGTTCCTTTGTCGCGTTTCAGCTTGGAAATTCTTCGCCGACCTCAAGGCCGACTTCGGATGCCCACTGGGCGGCGGGTGTCTTGTCCCCGCCCTCGGGGCGTACTCGTTTGACCAGGATACGGCCTCCGACGCACTGCACCTCGATGCCGTCGTCGGTGATGGCGCGGACCCGGCCGGAAATGCCGTCGCCGGGAGCGCGGGCACTGTCAAAAATCCCCAGCTTGGCACCCTTGTAGGTCGTCCATGCGCCGGGGGCGGGGTTGGTCCCGCGAATGAGATCATAGACCTGCCCCACCGGACGGTGCCAGCAGATTTCCGAGTGCCGCGCGGTGCAGCGGCGCTCGTAGGTGGCCTCCGCTTCGTCCGGCACGATATGCGGCGGATTGCCCGCGCGGAAAAGGTCGCAGACCTCCAGCACGCTGTCCACCGCCGCCGGGTAGATCTTCTTGAAATAGAGGTCGATCACCGTGTCGTCGGGGCCGATCTCGCATTCCCATTGCATCAGGCTGTCGCCCTCGTCCAACCCGTCCGACGGGTAGAACCAGCTGAAACCAGACTTGTCCGATCCCATGATGATCGGCCAGTTGACCGCGCTCGGGCCGCGATGCAGCGGCAGGAGCGACGGGTGAAAACAGATCGAGCCGTGCGTCGGCGTGTCCCGCGCCGCTTCGGGCACGAAGACGTTGACGAAGGCCATGACCATCAGGTCGGCGTTGTATCCGGCCAGTGTTTCCAGCGCCTCGGCATCGTCGAAATTCGCCGGCTGATGTACGGGCAGGCCCTTTTCCAGCGCGAACTCCTTGATCGGGTCCACCGGCTTGCCGTCCCGGTCGGGCTCGCAATACACGGCCACGACTTCGTCGGTTCCGGTTTCGATGATCTTGGCCAGCGCATCCTTGCCGAAGGCTTGCTGCCCCATGACGATCAATCGCATGTTTTTCCTCCCTTGGGTCCGGCAGCTGCGGATTTGCGCCGCACGCTACCGGTCTTTCCTTTTCTATTCCGCTGCGGTTCTCTGCGGGTCTCCCACGGCGCCGCTATCCAGCACCGCCTGCAGCTCGTCGCCGTCATAGCCCAGCACCTCGCGCAGGATCTCCACCGTGTGCTCTCCCAGAAGCGG
>NZ_JARAMK010000035.1:0-1217 GCF_028807495.1 Roseovarius sp. SK2
TGATCCTCCCCCAATGAAGTGGTCCTCCGCTATGTTTAGGAAAACGGAGGAACCACATGGCAATCAAGCGACCGAAGCCCGAAGAAATTATCACGAAGTTACGGCAGGTTGAGGTTCTGACGGGGCAAGGTTTGCCGCGTCTGGATGCGATCCGGCAGATTGGTGTGACTGAACAGACCTACTACCGTTGGAAAAAGAAATACGGTGGAATGGGCTCAGATCAATTGAAGGAACTGAAGCGCCTTCAGAAAGAGAATGAGCGGCTGCGCAGGGCCGTTTCTGATCTGACGCTGGACAAGCTGATCTTGGCGGAAGCTGCAAAGGGAAACTTCTAAGCCCCGCTCGTCGTCGAGCCTGCATTGATCGTGTTCGAGCTGAACTGAATGTCTCAGAACGCCGAGCGTGTCGCGTTCTGAGACAACACCGATCCACACAGCGTAAGGTGCCAGTTGGTCGCGCCGATGAAGAGCGGTTGGTGGCCGACATGATCGAGCTGACCCGCCAATATGGCCGATACGGCTACCGTCGGATCGCAGCGCTGCTGAGAGATGTTGGCTGGCATGTGAACGACAAACGGGTCGAAAGGCTGTGGCGACGAGAGGGGCTGAAAGTGCCAATGAAACAACCAAAGAAAGGACGGCTTTGGCTGAATGATGGATCGTGCGTCAGACTTTGCCCTGAGTACCGCAACCATGTCTGGTCGTACGACTTCGTTCATTGTCGAACCGATGATGGAAGGGCGTTCCGGACATTGAACATCATTGACGAGCACAGCCGAGAATGTCTGGCCATTCGTGTGGATCGCAAACTGAACTCAGTCAATGTCATCGACGCCTTGAGTGATCTGTTCATCCTGCGCGGCATCCCGTCGTTCATTCGGTCTGACAATGGCCCGGAGTTTGTTGCTCAAGCCGTCCAGAATTGGATCAAATCGGTTGGCGCGAAGACCGCGTACATCGAACCAGGGTCACCTTGGGAAAACGGATACTGCGAAAGCTTCAATGCCCGGTTCAGAGATGAGTTCTTGAATGGCGAGATCTTCTACAGCTTGCGTGAAGCGCAAATCTTGATCGAAGAATGGAGGAAACACTACAACACCAAACGACCACACAGTGCTCTGGGCTATCGCCCGCCTGCGCCAGAAGCCATAGTCCAGATGGACCAAAGGCCGATCATGCACTAACAATCAAATTGGACCACTTAGATGGGGCCGATCA
>NZ_JARAMK010000036.1:0-1173 GCF_028807495.1 Roseovarius sp. SK2
TGTCCGGCCTCGGCATCGTGCTGCTGGCGATCATTCTTGACCGGGTCACCAAAGCCGCGCTCGCACGGATCAACGCGGAGCAGAAATCATGAGCGATGAAAGCAAGATCTCGGTATGCAATCTGTACAAGATATTCGGTGAGGACCCGCAGGGCGCACTTGAAAAGGTGCGCGCCGGCATGGGCAAGGCCGAATTGCAAAGCGAGACGGGCCATGTGCTTGGTCTGAACAACATCAATGTCGACATGCCGACGGGCAAGACCACGGTCATCATGGGCCTGTCTGGTTCCGGCAAGTCCACCCTGATACGCCACCTTAACCGGCTGATCGAACCCACGGCGGGCGAGGTGTATGTCAACGGCGAGAATATTCTGGACTACAACGAGCACCGTCTGCGCCGTCTGCGGCAGGCGGAAATGTCGATGGTGTTTCAGAAATTCGCGCTTCTTCCGCACCGTACGGTGCTGGAGAACGCCGGCATGTCGTGGGCAATCGAAGGCAAAAACCGAAAGCAATACGCGGAAGAGGCGACCCGGTGGCTCAACCGCGTCGGCCTCGAAGGTCAGGGCGGGCAATATCCCGCACAGCTTTCCGGCGGCATGCAGCAGCGGGTCGGGATTGCCCGGGCGCTGACCTCGAACTCGGACATTATGCTGATGGACGAGGCGTTCTCGGCCCTCGATCCGCTGATCCGTACCGACATGCAGGACTTGTTGATCGAATTGCAGGACGAGCTGTCCAAGACGGTCGTATTCATCACCCACGACCTCGACGAGGCGCTCAAGCTGGCCGATCACCTGGTGATCCTCAAGGATGGCTTCGTGGTGCAGCAGGGCGAACCGCAGGATATCCTGCTGAACCCGAACGATCCCTACATCGAAGCCTTTGTCAGTGACATCAACCGCGCGCGTGTGCTGCGGGTACGTTCCGTGATGAAGACGACCAGTGATACGCCGCAAGAGATCGCGGGAGAGGTCGATGCAAATGACACGCTGGAGTCGGTCATCGCGACCTCGCGGGGCGACACGACGAAGAACTACCGCGTCATGCGCAATGGACGCCAAGTGGGCGTACTCCACATGCGCGACCTCGTCCGTGCATTGGTGCCGCGGGTCGCGAGCGATGCAAGTGGTGAATGGATGCTAGAAAAGTGAAGACGCCGCTGCCTGGATTC
>NZ_JARAMK010000003.1:0-434692 GCF_028807495.1 Roseovarius sp. SK2
TACTCCACATGCGCGACCTCGTCCGTGCATTGGTGCCGCGGGTCGCGAGCGATGCAAGTGGTGAATGGATGCTAGAAAAGTGAAGACGCCGCTGCCTGGATTCATTCAAGTGTTTGAAGACCGGTCGCGAAATCATCAGATTGTTGGCAATGCTCTCTGCCAGAACACAGTGATTGGTATGAGCGGCCTTGCCAACTTATTTGGATCTGCCCGAATGCGGCCTGACCCACGCCCGCCAGGTGGTCATTTCAAGTGTGTAGGCGCTCCAAAGATCGAGGGCATCAGCTCTGCTGTGGCGATAGGATTTGGCGGTGAGACGACGGCGGCGCGGACGCAAGATCGAGTATGTTCCCATTCGCGTCAACTGCCCGCCAGAGCCAGAACTTCACGTCATTGATCGGAACAACGACTTCATCCAAGTGCCATTTGTCGCAAATGCCAGGCCTGTCGCGCTTGATACAATCGGCAAAATGAGGGCCAAACCGGTTCATCCAGTTCCGGACGGTTTCCCGGCTGACCATCACGCCGCGTTCGGCAAGAAGATCCTTGTCATCCGCCGTGCTGAGCGCAAAACGATGGTACGTCCAGACCTTATAGGCGAAGATCTCGCGTGGAAAACGGTGGCCTTTCAGCCCGGGCATTGTGCAAGGAGTTTTCCTACCTGATGCTTTTGCGAAAGCCAACGAGCAAACAAGTTGGTAATGCCCGCGGCCCTGATCCCGCCCGACCTGATGATCCGCCGCACCAGCGGCCCGCCGCAGGACGGTGCCTGACCGTCAGCGCACCGACAGGACGATCTTGCCCACATGACCGCCGTCCTCGAGTTCGGCATGGGCGTCGGCGGCGCGGGCCAGAGGATGGACGGAGTTGATGACCGGTTTGATCTTGCCCTGTTCCAGGAGGGGCCAGACCCGGGCCAGAAGGTCGGCGGCGATCAGGCCCTTTTCCTGTGGGGATTGTGGGCGCAGTGTGCTGCCGCACAGGGTCTGGCGCTTGCGGATCATGCCTTCGATGTCGATCTGGGTCTTGCCGCCACCAAGGAAGGCGATGATGACCAGTCGCCCTGCCACGGCGAGCGAGGCGAGATTGCGGTTGAGGTAATCGGCGCAAATCATGTCGAGGATGACATCGACGCCGCGCCCGTCGGTGAGATGGGCGATCTCTTCCTCGAACCGTGCGGAACGATAGTTGATGGCTTCTGTAGCGCCGAGGTCGCGGCAGGCCTGGCATTTCTCGTCCGTGCCGGCGGTGGTATAGACGGTGGCGCCTATGGCGCGCGCGATCTGGATCGCCGTGGTGCCGATACCGCTGGCGCCGCCGTGGATCAGGACAGTCTCGCCCTCGGCGAGGCGCCCGATGCGGAAGAGATTGGTCCAGACGGTGAAATAGGTTTCGGGCAGGGCTGCAGCCTCGACCGCCGAAAGACCGGCAGGCCACGGCAGGACCTGGGGGGCGGGCGCGACGCAGTATTCGGCATAGCCGCCGCCTGCGACCAGCGCGACGACCTTGTCGCCCTCGGCAAAGGACAGCACGTCGTCGCCGCAGGACACGACTTCGCCCGCCACTTCGAGCCCCAGCACCTCGGTCACGCCGGGGGGCGGGGGATAGCCGCCCTGGCGCTGGCGCAGGTCGGGGCGGTTGAAGCCCGCGGCCTCGACACGGATCAGCACTTCGCCCGGCCCCGGCGCCGGTATGGGGACATCGCGGGGCTCGAGTACGTCCGGACCGCCCGGGCGGGTTGCGAAGACAGCTTGCATGTTCTGGGTCATATGTACGTCCTAACCTTGCAGGGATATGTAGGAACCGGCGGCGCAGAACAGGCCCAGCACCGCCAGTGACAGGACCGTCAGCCGGATGTTGTGCCGGCGCAGAAGCGGGCCGGGAGCCACCTGCATAATGCGGGTGGTGATGAGCACGTTGGCAGTGAACGGCGTGGAGGCGGCGGTGATGCCCCAGCCGATGATCGCCGCCAGCGCCAGCCACAGCAGGGCCGCTTCGGGCACCAGCGGGTGCAGAAGGCCAAGGAGGATGCTTGCCGAGACGATCGGGTTCAGCGCCGATACGCCGCCCAGCACCATACCCATGGGCACGAGCGCGATGAGGACCGGCGCTAGAGCATCGGGCGGAACGGGCAGGTCGCCGTCGAAGCTGGAGACGAACCACGCGATAACGGCGCCGAGAAAGCCCGCGCAGGACACGATGACGATCTCGTTGGCGCCGCTTGACGCGGTGGCGGCAAGTTCGTCGTGCAGGCCGGGAGCGCTGCCTGAAGTGACCTGGATCATCCACCAGGCCAGCGAAAAGATCAACACGGCCAGCAGAACGGACGCGGGCATTGACAGATCCGCGAACCGGTTCAGGGCGAAGGCCACCGCCACGAGAAGGGCGACACGTGCCACCACCCGCAGAAGAATCAGCTGTTCGGAGCGCGTGGGCATGACCGGCGTGGCCGTCGCCGGCCCGGACGCGGGAACGGGACCTTTGCGCGTCATGTAGCCGGCGGCAAGGTAAAGCGCGGCGGCGGCCAGACCGTAGGGCAGGACCTCGAAATAGTTGATCTCGGGCAGGATCGACAGAGTGACGATGGTCGAGAGCGCGAGCGGCGACCACATCGGCATGGCGCCGAAGCCGCGCAGCATCGACAGGGTCACATCCTCGACCGCGTTCTGGCGTTCCAGCTTGTCACGGGTCTGGGCCAGCAGCGTGGCCATCAGGCTGGCCGCGCCGAAATTCAGAAAGATCGCGAAGATATGCGTGCCCAGTGAAACGAAGAGATAGCGCGCGCCGCGCGGACGGCTGGCGACCACGACGGCGGCACTGCGGATGTCGGGCGCGCGCGAGGCGGCGCGGCTGAGCATGCCGAGCGCGACCAGGAAGGCCGACAGGAAGGTGACGCGCGATAGTGCCCCGGCCTCGTCCAGCCAGCCCGCGACAAGGCCCCAGATGACCAGCATGACGACGAGGCTGCCGATGATCCATGCTGGCCGGTTGAGGGCCTGCCGATTGAGCAGGGCCAGCGCCATGAGCGCCGCCACTGCTGGGATTTCAGGCACCGGTGCGAAGATGGCCGCAGTCCCCGTGCCCAACAGGTACAGGGCCAGCCCCGCATTGAGGACGAACCGCGACCGGCCCGACGGGGGTGGGCGGTCAGGCATCCATCGCCTGCCGGATGCTGGCCGACAGGCCGCCGTCGACCACCAGCTGGGTGCCGGTGATGTAGCCCGCCTTGTCGGAGGCGAGGAAAGTTGCGGCCTCGGCGATGTCCCAGGCGCTGCCCATGCGGCCCATGGGGCATTGCGCGGCGCGGGTAGCGCGCATCTGAGCTTCGGTCCGGTCCCCATAGCTGTTGGCCAGTGTCACGCCGATGCGGGGCGTGTCGATCAGCCCCGCGATGATGGAATTGACGCGGATGCCATTGGGCGCAAGCTCGACCGCGAGGGACCGCACGAACTGGTTCGCGCCGGCCTTGGTGGCGGAATAGGCAAGGTGGGGATAGCCCACGTGCCGGATCGAGGCGATGGAGGACGTGACCGTTATGACCCCGCCGCCCTGCGCGCGCATCATCGGGATCGCCGCCTGTGCGGCCACGTGCAGCGAGGTCAGATTGGCGTCGCTGATGCGGCGCCAGTCTGCGGGGGTGGTGGCCTCGGACGGGCCGCTTTTGCCCAGGCCCACGTTGCAGTTCAGGATGTCCAGACGGCCATGTTTGGCCTCGATGCCAGAGATCAAGCCGGTGACGCTGTCGTCGTCAAGGACATCGACGCGGGCCGCCTCGGCGCGACCGCTCTCGTCGGCGATCAGGCCCACGGTTTCCTCGGCCGACGCAAGATCGTTGTCGGCGGCGATGACATTGGCACCCTCGCGGGCGAGGCTGATCGCGATGGCCCGGCCGATGCCGATGCCCGACGCGATGGACCCCGCGCCGATCACCAGCGCGATGCGGCCCTCAAGACCTTTGTCTGCGCCCTCGCTCATGCCGCACCCGATTTGCGCAGCGCGCTGCGCTTGGCGCGGGTGGCGCGCAGCTCGCGACGGACGCCGACATAGGCCGACAGGACGGTGATGACGATGAAGATCCAGCAGATCGGACTGCGGAAGAAGATCGTCACGTCCTCGGAAATGAGGAACGACCGGCGCAGGTTGTCCTCGAAGAGCGGGCCGAGGATAAAGCCCATGAGGAAGGGCGCCGCGGCCATGTCGATCTTCATCATGATATAGCCCAGCACGCCGAAGGCCAGCATCACGCCCACGTCGAACATCTGGCTTTGCACGGCATAGCTGCCGAACACGCAGAACATGAGCACGATGGGCAGAAGGATGTGGCGGGGAATGTCGGCGATGCGCGAGAAATAGCGGATCGCGAGTTTGCCCGATCCCAGAAGGACGACCGAGCTGAGCATGATGCCGATGAAGATGGCATAGATGATGCTGATGTTGTCCTGGAACATCAGGGGCCCCGGGGTGAGGCCCTGAAGCATGAAGGCGCCGAGGATCACCGCCGTCACCACGTCACCGGGAATGCCGAGCGCAAGCAGGGGAATGAGCGTGGCGCCAGCGACACCGTTATTGCCCGCCTCCGATGCGGCGACGCCTTCGATATTGCCCTTTCCGAAGGTTTCGGGAGACTTCGAGGTGCGGCGTGCCTCGCCGTAGGAGAGGAAAGCGGCGGCGGTGGCCCCGGCACCGGGGATGGTGCCGATGATGACGCCGATGAAGCTGCCTCGCACGATGGTGACGAGGCTGGATTTCAGCTCGGCCAGGCTGACGCGGCTCTTGTCGGCGGTCTTGACCGTGAAAGGCGCGACCTTGCGCATGTAGAAGTCGATCACCTCGGGCAGGGCGAAGAGGCCGATCAGCAGGGGGATGTAGCTGACCCCGCCCATCAGGTTGAAGTTGTCGAAGGTGAAGCGTTGCGTGCCATAGACGAGGTCCAGCCCGATGGTGGATGTGAGAAGGCCCAACAGGCCGGAAATCAGCCCCTTGGTCAGGGACGACCCCGAGATCGAGATCACTACGGTCAGCGAGAAGCAGATCAGCCAGAAATATTCAGGCGGGCCGAAGGCAAGGGCAAGGCCGGCGATCAGGCTGGCGAAGAAGATAAGCGACAGATTGGACAGGAAGTCGGCGATGCACGAAGCGTAGAGCGCCATGTTGAGCGCCTTGCCCGCCTGGCCCTGCTGGGCTAGCGGATAGCCATCCAGCAGGGTGCAGGCGGCCGCGGGCGTGCCGGGCGCGCGAATGAGGATCGCGGTGATCGAGCCGCCGAAGACGCCGCCCTTGTAGACTCCGACCAGCAGCAGGATGCCGGTGACGGGATCGAGATTGAAGGTGAAGGGCAGGGCGAGCGCCACGGCCATGGTCGCGGTCAGGCCGGGGATTGCGCCCACGGTTACACCGAGGCACACGCCGGCGGTGATCGCCAGCAGGTTGGCCAGCGTGAAGAACATCTCGAAGCCGGTGGCAATATTCTCTATCATGGATCACATCCAGTCTTCGAAAAGGCCCATGGGCAGGGGCACCTGCGCGATGTGGGCGAAAAACAGATAGACCAGCACCGGCACGGCGATGCCGACGCCTAAGAGGATAAGCGGGCGGCGCTCGCCGCCGATGGCCATCAATGCGATGGTCACAATGATGGCGGTGAGCGGCATTCCCAGCCGCTCGGGCATCAGAAGGTAGAGCGCCAGCAGGCCGACAAGCAGCAGCAAGCGGGATTTCCAGCGCGGATGTGTCCCGAGCGAGGCGTCGTCCTCGCCGGGGATATGCGCGGCAAAGATCGCTTCCAGAAAGTGGATCAGGGCGAAGAGGCCCACGCTGATCGTCAGAACGTAAGGCAGGAAGACGGGTGACAGCGGCAGGTGTTTGACCGACGCCGGTCTGGTGACGCCGTTCGGGATGACGACGAAGGCGAAAACCAAGGCGGCCAGGATCGTGAGCACCGCGAAGATGATTTCGCGGCGGCGGCCCCTGCGGGCGTCGGTGTCGGTATCTGTTTCGCTCATGGCTGGCCCTCCTCCATGCCGCCCTTGACGGGTGGCGGCCCCGGCGGGCCGCCACCTGGTAATTGTCGAAAGATTACTCGACTGTTACGCCGGCCTCGTCGACGACCGCCTTCCAGCTGGAAAGCTCGCCCTCGATGTAGGCGGCGAAATCGTCGGGGCTGCCGCCCTCGATCTGGCCGCCGCGGGTGTCGGCGAATTTCTTGAAGCTGTCGCTTGCAAGGACTTCGCCCATCGCGTCGTTCAAGGTGGCGACGACCGCGTCATCGGTGCCCGCAGGGGCCATCAGGCCGAACCATGAACGCGCGGCGAACCCTTCAAGCTCTTCAATGCCCAGCTCGTCCAGGGTCGGCACATCCTCGAGGTGCTCGGAACGCTCCGGCGTAGTGACTGCCAGCGCGCGCAGGGCGCCCGACTCGATATGCGGCATGGCCGAGGGCAGGTTGTCGAACATCACGTCCACGTCGCCTGACAGCAGAGCCGGCACGGCCTCGCCACTGCCGCGGAACGGCACGTGAGTCATGTCGGCGCCGGTGCTGGCCTTGAACATCTCGCCCGAGAGGTGGATCGAGCTGCCCACGCCCGAGGACCCGAAGGTCATGTTCTCGGATTTCGCGGCTTCGAGGAATTCTTCGGCCGACTGGTAGGGGCTGTCCTCGTTGACCACCATGACGTTGGGGATCGACATGATCAACTTGATCGGTGCGAAATCCTCGACCGGATCATATTGCAGGTTCTTGTAGACAGCGGGCGCGATGCCGTGCGACGACACCTGCCCCATGAAGAGCGTGTAGCCATCGGGTCGGGCGTTGGCCGCCTGGGTGGTGCCCAGAGTGGCGCCGGCACCGGGGCGGTTTTCGACCGTCACCGTCTCGTCCAGCACCTTGCTGAGGCCGTCGGCGACCTGGCGGGCCAGAACATCGGTTGCGCCGCCGGCGCTGTAGGGCACGATCAGCGTGATGCGCTTGGTCGGGTAGTCCTGCGCCATGGCAGAGCCGCCGAAGGCCAGCATGGCAGTGGCGCTGACGGCGCCGATCATGGTTCTACGGTTGAGTTTCATCTTGGTCTCCTCCTTTGATGAAATGCCTTTTCTTTCAGTCTGGTCCGGATTCTTCTTCAGACGGATCCGATGGTCATGCCTCCGCAGACGTAAAGGACCTGTCCGGTCACGAACCCCGCCCTCTCCGAACAGAAGAACGACACGGCGTCGGCCACGTCCTCGGGGGTTCCGGTGCGTTTCATGGGCACCGTCGCGATGATCTTTTCGGTGCGCGGGTCGCCCGGAGGGTTCACCTTGTTGAACAGCTCGGTGGCGATGGGGCCGGGGCCGAGCGCGTTGACGGTGATGCCGTGCTGGCCCAGTTCGAGCGCCCATGTCTTGGTCATGCCGTGCAGACCGGCCTTGGTGGCCGAATAGGCAGTGCGCAGCTCCTTGCCCAGCGCAACGCGGCTCGAGATGTTGACGACCCGGCCCAGCCGTGCCTCCTTCATCGATGGCAGGGCGGCCTGCAGGCACACGAGAGGCGCGCGCAAGTTGACCGCAGCCACCTTGTCGAGGGAATAGGGATCGGTCGAGGCGACATCCGCAGGTTCTACGATGCCGGCATTGTTCACCAACCGCGTCACGCGCCGCCCGTCGCAGAATTTCTCCAGCGCGGTGCGGGTGGCCTCGACATCCGACAGGTCGAGTTCGAGCACCTCGTCGGCGTGGTCATGCTCAGGCGCGATGCGGTCCACGACGGCGATGCGCAGCCCGTCGGCCTTGAGCCGCTCTGCAATCGCCGCGCCGATGCCGCGCGCGCCGCCGGTGACGATAGCGAAGTCGCTCATGCGTCGTCCTCGAACGGCATGGCCTTGTCGATTGTTTCCCAGATGAAGCGACCGGAGGGTTTCTGCTGCTCTTCGGCGATATGCGCCACGAGGCCCGCGGCGCGGGAGATGATGGCGAAACCGCGCATCAGTTCCACGGGGATGTCCATGTCGCCCAGAAGCGCGGCGGTGGCGCCGGTGGCGTTGATGGTGATGTGGCGGTCGAACTCGGCGTCGACGGCGGCGGACAGGGTTTTCAGCGCGCGCAGGTAGCGCGGGTTTTCGGATGCGGTCTCGCCGATCTCCAGCAGCTTCAACGCGCGGGGATCATCCGGGCGGTGAAGATGGTGACCGAAGCCGGGCAGGTGAGCCTTGCGGGCGCGGTGTTCGCGCACAATTTCGGACGCGCGGGTGGCCTGTGCGTCGGCGTCGAGATCGACCAGTTCCGAGAGCAGGCGGGCGTTGTTCTCGATTGTGCCGACAAACTGGCTGCCGACGGCCAGAAGCCCGGCCGCGACGGCGCCCTGCAAATTTTCGGGCGCGGACATGTAGATCGACCGGGTGGTGATGGCGCTGGGGGTCAGCCCGTGTTCCATCATCACGATCAGGATCGCGTTCATCACGCGTTTCTGGCTGGGGCTGACCGGGCGGTTCAGGATGTGCTGCATCATCACGGTGACGAAATCGCTGTCATCGGTCAGCAGTTCGTCCACCAAGTTGCTGTTGCGATAGAAAATCTCGGTGTCGGTGTAACGGCACAGGGATGTCGTGGGCGCTGGTTTGGACATGGGTCAGCCTTTCTGAAATGCGTCGGCGTGCGCGGTGGCGTGCTCTTCCGCAAGTTGGTTTTTCTGAAGCTTACCGATTGCGTTGCGCGGCAGGCTGTCACGGAAATTGACGGATTTGGGCGTCTGGACGGGGCCGAGACGCTCGCGGATGAAGGCGATGATCTCGTCTCCGGTGACGGCCTTGGCATCCCGCACCTGAACGGCCGCATGAACCGCCTCGCCCCACTTGTCGTCAGGCACGCCGTAGACGGCGCAGTCAATGATCTCGGGGTGTTCGCCCATGACGGTTTCCACATCCGCCGGGTAGACATTGAAGCCGCCGGTGATGATCATCTCCTTGGCGCGGCCCCGGATGAAGAGATAGCCGTCCTCGTCCTTCTGGCCGAGGTCGCCGGTGTGGAGCCAGCCATCGGCCAGCGTCTTCGCGGTGACCTCCGGCTGGTCCCAGTAGCCGGTCATCAAAAGGTCGCCGCGAATGACGATCTCGCCGGTTTCGCCCACGGACAAGATCTTGCCCGCGTCGTTCATGATCTCGACCCGGCTGAGAAAGGTCTCGCGGCCTACCGAGGCGCGCTTGGCCGGGTCCTTGAGTTCCTCGGCCGAGATCATCGTGGCGATCTGGGGCGCCTCTGTCTGGCCATAGGTCGAGGCAAGGCAGGGGCCGAATATTTCCTGCGCGCGGCCGATCGCGTCGGGGCGCATTGGGCCTGCGCCGTAGATCAGGTTCTTGAGGTGCGCGTAATCGGCATCGCGGACGTTTTCGAGCTCCATCAGCATGTAAAGCACGGTGGGCGGCACGAAGGTCGTGGTGATCCGGGCGTTCTGCAGGAAGTCCAGCGTCTGCTCGGGGCGGGGCCGGTCGAGCAGCACGAGCGTGCCGCCGGTTGCCAGCGTCGGCAGGATATAGGTCGAGGTGCCGTGGGTGATGGGCGCGGCGGCGAGGTAGCGCTGGCCCTCGTCCAGCGACCAGGCGGCGACCTGCGTGGCGATGTTGGTGTTCCAGGCGCGGTAGGGCTGCATCACGCCCTTGGGCAGGCCGGTGGTGCCACCGGTGAACTTGATCGCCTGCGTTGCCGAGAGAGGCAGGTCGGCCTCTGCCGGGGTCTGGCCGGCATGGTCGCGGCAGAGCGCACCCGTGGTGCCATCGCCGCCCTCGGGATCGGAATATAGGAACATGGCCTCGGCACCGGCGAGTTTCGCTGCCGTGTCCTTCTGGACGATGACGATGCTTGTGCGAGTGAAGGAAACGGCGCGGACCAGTTCGGCTGCGGCGTTCATCGGTTGCAACGGCACCCAGATCTTGCCCGCGGCCAGAACGGCCAACCAGCAGACGAGGTGGTCGATCGTGTTGTAGCTGCAAATGCCGACACGGCTGCCGAACTCGGGATCGAGCTTTTGCAACCCGGTTGCCAGCGCCTGCACGCGGGCGTGCAGATTCCGATAGCTGAGCTGCTCGTTGCCGTGTTCGATGGCGATGTGATCGGGCCAGAGCTTGGCTGCGCGGTTGAAGAAGTGGATGGGATACATGCTTGGTCTGCCTTAAGTCTTGAAACCCACGCGCTCGATGGCACGCTTCATTACAGCTACGATTTCCTTGCGATGCTTGGGGCCGAGATGGGACTTCAGTGCCGCGACCGATATCGCTGCCCTGAGCTGTCCCGTCTGGTCGAAGACTGCCACCGCGATGGCCCCGACATCTGGGATGATAATTGATCCGTTGATCAGCCAGCGGTGTTCGCGCCAGTGCTGCACCATGCGCCTCACTTCGGCCGCGTTGAGCTCGCCATAGCGGCTGAAGGTGTCGCTGCTGGCGGCGATCAGCCGGTCGCACTGTTTTTCTGGCAGGGCGGCGAGGATCGCGGCGCTGCCGGCACCCACGCCAAGCGGACGCCGGGCCCCGACGCGCAAGGTGTTGGCACAGAGCGCATAGGTATCACCCGACGCGTCGATGCAGAGCGCCTCGTCGTTGAAGGGTACGGAGAGAAAGGTGGTCTCGCCCGTAACGGTCGCGATCTCGTTCAATGCCGGACGTAACTCCATGCGAACGGGGTCAAACTGGCGCGGGGAGCCGGGGGCGCCGGCGAGATTGAAGATGCCGATGCCCAGCGTGTAAATCTTGGAGTAGGGGTCGAAGCTCAGAAGTCCGCCGTCCACGAGCCCTTGCAGAAGCCTGCGCGCCGTCGCCGTCGTCAGGTTCGCCTTCCGTGCCACCGCCGACAGGGTGACGCCGCTCTCGTTGCGTTCCGCCACGATGGGCAACAGGCGGATCGCCTTGGCAAGCGAGGTCTCCGCGACGCGGTCCGGCTTGTGACCCGCAGTTTGGCCCGTGTCTTGTTCGGTATCCTGGCCCGTTCCAGTCAATTGTGTCTCCCTCCCAGAAGATCCCGTCGTGAGACAGGGAATCTGCTGGGAATGTCGTGATGTCACACCTCGCTGTCGAGTCAAATTTGATCGATATATGAAATTTTCTTTTCAACATGCGAAATACAAAAGTGCAGGTTGTTGATTAAAATATGTTTTGCGTATTAAATTTTTTTGAACCTGCTCAAACGGAAGACGATGGTCATTCATTTGGGGTTTGTTACAACTTGTCTGCTAGACTCCTGCCAGAGGCGCAGTTTCCGCGGGTGGATTGCCAAGGGCTTTGTCCTGTTGTTTTACCGCGATGATACCAAGACCGGCGCCATCAGCGCAGGCGGCTTTCACCGCATCGAGCTTGCGGATATCAGCGTGGCCCGACCGGATCTGTCCTTACGCGCGGAGATCGGGTTCGAGCCGGAACCGGGGTTCCCGGGTTTTCCCAGTCCGTTCCTGACGGTCAATATCGGCTGGCTGGGGTTGCAGCATTTGCTGGTGCGCCGTGGCTGCGGCTATTTCCCGGAGAGGCTGATCGAGCGACACATCCGGACGGGCGACTTGCAAACGGTGGCGCGCGCGCCGGGTTTCGACCTTCCCGCCTGGGTGCTTATCCGCGAGGAGCGCGACTTTGACGTGATCGACCCGATCCTCGAGCAGGTTCGTGCGTTCAGATGATATGAAGGCCGGATTGACGGTTCGGTCAGTTGCGTTGTTGAATCTGCGGCACTGTGATGAAAGTTTGTGCATATCTTGCCGGGAGGCGTGTCGTTGCACATTCTGAAATCACTTGGCCCTGCGGTTGCGCGTGTTTCCGGCGTCGAGGCCTTACGGGCAGGGCTTGGTGCCCTGATCGGGCTCGGGCTGACCGGACTGTTCGTGCTGTCGCCGACTGTCGACCTGGAACTGGGGCTGTACCTTGTCGCCCCCTTCGGCGCCACGTCCGTTCTGTTGTTCGCGATCCCGAACAGCCCGCTCGCGCAACCCTGGTCCGCGATTGTCGGCAATACGATAGCAGCACTGGTCGGAGTCGCCGTTTGCCTATGGGTCGACGATCCCGCCCTGAGGGTCGGCCTTGCCGTGGGACTGGCCGTAACCGCGACGATGCTGTGTCGCGCCGTCCACCCGCCAGCGGGTGCGGTGGCCATGACGGCGGTCCTGTCGCCCGATGCCATCGCGCATCTGGGGTTCTGGTTCGCGATTGCGCCGATTGGCGTGGGTACCGTGGCGCTTGTGGTTCTTGCGACGATCTATGCGCGATTGACGGGGCGGCACTACCCGTTTCGGCAGTTCGATGACCCAAGCCAGCACGGGACTGGCGACCGAAATCCGACTGAACGGCTAGGGCTGTCCGAGGAAGAACTGACAAACATCCTGGAGCGCTACAGCCAGTCCTTCAACCTAGGGGTCGAGGACCTGGCGCGCCTGATCGGGGCAGCGGAGATGCAGGCCGCGGCACATCACTCCGTTCCGGTGACGGCGCAGGACATCATGTCTCGGGACCTTGTCACGATCCGCCCCGAAACGCCGCTGAGCGATGTCGCGGACCTGTTCCGGCAGCATCGTTTCACGTCCCTTCCTGTCGTCGAGCAGGGCGAGAAGTTCCTTGGAGTCATCTTCCAGATCCACTTGATCCGCCAGGCAAGAGAGGATGCCTTGCGTCTTGACCGCGGATACGCAGCCGCCTTGCGACGCCTGCTGGACCGAAGCCGCGAAAATCCGACAAAGGCCGGGGATATCATGAGTGTCGCCGGTCCCCGTGCGATGGCCGATACTCCCATCGGGGCGTTGCTGCCGATGATGGCCGACGGAGGGACGGATGCTGTGCCCGTCATCGAATACGGCCGGATAATCGGCATTGTCACAAGAACGGATCTGATTGCTGCGCTTGCTCGGAGCGCAGCGCGTATCGGCGGGGCGGTGCACTCCGAGCGGCCCCGCGATGAGACCTGAAGCGACATCGATACACAACCGACATTCGCCTTGGGCTGTTCACTGCGAGCGTTTCCGTCTGATCGTTGGTGCATGGCCGGCGCTGGAGCAACGGGCGTGTAAGGCCTGGACGGAGCCGTGCCCTCAGGTCTTCGAGTCCGATCCGGGCTTTTTGTCAGCGGGAATCTCGACATTGATCTCGAGGCTTGAGATGTCCCTGCTCCGGTCCATCCGGACGTCGACATCTTCGATCTCGATATCGACGTATTTCCGGACCGCCTGCACGATGTCCCGCTGAAGGTCCGGCAGGTAGTCCGGTGTGCCGGAGCCACGGCTGCGTTCATGCGCAAGCAGGATCTGAAGGCGATCCTTGGCCGTCTGTGCCGACTTCGCACGGCGCGATCCGAGATTGAGGCCGAAAAGGTTCATGCCGACCGTCCAAACAGCCGGTGAAAGATCCCCGGGCGACGCTCGCCCGCGATCCGCATCTCCACCTCCTGGCCGGTTAGCCGCGCAACCGCGTCCTCGTAGGAACGGGACGCAGCCGATGGTTCGTCCAGTATGACGGGCGTGCCGATATTCGACGCGCGCAGAACAGCCTGACTTTCGGGAATGATGCCCAGCAAGGGCACTGCCAAGATTTCCAGCACGTCCTCGACCGTCATCATCTCGCCGTTCTCTATCCGCGTCCGGTCGTGGCGTGTCAGCAGGACCTGTGCCTTGACGGGTTCGGAGCCTTCGGTTTCCGCGCGCCGCGTCTGGCTGCTCAGCAGGCCAAGTACGCGATCACTGTCTCGCACGGAAGAGACCTCGGGATTGGTCACGACCACGGCCTCGTCGGCGAAATACATCGCGAGCTGCGCACCGCGTTCGATTCCGGCAGGGCTGTCGCAGATGATGTAGTCGAACTCCTGCTTCAGTTCGTTTAACACTGTCTCGACCCCCTCCTTCGTCAGGGCGTCCTTGTCGCGCGTCTGCGAGGTGGGCAGGATGGAGAGATTTTCCAACCGCTTGTCACGGATCAGCGCCTGCTTGAGCCGCGCATCACCCTGGATGACGTTGATGAAGTCGAACACCACGCGGCGTTCGCAACCCATGGTCATGTCGAGGTTACGAAGGCCGACGTCGAAGTCGATCACGACGGTCTTGTAACCCATCTTGGCCAGGCCGGCCGAGATGGCCGCGGCCGAGGTTGTCTTGCCAACACCGCCCTTGCCCGACGTGATAACGACGACCCGGCCGAAGGGCGGATCTTCCTTCAATTGCTCCGTCATGTGATCGCCTCCATGCATAGTTTCTCGTCTTCGAGGAAAATTTGCGCGCAACGCCCGAGTGCCTCGGGAGCGAGCGTCTCGCTGGTCTGGTAGAGACCGGCGACAGCCACCAGTTCAGCGTCGAGTTTCTGGCAGAAGATGCGCGCTTTCGCGTCGCAATGCGCGCCTGCCATGGCCCGGCCCCTCAAGGTGCCGTAAACATGAATATTGCCACTGGCGACCAGTTCCGCGCCCGATGCCACGGAGCCGACGATGGTCAAGTCACCGCGTTCGGCGACGACCGTTTGGCCGGATCGGACCGGGACGGTAACGATCTTGTTGTCAGGCGGTAGCAACTTCTCGATCCCACGCTTGCGGCGAGCGCCATCATTCGGACCCGGTGCGTCCCGTCCGGCGGCGACGATCGGAATGAGCCCCATGGCCTGCAGGGCCGGTTGATCCACGGGTCCCGCGTTCTGAACACCGAGAACCAGCAGGTTGCGTTCGCGCAGCGCCTTCGTGAGCCCGCGTATCTTGTCGGTCGTGGCGATGCCGGGGGCCTTGGCGAAATCGAGCACCACCGGAGCCTCGGAAAAGAACTGCGGCGTCTGCTGCAACTGTTCGTCCAGTGCCTGGTAAAAGGTGTCGTCAGGCGGAGCACCTTCGAGCCGGATGGCGAGTGCGGTCAGGAACCGACCGCGAATCTGGAATGGCTTGACAATCGCCGGCACGCCTTCGGGCCGGCCCCTGGGGTGGTGGGAAGACACGGTACTGCTCTGCTCCTGCTCTTATCAGCTAGCGACTCGACTCGCTCCATTTTTGCTCTGGCTATAGGGTTGGTCATCGAGTGCCACGCCGAAAATCGGATCAGGGCAGGTTTCAGCGGGATGCCGCTGTCCGCGATCGTCCGCGAGCGGGTCAAATGTCTCGGCGATGCTTGGATGACAATGATGGAATGGAGGGCGCCGGAAACTCGGCGATCTTGTGCTCGCGTATGGCCTTCAGAAGCGAGCGCAATGGGGCAAACCCAGTCACGCTTTTGAAGGTCGGAGTATCGTTATCTTCTTCATCAAGAGGATTCTTTGCGCCAATGTGCTGGTCAATGGGTCGTTGGTCGAGACGCCGGAACGGTCCGCATCCGGATGTTTTTGGATGCCGTGATAGCGCTCCAGGTACCAGACGATCCGTATCGGGCCGAGATGATACTTGCGTCGTCGATAAAGCACCTTGTCCTCACGCTCAGGCGGCGTCCGATTGGCATGCCACTTGGGAATGGGCGGTGCATTGATCAGGCCAGCTTCGCCGCACTCCGCATAGGCTTGACGCCAACGGTAGAAGCTGGATCGACCTGTCCCGAAATAGCGGCAAGTCCTCGCGACGTGACCGGTCTCCTCCAGATGTCGCAGTATCCGCAATTTGCGCTGAATCTCGCGTTGATCTTTAGCCATGAACATCTCCTTCTTCCCAAACTTGGGAGATTAGAGAAAATGTCCCGCGCGTAACGGCATATCTACGACACATCCGCGCCCGGGTAGCCGATCAATTTTGGTGTGTTGGGTGTTCGGCATTGCCATCCGCTTGACTCCAAACGCAATCCATAGGAGAGAACGCGATTATATTCCGGTCGAACTCTTGGCGCGCGTCTGCGATGGCGTGAGATCAGAGCAGAGCCACCGAAAACCAAAGCAAGGTTCTCCCCAGCTATCCAATGAAATGATGCGCGCGCCTTCGCGAGTGAAGCACGTGCGCCGAACGCATGGGACAGCACATGAACCACAAGAAACTTTCCTTCCTCCGTCCGATACCGCATCTCACCCGCGCCCTTGCTCTTTCCAGCGTCGCCCTGCCCGGTATGGCACTTGCGCAGGACGACGGCGCGCATGACCTCGGCACGCTGGTCTTGACCGCCGCCGGGTTCGAGCAGTTGCTGACCGACGCGCCCGCCTCGATCACCGTGATCGACGCCGAAGACTTCGAGGGTCGCTCGGTCGAGACCATCGCCGATCTTCTGCGCGACACCGCCGGTGTCTCGGTCGAAAAGGGCGGCAAACTCGGTGGGGACAACATCACCATTCGCGGCCTTGGCGAGGATTACGTCCTCATGCTGATCGACGGCAAGCCCATCGGGGCCTCCCAGGATGCTTTCTACAACGGGTGGGGCACGGGCCAGCGCAGCGGTTACCTGCCGCCCGCCTCGGCCATCGAACGGATCGAGGTCATCCGTGGCCCGATGTCGTCGCTCTATGGCTCGGCAGCCTCGGGCGGGGTGATCAACGTCATCACCAAGAACGTGCCCGACAAATGGGGGGGCAGTGTCACGTTGGGTTACACCGCGCAGGAAGACAGTGCGAGCGGCGACGGGTATGCCGGACGCTACTATGTCAGCGGACCGATCCTGTCCGACAAGCTGGGGCTCACCTTTTACGGTCAGCGCTTCGAACGGTACCGCGACAGCTTTGCTGGCGGCTACCCGGGCGGCACCCGGGACACCCACGGGGTCAAGCTGGACTGGGGCGTCACGGAAAATCAGGACCTGCAATTCGAGTACAACTACACTTGGCAGGACTTCGAGAACACGACAGAGAATGCACCCGGCAATGTTGGCTCCGTCCAGAACGAACGCCAATACGGCGCCGTTACTCATGAACTGCGTTGGGGCCAGGGCATCCAGACGACAAGCTTCCTGACCCGAGAAATCGTCGACATCACCAATGGAAACCTCGGCTCGCGTTACGAGCAGACCAACTTCAACACCAATACGGTGGTGCCGCTGCAAAGCCACATGCTGACCTTCGGTTTCGACTACAAGGACGAGCGCACGCGGCATGACGCGGGCCGGTTCGCGGGATCGATCGACACCGATCTCGACCGCTGGCACTACGCGGTCTTCGCCGAGGACGAATGGAGCCTTACGCCCGATTTCAACCTTACGCTGGGCCTGCGCTGGGACCGGAACGAGAATTACGGCGATGCGCTCACCCCCCGCCTTTACGGGGTGTATTCGCTGAACGACAACCTAACGCTCAAGGGCGGTGTCAGCGGCGGCTACCTCGTGCCCGAGCTCAAGCAGGCCGATTCCAATATCGTTGAACCGGCCGGACGCGGCGCCGGCTGGGATCGGGGTAACACCGACCTGCAACCCGAGGAAAGCCTCAACTACGAGCTTGGCTTCGTCTATGACGGCGCCGGCGGCATTCAGGCCAGTGTGGTCGCCTTCCATACCGAGTTCCGGGACAAGATCGACCGCGAATTCATCTGCCAGTCGCCCCCGGGCACACTGGCCTGTTCCTACAATGGCCAGACGCGCGAGTGGATCCAGCAATACGTGAACCGTGACAAGGCCGAGCTGCGCGGCATCGAGGCCACGCTCGATTTTCCGGTGGGCGCGGTCGATGTCGGCATGAACTACACCTATTCGGACACCGAGATCACATCGGGGACGGCGGCGGGCCAACCCTTCAGTGACGTGCCGAAGCATATCTTCAACGTCGGGCTCGACTGGCAGGCGACGCAGGATCTGGCCCTCTGGGCCGATGCAACCTATCGCAGCGAAGCGTTCACCAACGGTTTCAGTCGCGGGGCGGGCACCCGCACGCCGCCTTACACCCTGGTCGATATCGGGGCGAACTATGATTTCACTGACAGCGTGCGAGGTCACCTGACCGTCTACAACGCCTTCGACAAGACTATCCAAGACGCGACCTACAACAAGACTCTCGACGGCCGTCACTACTATTTCGGCGTCACCAAAACGTTTTGATTGCGGACCGAACCGCACCTCGCAGGAGTCATGAAAATGAAAAGGTTTTTGCCGGTCGCACTCGGGTTGGGACTGATGGCCATGTTGCACCCCGCAGGATCGGCCAGCGCCGAGGTGGTGGATTTGAGTGATGCTCCGGCCTATCCGGAAATCACCGTCACAACCGAAAGCGTAACTGGCTCCCGCGACATCGTGCTGCTGGGGGCGGACCTGGTTGAGATCGCCATCGCACTTGGCGCGTCCGACCGTGTCCTGGCCCGCCATCTTGCACCGGGGCTGACCGGTGTTGACGACATACCCCACGTCTTCCGCGAGCGTCCGGGCATCGAAGGCATCGCGGCCATGCGGCCGGGCACCGTGATCGCGTCAAACATTCGGTTCGACTCGCTGCGCAACGGGCTGGAACAGATAGGAATCCAGACCGCGCTGATTGACCGAACACTTCCTGCCACCCAAAAGGTGCGCCGCCTCGCCGCGCATCTCGGCGCCGAGGACCGCGGCGAGGCGCTTGTCGCCGCGATCGAGCAGGAATACGCAAATGCCTCGACTGTCACCGCGCCCGATGGCGAAAAGCTCCGGATCATGCATGCGTCCAAGGCGGGCGCAGGCGGTAACTTCTCGGTCGGCGGGTCGGGAACAGCGGTGCACAACCTGATCCAACGGGTCGGCGGGATCAACCCGGCGGCCGAGATCGGCAAGGACCGCTACAGAGGCGTCACGCCCGAGGGCATTCTGCTGATGAAGCCGGACGTGGTACTGATCTCGGCCGAGGAGATGGATGTTTTCGGCAACCTGGATCGTTTCTGGACGGAATATCCGGGCATTGCGCTGACGCCCGCAGGCCGCAACAAGCGCATCATCATAATGCGAGACATGCACGTTCGAGCCGACGCCGCTTCCAGCGGTATCGCGACGCGCGCATTGAGCGAAGGTCTGGCACAGATGTTCGAGGAGCCATGAGCAGCGTCGAAAACGTAGCTCCGCAGCAAAGACGTGCCAGCCGAACCCCGGTCCTGGCCACCCTTGTCGGCATCGCGTTCTGCGGCGTGCTCGTCGCTTCGGTGGCGATGGGGCCGATGATGCTTTCGGTTTCCGACGTGCTGGGTGCGATCGGTGCACGGTTCACCTCCAGCCCGATCTCCGACACGCAAGAGCTGAACATGGCCGTGGTATGGGACCTGCGCCTCGCGCGGTCCGTCACGGCAATCATCGTCGGCGCCTGCCTTGCCACCTGCGGAGCGGCGATGCAGGGTCTGTTCGGCAATCCGCTGGCCGATCCGGGCATCGTCGGGGTGTCGGCGGGCGCATCTCTGGGCGCCATTGCGGTGGTCGTTCTTCAGATATCGGTTTTCGGGATCTGGACACTCCCGCTCGGCGCGTTCGTTGCCGGTGTCGGTACGACCTTCCTAATCTACGTCCTCGCTCGTCCGGGACGGGAAGGCGCTGACAGTTCGCGCCTGCTGCTGGTCGGTATCGCCATCAATGCGATTGGCGGCTCCATCGCAGGCTTCCTCACCTATCTTGCAACGACAGAGCAGCTGATGACGTTGACCTTCTGGTCAATGGGATCTCTGTCTTCGGCGCGCTGGCTGACCGTGTCCATCACCGTGGTCCCGGCCCTAATCGGTACCGCCTTCCTGCTTATGTGGGCACGTCAGCTCGATTTGCTTGCCCTTGGCGAACGGCAGGCACGGCACCTCGGCGTCGATGTGCGCGCGCTGCGGCGCAAGCTCATCGTCATCACAGCGTTGCTGGTGGCCGCCGCAGTGTCCTTCAATGGCACCATAGGTTTCGTCGGGTTGGTGGTCCCGCACCTGGTCCGTCTCATTATCGGACCGGGCCATCGGCTCTTGCTGCCGTTTGCAGCGGCAGGCGGCGGGCTTCTGTTGATGCTGGCCGACCTTGCCGCACGCACTCTCGATCCCCCCAACGAAATCCCGATCGGGGTCATCATGGGCTCGATTGGCGGACCGTTCTTCCTTTGGATGATCTGGCGCGGCGGTGCAAATGGCAGGGCGGCATGATCAAGGTGTCGGACCTCGTCGTCGGGATCGGAGGGAAGACCCTCCTGCATGGCGTGTCAATCGCCTGCGCGTCGGGCACGCTGACCGCGCTTGTCGGGCCGAACGGCGCCGGGAAATCCACGCTGCTTTCCGCCATCGCCGGTGACGTGACACCAGAGGCGGGGACCGTCCTGCTGGACCATCAGCCGGTCCACAGGATGCGCATCCGTGAATTGGCACAATTGCGCTCGGTCTTTCCGCAGGGGTCTGAAATCCGCTTTGGGTACAATGTCGAGGATGTGGTGGGAATGGGGCGCGCCTTTCGAGATCTTCCCCCCGATGAGGACCGCGCCGCGATAGCTGCCGCCTTGGCGGACTCCGAGGTCGATCACCTCCGGGACCGCAACGCACAGACATTGTCAGGCGGCGAACAGGCCCGCACCACCTTTGCCAGGGTGCTTGTACAGGAGGCTCCGGTCGTCCTGTTGGACGAGCCCACCGCCGCACTCGACCTGCGTCACCAGGAACGCCTGCTCGAGCGCGCCCGCGGGCTTGCCGCTTCGGGCGGAACGGTCCTCGCGGTCCTGCACGATCTCAACCTTGCTGCCGCCTATGCCGACCAGATCGTTCTGATGCGAAACGGCGGCATCGTGGCAAACGGCCCGCCATGGGACGTCCTGACCGAGCCGCTCATCTCCGATGTGTACCGCCAGCCGGTATGCGTCATGGCACACCCCGAGCGCGACTGCCCCGTCGTTCTCACAAAATAACGGAAGGACACCCACCTATGACAGCTCTGACAGATCCGACGCTCAACGCCGTCCTGAAGCGCGAGCACGAGGCCGCGGATGCAGAACGTGCGGCCCGGCGAGCGGCCTCTGATACCCCCGACGCCCGGGCAGATAATCCGGATTTCCGCTTTTCGGACCGAATGAAGACCGCCTATCTGGCCATCGGACCGGACCAGGGGCGTTTCCTCTACGGGCAGGTGGTTGCATGTGAGGCAAGAACCATAGTCGAGTTCGGTTCGTCCTTTGGCATCTCGACGCTGTACCTGGCCGCAGCCGCCGCCCAGACAGGCGGGCACGTCATCGGCACAGAATACCACGAGGCCAAGGCCGAAAGAGCCCGCGCCACATTGTCAGATGCAGGTCTCGACGCAGACATACGCGTCGGCGACGCCCGCGAAACTCTTTCCGGACCCGGTGCAAATATCGACCTGCTGTTTTTGGATGGCGCTAAAGACCTTTACCTTCCTATCCTGCGCTTGCTTGAACCGCGCCTGGCAAAAGGCGCGCTGATCATCGCCGACAATATCCCGACGGACCGCCAAATGCCGTTTCTAACGGCGATCGCTGAGCCCGCATCAGGCTACGCCACAAGCCTCATTCGGTTCGGCAAAGGCGGCATGAGTTGTTCGGTAAGGCTGTCGCCAGTGTAGACTGCAAGCCTTGGAGCAGAAAACCCTGGATGCGAAACTCGTCCGCGCCAGACATTTTGCGGTACGCCATGCCGTTTTCTGAATTGAAGCATGACCTGGAGTGGCATCTCGTTCCGAAAGCCAATACTTGTAAGGAACCGATGTCAGCTCGTAGAAAGGCGGCTGTTTTGAAAGCGGAGTGTATGATTATCCACCTTGAACGTGCGGAGGCCCGTCTGCCGCAGGTTGAAGCCACGAAAAAGGCCGTGCCGCTTGACTCTCATGTTGTCAGAGCCGTGGACGGGCAGCAAATGAGCGAGGCCCACGCCGACGCCTATCGCCGGAAGTTGATGCGCCCGACCTATCCTTTCACCATGCGGTCCTCTGAAATCGCGGCCTTTCACAGTCACCGCGCCTGCTGGCAGAAAATCCTCGGTGACGATCTGGACGCGGCCCTCGTCCTGGAAGACGACCTGCATTTTCAGGAGGATGTTTTCCCCAAGGCTCTGACCCTGGCGCTCTCGAACATCCAACCGGGGGATTTCATACGCTTTCCCATCAAGCTGCGCGAGGAGAAGACGGAGGAGATCGATACATCGGGTGGAATCGGGTTGCATCGCTATGACCGGATCGCACTTGGCATGGTCGCGCAGCTGGTCACCCGTGATGCGGCACGCGCGCTGCTTGCCGCGTCCGAACAGTTCGACAGGCCCGTCGATAATTTCCTCCAGATGCAATGGGTCCACGGCGTCCGCGTGCTGACGGTTTGGCCGTCCGGTGTGCGCGAAGTGTCTGCCGAACTCGGTGGCAGCATGATCGGGCGGAAAGAAGGCCTTTGGCAAAAACTGCGCCGCGAGATCCTGCGCCCCCTCTACCGGCGCAAAATTCGTGCAATGGCAAGGCAGCATCTGAATGCCTCGAAGTAGCGCCGAAGACCGCGTGACGATCGTCACGGTCGCGTATAACAGCACGGGTGTGTTGCCCGACATGCTGGCCTCGGTGCCGCAAGGCACACCCGTGGTGATCGTCGACAACGCCTCGGACGATCGCGACCGGCTGCAACGGATCGTCGCCGCACGGCAGGACACGACACGCCTGGTCGAGAATGAGCGCAACCTTGGCTTTGGCGCCGGGTGCAACAAAGGTGCGGAACAGGCGAACACGGAATTTCTCCTGTTCCTCAATCCTGACACGGCGCTTGGCCCTGACACGTTGCAAAAGCTGATCGATGCGGCGGAACGGCATTCGGATGCGTCAGCCTTCAACCCACGAATTCTGGACGAGGCGGGCAGGGCGGTCGTGAAGCGCCGCAGTGACCTCGTCGATCGCTCACTGTGGTTGCCAAAGCACGAACTGACCAAGGACACGGTCGTTCCGGTCCTCTCCGGCGCCGCGCTCTTCGTTCGTCGGCGCGCCTTCGAGGCGGTGGGCGGATTCGACTCCGAGATTTTTCTGTTCTTCGAGGATGACGATCTCAGCCTTCGCCTGTCCAGATCCCGGGGCCACCTGGTTTACGTGGCAGACGCAGTGGTCCACCATGCCGGAGGCGCGTCATCAGGCGGGTCGTTGAAAAGCGAGCGCATCAAGAATTGGCATTGGGGATATTCCCAGATCTACACCACGCGCAAGCACGGCATGCGCGGCAACTGCTATGCTGCAATCCTCAAGACCGGGATACGCGCCCTGTCACCTGCAACGATCTTTTCGTCCCGGCGCCGACAGAAGTACTTTGCGCGTTTCTCGGGGATGATCGCGGCGCTGCGCCAGAACGATAGCTGAATAGGTGCAGGTCCTCAGGCGAGTTCCAACACCTTTTCGATCACGTACTCGGTCTGCGCTGCCGTCTGTCCGGGGCACATGGGCAAGCTGACGACCTCGTTCGCCAGCCGCTCTGCAACCGGAAAGGCGCCTTGCGTATGGCCAAGGTCGGCATAGGCTTTCTGCAGGTGGGGCGGGATGGGATAGTGGATCACGGTCCCGACGCCGGCCTCCGACAGGCGCGCCTGAAAGCGGTCCCGGTCGGGGTGTCGCAGCACGTAAAGGTGCCAGACCGGCTCGGCCCAGTCGGGCACGTAAGGAACGCACAGCCCGGCGCGGGCAAAGGCGTTGGTGTACGCGCGCGCGATGGCGCGGCGGTGCTCGGTCCAACTGTCCAGAACCCGTAGTTTCACCGATAGCAGGGCGGCCTGAAGAGGATCCAGACGGCTGTTGATGCCGCGGATCTCGTTCTCGTACTTCCGCTCGGACCCGTAGTTTCGCAGCAGCCTGACGGTCTGCGCGACATCGGCATCCGATGTCGTCAAAGCCCCTGCATCGCCCAGCGCACCCAAGTTCTTCGTAGGATAAAAGCTCCAGGCCGCAGTGCCGACGCTGCCGATCCTGCGCGACTTGTAGCGTGCGCCATGCGCCTGTGCGGCGTCCTCCAGAACCTTCAGCCCGTTCTGTTGGGCCACTGCGTTCAGCGCGTCCATGTCGGCAGGCTGCCCATAAAGGTGCACCGGCAGGATGGCCTTGGTGCGCCCGGTGACTGCCGCGGCGGTGCCCTCGGGCTCGATGTTGTGCGTGTCCTCGAGGGGTTCGACGGGCACCGGCACCGCACCGCATTGACTGACAGCAAGCCAGGTCGCGATATAGGTGTTCGACGGCACGATGACCTCGTCGCCCGGGCCGATGCCCAGCGCGCGAAGTCCCAGGTGAAGCGCATCCAGCCCGTTTGCCGTCCCGATGCAGGCGCCGGCTTGGACGTAGGCCGCAAAGGCGCCTTCGAAACGCTCCAGCTCGGGGCCCATGACATAGCTGCCGGAATGCGCGACACGCAGAAGCTCGTGGTCCAGCTCGGCCTGTATGCCGGCCCGGGCCGCCGCAAGATCCAGGAAGGGGACGTTCACGCCGCCCCCACCGCTTTGAGGAATTCGCCTCGGTCGCGGATGTAATCCGTCTCGTCATAGGGGGCCGACGCGAGAACCATGCACACCGACCCGGATGAGAAATTGTCCAGGTAGCGCCACATCATCGGGCAGACGTATATGCCGTAATAGGGCCGGTTGAGCTGGAACCGCTTTTTCTCGAAGCCGTCATCCAGCAGCAGATCGAAACTGCCGGACATCGAGATCACGAACTGGTGCAGGTCCTTGTGCGCATGCTCGCCCCGGTCGGCGCCGCCGGGAACGTCGTAAAGATAGTAGACCCGCTTGACCTCGAACGGGATGTGGTTGTTTCCCTCGATGAAGGTAAGATTGCCCCGTGCGTCCGAGATCTTGGGTAAATCTATTAGGCGACAGTCACTTAGCGGCAAGGGATTACGACTCGCTTCTGCATTGGTCCATGTTTATAAACCGCGCAACGACGATTTGAAATAGCCGGGCATCGAAGAGAGACGGCCCGGAACACCGGGCACAGAAAGGTTTGGAATGTCAAAAGATTTCCTGATCGTGGGAGCCGGCGAGTTCGCGGATATCGCCTACGAGTATTTCACCGTCGACAGCGATTACAGGGTTGTCGGGTTCGCGGTCGAACGGGACTATCTGGACGAAACCGTCAAGTTCGACCTGCCCGTGGTCCCGCTCGAGGACGCCCCGTCGCATTTCGATCCTGGCAAGACTGACGCGCATGTCGCGGTGACCTCGACCAAGCTCAACCGGATCCGCGCGCGTCTGATCGCGCTGACGAAGGAGCACGGATATCACCTTGCCAATTTCGTCAGCCCGCGCGCTATGGTCTGGCGGACCGCCGAACTGGGCGAGAATGTCTTTATCTTCGAGAACAACGTGGTGCAGCATGGCGTACAGATAGACGACGGATGCGTGCTGTGGTCCGGCAACCATATCGGCCATCAGACCCGCATCCGGGAAAACTGCTTTTTGTCCTCGCATATCGTGGTGTCGGGCTATTGCGATATCGGCGCGCGCAGCTTTCTGGGCGTGAACGCCGCCCTGGCCGACAATGTGCACCTGGCCGAGGATTGTCTCGTCGGCATGGCGGCGGCCGTCACCAAGAGCTTCGACACCCCCGGCCTGATCCTGAACGGCAACCCGGCCGAGGCCGCCAAGGTGTCCTCCTACCGCTATTACCGGATCAAGCCCTGACATGGCCTGGGTGAAACAGGGCCATATCTTCAGCCCTGACGGAAGCCTGGAGTGGGCGCAGCATTCCTTCATGACGCCGTGCCCGTGGTTGCGCGACGAAGACACGATACGGATCTTCGGCGGGATGCGCGACGCACATGGCATCAGCCGCATCGGCTGGGTCGATGTCGCCGCTGACGACCCGACCCGGGTCAAGGCCAGCTCCACGGCCCCGGTGCTGGATCTCGGTGCACCGGGCATGTTCGATGACAACGGCCTTATCCTGGGCGATGTGGTCGAAGTCGCGCCCGACGAACTGCGGCTTTACTACGTGGGGTTCCAGCTGGTGGAGAAAGCGAAATTCCTGGCCTTCACCGGCCTCGCCATCAGCCGGGATCGCGGCGACAGCTTTCAGCGGGTTGGTTCGACCCCGGTGCTCGACCGCTGCCCCGACGGGCCCTTCATCGGTGCGCTGCACTCGATCGCCCGCCTGCCGGATGGCAGCTTTCGCGCGTGGATTTCCCGTGGCAACGGGTGGGAGGAGATCGGCGAAAGGCTTTATCCCCGCTATGATTGCTGGACGCTGACCAGCGACGACGGTGTCACCTTCGACAACGCGGCCGCGCAGCGCATCATCACGCCCACGGGCGACGAGTACCGCATCGGCCGCCCCCGGGCAACGCGGTTGGATGACGGCACGTGGGAATTGCGCGCAACCTCCGACACCCGCGCCAAGCAATATGCCGCCTTTCGCTTCACCTCTCCGGACGGTGTGGAGTTCACCCGTACGGATGATGTCGAACTGCCGCTGGGGGCGCCTGAAAGCTGGGACAGTGACATGACCTGTTATCCCGCGCATTTCGTGGCGCCGGATGGTGGCCGGTACCTGTTCTACAACGGCAACGACATGGGGCGGACAGGTGTCGGCTTGGCGAAGTGGCAGGCAGCATGAGCGGTGACATCGAAATCAAGCGCTACACGCCCGCTCTTTCGACTTCGTGGAACGACTTCGTCGCCGCCTCCACAAACGGCACGTTCCTGCATGACCGTCGTTTCATGGAGTACCATTCCGACCGCTTCGACGATCACTCGCTGATCTTCGAAAGCGACGGCAAGATAATCGCGTGCCTGCCCGCGAACCGGGTGGGCGATACCTTGCAGTCCCATGGCGGCCTGACCTTTGGCGGTCTGCTGATCAAGCCCTCGACCTCCGCCGCGCAGGTGGTCGAGATCTTCGACAGCCTGCGTGACGACCTTGTCAGTCAGGGGATCGGGGCGCTGCACTACAAGCCCGTGCCGCATATTTTTCACACTCAGCCGGCCGAGGCCGACATCTATGCGCTGTTCAACGCCGGCGCTCGCCAGGTCCGCATCGACCTGAGCGCCGCCATTCCCCTGCACCGCAAGCTGTCGTTCAGCAGTGGCCGCAAATACGGAGCCAAGAAGGCGGCCAAGGCAGGGCTGACAACAGCCGAGACCACCGATTTCGCCGCCTTCTGGGATATCCTTGCAGAGGTGCTGGACCAGCGCCACGACGCGCGGCCGACCCATTCGCTGGACGAGATCACGCGTCTTAACGCGGCGTTTCCCAAGCGGATCCGTCTGTTCGCGTCCTTCGAGGATGAACGTATGCTGGCCGGCGTCGTGCTGTTCGATTTCGGGCGTAGCGTGCATTGCCAGTACATGGCCTCATCAGGCGATGGGCGTGACCTGGGCGCGTTGGATCTCGTGGTTCAGTCGCTCGTCAACGACACATTCGCGGACCGCGACTGGTTCAGCTTCGGCATCTCGACCACAGCCGAAGGCCGAGAGCTCAATGTCGGGCTGTCCCGTCAAAAAGAAATGTTCGGCGCGCGCAGCCTCGCGATTCCGCAGTACCTCTGGGATCTCGGCTGAGGCGCGATCGATGTCGCTACGTCGCACCGATGCGCTTTTTGCGCCGCCGGGCCTCGGACACGCCGCGCGAAATGGCCCGCAACGGATGACGCCCGAGAAACGGCGCCAGTCCGGCCCAGCCTTTCTCGATAAAGGCCGCGCGCACTTCGCCATCGGCCACGCGGTCGGCCAGTAGCTTCGAGACCTCATGCGCAGGGCCCAGGCCAAAGGTCTTCGCGTCGGCGGCGCGTTGACGATAGACACAGGTGTTGCTTTCGATCTCGCGCAGGCGTTGCGCCCGGTAACTGTCCGGCGTGAACCTTTCGGGTTTCGTATTGGTCAGCCCCGATCCAACCCGGTAGGTCAGCAACGCCTCGTCAATGAAATGCACCCGGTCCTCGAGAGCGGCCCGAAACCCGAGGATCAGGTCCTCGAAGGTATTGTCGAACATCATCGGCCCGTACTTGCGGTAAAGCGAGCGATGCCACGCGCAGGTGGCACCGAGGTAGAGCGACAGCGATTTCGCGGCGGCCATCCGGTCCGTCGTCCTGTAGAACGTCGCCTTGCGATACAGCGCCGGCGTAGGGGCCCCGTCCAGCGTCGTCACGTCGGCATGTGAGAAAACCAGAAGCGGGTCAGTTGCGTCGAACGCCTCCAGGATCCGCCGGTTGCGATGCGGGTAATAGAGGTCGTCACCGGCGGCGGCGATGATGATATCCTCCCGACACATTCCAAGGGCTTTCTTGAGATGTTCGTTGACGCCAAGGTTGGTCTCGTTGCGGTTCAGAACGACCTCGTGCGGCCCGTCGTACCGATCGACCACCTCTTTCATGCGCAGGAACGTATCGTCGCGCGAGGCATCGTCCGAAAGAACGATCTGCATCGGTGCGCAGTCCTGCTGCAGCGCGCTTTGCACCGTTTCGGCAACATGATCCTGCTGCTGATAGGTCAGAAGAAGACACGTGGCCTTCGGGGGGCTTGGCATCGGGCGGCCTGCCTTGGAATTGGGTCGTCTGCTCAGAGCGCGTAGCAGATGACGTCCGTCCCATCAACGCCATGCGCCCGCAGGTAGATGCGCCTGTTCGGCAACAGCCGTGCCATCAGGAGAGGCAGTCGCCATAAATCCTCGGGGGCGTGGTAAACGCTGACGGCCAGCTTGGGGTTATTGTCCGTCACATGCTCTGCCGAGCCGCTGAGCGCGTCCCACTCGGCACCTTCGATATCGAATTTTGCATAGACTGGCTGCCCGGCGGGCATCACGTCGGCCAGCCTCTTTACCGGCATAGAGACAGCGCCGCCTGTATCGAAGGACGCGCTCATGTCAGCCGTGGCATTGAAGGACAAAATACCCGCCCTCGCGCCAAGGCCGCAATTCAGCGCAGTTACGCGATGGCCGAGGCTCTGATCCTTGATGCTCTGTTCCAACCGCGCAAGGTTCTGCGGGTCCGGCTCGATACAGACTGCCCGGCCGAAAAGACCTCCGGTGTGGTCAAAAAAGTGTCCCAATGTGTCGCCGTCATACGCACCTGCGTCGATAAAGACGACATCCGGGTTCAGGCTGATATCAAGGTCCTTCGGGAAGTATATATCGTCCAGTCGTGGAGCGGGAAGCCGGGTGAAGTCGAGGGACATGCGCCAAGCGACCTGCATGGCAAACGTATCGCGCGAGATATCGTCGGCCCAGAGCGCATCGCATTCCAGAATACTGTCTTTTTCGTGCAGGACATTCTCGGGTGCCATTACATTGCAAAGACCCGAAAATTCCTCGGGAAAGAGCCAGCTCAACAGCATGAAACTCTCGGCCTTCAGTCCGGTCTCTGCCAGAAGGGCCTGTGCCTGCACGAAAGTCAGCTTGGGATTGAGAACCGTAACCAGCACGGTCGCGTCGGGTTCGAGCGCTTCCGCGGCCTGCTGCCGGCCAAGGACCCGCAGCCCGTCAATCGTGGTGCCCTGCTTGGCGGGCGTGTCGTCGATGAACGCAACCGGCTCGACACCGGCGCGGCGCAGGCGTTTCAAGACCTCGCGCCCGGTGTTGCCCGCCCCGAAGAGGGCGATGTTGCCCATGTCTGGCAGCGCCGCGTCAAGCCTGCGACCGCATCGTGCCCGGGCCTCATCCGGTGTTTCGGACAGGATGGCGTTCAGATCGGTCTGCATCGCTCGCGACAGGGCCACTATTGGCGTCCCTCGGCCGCCCGGGCTGCTTCGATCTTGCCTTCACGCCATTCCTTGACGCTCTTTGGGATCTCGTATTCGAATCCGAGGTAGTCTCGCACCTTCGGATCCTCGACTTCGACGCCTCGCTGCTCGAATATCTCCTTGAAATTGTACTGCTGGCGAAGCATTGGCGGCGTGATGATGTGATTGACCGCGCGGCGAACCCCGTTCGAGCTGTTCTTGCCCGTGCGATGGTACAGCATGGCGTCGAAGAAAATGATTGTCCCGGGCGGGCATTTCACGACCTTCTGGTGGACGCGGACGAATTCGTCCGACGGGAACGTCTCGAAGAGATGCGTCCCGGGCAGCACATAGGTTCCACCGGTCACTTCATCGAACGGATCAACTGCCAGCAATGCGCTCAGGGCCAGGGGCCGGGAAGACGTGTAGTGCTGGTAGTTCAGGTCACGATGCCAAGTGAATTGGTAGTGGTCGCGTCCTGGCTGGTTAAGGATGCCATTGTGAGACATCAAAACGTAATACTGCCTCAGGAATGCGGCAGCGACGTCCATGATGACAGGCAATGTGGCAATTTTCAGCATAAGCGGATCATAGGCGCAGACCGCACGTGCGATATTCGCATCCTTCATGAGGCGCAAATTATCCTCGCCACCGACCTCTTCAGCTTGCTGGTAATAGACCTGGTCCAATACGTCCCGGGCCTGGGCAAGTTCACTGTCGCCTAGTCCGCTCTGCGCAAGCGCATATCCATTGATCCGCAACTCTTCGATACATCTTTCAATATCACCGGAAGTCGTATTCTTCTCCGCCACACCGTGCGTAAGCACATTGGTGTCGAGACCTGTCTGATACATACCGTTGCCCCCCTGTCTTGGCGTGTTGCAAGGAAAACAATCACTGATGTAACGAGGTGAACAAGCTTTGGAACGGCTTGGATAGTATCACGACCACGCGTGGCAATCGCAAGTCTAAAGTCCGGCCGGCAATGTCGACATTGATGATCGTGTCGAAATTACGTTTCTGGTGCCGTCCCAGGTATTTTCGCGGTTTCGGGGGTTTTTGGCGGTTTTATTGAATGCAAACCCTAGATTTGTTTGCGTACGAATTCCTGAACTGTCTACGGGAGGCAGGGGCCGGAGGTTCGAAATCTTCTCAATCCGACCAGTAAAATCAGGGCCCGCAGGAAACATTTGTCGCATCGGCCTGCGCCAGATTTTTCCGGCCCCAACTCGGCGCCGTCGAGGTGAAACCGAGTGCCGGAGCCGTAGCGAGATGCTCCAAGCCGGTCTACGGATGGTAGTCCGGCTTGGAGGGGAGTGTCGTGGCCTTAAGGGTGCCGGAACTTCAGGTCGCCCTTAGCTTCGTGCACCAGCATAATATTCAACACGCTGTTCCAGCCGCCCGATCATCTCGGCGAGGCCGAGAGCAAAGGCGAAAAGGATCAGGATCAGAGCCCAGAAATGGGCCATGAGAAAGTTCTGCGAGTAGAGTGCAAAGAGCGCTCCGACTCCGATGATCGAGACAAGCAGCTGGCCGATGACGACGCCCTTGACGCCCCGGATCACGCCCAGCCTGAAGCCGGCAAGGATCTCCGGCAGAGCCGAAAGCAGGATGATTTTCATCCGGTGCCAGCGCGAGGCCCCGAAGGACGAGGACATCTCCATCAGGGATGGCGACACATGCAGGACTCCCGCCCGTGTATCCAGGGCGATGATCCAGACGGCGAACATGAAGACGGTTACGATTACCGTTGGCATGCCCATTCCGAAAAGGATCATGATGACCGGCACGAGCGCCGAAAGCGGCGCCGACAGGAATACGTTCACCCACATGTTCAGAAGTCTGTCCGCGGGCTTGACCAACCCCATGAGAAGACCCAGCGAGACGCCGACGACGAGCGCCAGCGCCAGGCCGCCGAGATAGCTCAGCACGGTGATGCGCGCTGCCTCAAGGAAGCTGGGCGTCGTGATGACGTCCGGGATCGCCAACAGGACGTCGCTGAATGGCGGGAACAACATGACGAGTTCGAACTGGCCGATGATTTCCCAGATGACGACCCAGACCAGCAAAGCTGCCATCTTGGGGACCTTGTATCCGTAGAGTTCCATGTGCGTTACTCCACGTAGTCGCGCAGACCGGCCCAGATATCGTCGATCAAGTCGAGATACTCCGGGTTGCGCCGGATGGCTTCGGGATTGCCGGAGCGGTCGATCTCGGGCGTCACAACCTGTTTCAGACGGCCGGGACGCGGTGACAGAAGAACGATCCGGTCGGACAGGTAGACCGCCTCCTCGATTGAGTGGGTCACGAGAATGAATGTCTTGTTCTCGGTCTCGCGCAGGCGGATCAGGTCCTCCTGGAACTTGCGGCGGGTCTGTTCGTCCACGGCCGAGAACGGCTCGTCCATCAGCAGGACCTCTGCCTCGACCGCCAGCGCACGTGCAAGCCCGACGCGCTGGCGCATCCCACCGGACAGCTCATGCGGATACTTGTCCTCGAAACCGGCAAGGCCGACCTCGTTGATGTAATGGCGCGCCTTGTCTTCCCGTGCTTTCTGACCAACGCCTTTCAGTTCCAACCCGAACGCCGCGTTCTTGAGCACGGTGGCCCAGGGCATCAGCGCGAAGTCCTGGAAGACGAAGGCGCGTTCGGGGCCGGGGCCGGTCACGGTCTCGCCGTTTACGCGGATCTCGCCCGAGGTGGGTTTCAAGAGCCCTGAAATGATCTTCAGAAGCGTGGTCTTGCCACAGCCCGACGGGCCAAGCAGGCTGGTCAGTTCGCCGCGGCCGAAGCCAAGGTTGATGTCCTTCAGCGCGGTCACGGTTTCGTTGTAGACTTTGTGAATTCCGGCGACCTCGATGATCTGGTCCGCCTCGGTTTCCGCGACGATTGGTTGCGTCATGTGCATCAGGTGCCTCTTTTCTCGGGCCGGAACAGCTTGGTTTCCAGCAATTGAAGGAGCGAAACGGTTATTACCGCGAACGCCACGATTGACAGGATGACCGCGTACATGTGGTCGAATTGCGCGACCGACCTGCTGTAGGTGATCAGGTCGCCGATACCTGTCGGTGTGATCAGAAGTTCGGCCAGAACCGCACCGGAGAAGCCTTCCGCGACGCCAAGCCGTATCCCGGCGAACATCATTGGGCTGGCCGCCGGCAGTATGATCCGGAAAACCTGCTGTCGCCTCGAGCCCTGGAACGACTTGCACATGTCGACCAACGAAGGTGATACGTTGCGGACCGACTTGTAGCTGTTGATCGCGATGACCGGCATGGCCAGCATGACCACGGCCAATACCTTTGATGTCATCCCGATCCCGTAGACAAAGGTGATCAGGGGGATCAATGCGGCCATCGGTGCTGCTTGCATCGTGATGAAGACCGGCAGAGTGATCCATTCCGCATCCCGCCGAAGGCCCATCAGAACCCCTGCGCTTACCCCCACGGCAAGGGAGAAAACCAGGCCGATCACCAGGGGCTGGAGTGTCCGCAGGTAGGCGGAAAAGAGCGAGCCATCGGCGGTCATCTCCCAGAGCGCCGTCATGGTCTCGAAGAAGGTCGGGAAGGCGTAGTTGAAATTGGTCCGCCCGGCGATTTCCCACGCCGCGAAGAACAGAGCAAGCGACAGAAGGCGCCACAGAACCGGCGTGTTGTCCGCCAGCACGCCAAGGGCACCGGTCATGGGGCCAGCAACAGCGGTTGGAGATTGTGTTGTCATTTATAGATCCATCAGGGTCAGGGCTCACCCCGGACGTGCCGGGATGAGCACCAGTGACGTCTTACTGGGCAGCCTTGGCCGCTTCGAGCGGGCCGAAGTTCCAGTAGTCGGCAGGGTCGATCTCTTCCGGGTTGCCTTCGACCTGGCCCGCCGCTGCGAGAAACGCGATGTCGTCCTTCGCATTCTGCGGCTCACCCCCGTCGAGCGGATAGACACCGCCCTCGACAGCCTCGGTGTAGTAGGGCACCGCGTCGGCCACGGCATCATCCGGCAGGTCCGGCAGAAGGCCGTATTCCTCGCGCAGGTCCGCCACGATGCTTGGGTCGGCGTCGATGTCCTTCCAGGTCCGCAGCAACTCCTCGACGAAGATCGCCAGGTCGTCGCCGCGTTCCTCGAAGGTCTCGGCATTGGCATAGAGCGCTTCGTCCGTCGCATCGACGCCTTCCAGCGGAAGACGCGCGAACTTGTCGCCGCCCTGTTCCTGCAACAGCCGGAAATTGGCCGCGTCCACGATCGTGGCGTTGATCGTACCCTGAAGCATGGCGCCCGCCCGCACTTCCGAGCCCGGAACATAGGAAATTCGGGAATACTCGATGCCGTGCTTGCTTTCCATCAGGCGCATCAGTGCCTCGGTGCCGGAACCGCGCGAATGGACCGTAACTTCTTCGCCGTCCAGGTCCTCCCATCCGGAATAGACTTCGCTGTTGACCACCGGGAAGAAAAGCAGGCTCGACATCCGGTAGAACATCCGGATCGGTGCCTTTGCGTTCTGGATAAAGGCATAGGGCGCGCCCACCCCGATATCCGCCTCACCGCCCAGAACCGCCTGAGAAGCGACATCCTCGGAGTTGAAGAAGGTCATCTCCATTGGCACACCACGTTCCTTGGTGCGCTCCATGGCGATCAGCAGGTTCAGGCTTTCGACACTTGCGATGTCACCGAAGGCCACGCGCAGCGGATCTTTGTCCTGCGCGAAAACCGGGCCGGCCATCGCCATTATCGTCCCCGCGGCGAGGCCCGCCACGGATTTCAGAATGGATCGTCTTTGCATATTCATCGTCTCCTCCCAAATTCGATGTTGAATGCCCGGTTGGCGGGCTCTGCGACTTGATCTGCTCTTATCCTTCGTCAAAGAGCCGTCGCGAGACCGACCCGAGATGGACGCGCATCGCGTCGTACGCACCCTCCGGATTACGCGCCTCGATCGCGACGGCAATCGCCTCATGCTCCCTGAAACTTTGGTGGTCTCGGTTCGGACGAACCGTGTCGCGCGTGACGCTGCCCCAGGCCACCGCCCGGCGGACCTGATTGAGCTGGTCGAACAGCGACAACAACAGCAGGTTATCGGCCGCCATCGCGATCGTGCGGTGGAAATGGTCGTCCTGCGCCTCGTAATCGTCCCAGTTGGGCGCCGACTCCGCGCGGTTCATGGCAAGGCGCATCCGCGTCATCGACTCGCTCGATGCATTCATCGCGGCCTCTCGGGCGATGGCGGGCTCGATGCAAAGCCGCGCGCGCATCATGCGGAACGGCGTCAACTGCCGGCCAAGCTGCACAAGCCCACCTGCGCCGCCCGAGGCAGCAGCGCCATTGGCCACAAAGGTGCCCTTGCCGACATGTCGCCAGATCACCCCATCCCGTTCCAGATGGTCGAGCGCACGCCGCAGCATCGAACGGCCCATCGCCAGCGCGCCTGTCAATTCCCGTTCAGGGGGCAGTCGGTCACCCGGCTCATAGCCACCATCGGCGATGAAGGCCCGCAGTCGTGCCACGGCATCATTCTGGTCCGACGGTTCCGGCTTGCTGAGCAAGTCGTCTTGCGAAATTGGTGCACCAATTGATCTCATGCCTGATCGATTCCCAGTTTTATCCGCAACCTATACTGCTTTCTTTCGAAAAAACCAGATTGGTTGCGATTGATCTTACCAATCCATATCGCTATTACAAGACACAATCCAAATTTTCCGGGAGGAATCGAATGTCAGACTATGTGATCCCCACGCCACCCGTCGTTGCGCTGCCCGTCGCGGGCAGTGCGGCGAAGTTTCCGGTGCGACGCGTTTATTGCATCGGCCGGAACTATGCCGCTCACGCCATCGAGATGGGCCATGACCCGGATCGCGAACCGCCTTTCTTCTTCCAGAAGAACCCTGACAACCTGGACCCGTCCGGCATTTTTCCGTATCCGGACCACTCATCGGATGTTCATTTCGAGGTCGAGATGGCGGTGATGCTCAAATCGGGCGGCGATAAAATCTCGATCAAGGACGCGGAGAGCCATATCTTCGGTTATGCACTGTCGCTCGACATGACTCGTCGTGACCTGCAGGGAGAGCAGAAGAAAATGGGCCGGCCGTGGGAAATCGGCAAGGCGTTCGAGCGTTCCGCGCCCTGCGGTCCGATTCATCCGGTTAGCGAGACGGGCCTGCTGAACGAAGGTCGCATCACGCTGTCGGTCAACGGAGAGGTTCATCAGGAGGGCGACCTGAACCAGATGATCTGGAAGGTGCCCGAGATGATTTCCTACCTGTCCGACTACTTCACGCTCGCTGCCGGCGACGTGATCCTCTCCGGCACGCCCGCCGGCGTGGGGCCGATCAATCGCGGCGACGAAATGCTGATGGCTGCCGACGGTCTGGGCGAAGTCAAGATCAAGGTAGAATGATACCGCGCCTGCCCAGGGCGCCGGCCATGGGCAGGCTTTTCTAACCTGAGACGCATTGTGGACGACCGGGTCACCCTTGCATCCGGCCGTCCCAGAATTCACAGAAATCATTGAATTTATTGGTGAATTACCAAAGCTGGTCGTGGCCTTGCCTGGCACCTGACCCGGCGCAAGGGTGATCCGGCGTCATGTCCGGACGAGGATCATGCGCCTTTTTGAATCCCTACTGAAAAACTCGACTATTGCATCGTCCGACTTATTCCGTCAGGAATTTGGCAGAGCGCAATCGGTCCAGCGAAAGATGCAGGATGACCAACGTTGATTCGCAACCCGGTGAGATCTGCCGAAACGCGCTGCTTCAGCTGGCAGTCTATGGCATTGCCGGACAGGGTCTGTCGGTCGAGCGGCTTCTGGATCGCATGGCAAGCCCGGATCGCCCGGACGATGAAGCCACGCCGCGCCGCCTTGGAACCCAATAGAGGACAAAGAGATGCTCCGCACCGTATTGACCACCACTGCCATCGCGACCGCGATGTCGGGACCCGCCCTGGCGCAGTCCGCCACAGAAGTGCTCGACACCTATGCCGATATCGCCGAGGCGAACTACGGCGACAGCCTTGAGGCCGCGCGTGTGCTGCAAGAGGCTGTGAGCGCCCTGATCGAGACTCCGTCGGCGGACACCATGGCCGCCGCCCGCGAAGCCTGGCTGGAGGCGCGTGTTCCCTACCAACAGACCGAGGTCTTCCGCTTCGGCAACCCCATCGTGGATGACTGGGAGGGCAAGGTGAACGCATGGCCCTTGGATGAGGGGCTGATCGACTATGTCGACGGTGCCTATGGTGGTCCGACCGATGCCAACCAACTGGCGGCGCTGAACGTCATCGCCAATCCGACCTTCACCCTGTCGGGCCAGGAGATCGACGCGACCGAGATCACACCTGACCTTCTGGAAAACACCTTGCACGAGGTGGATGGCATCGAGGCCAACGTCGCCACCGGCTATCACGCTGTCGAGTTCCTGCTGTGGGGTCAGGATCTCAACGGCCATGACGACGGCGCGGGCAACCGGCCCTGGACCGACTATGCGCAGGGCGATGCATGTACCAATGACAATTGCGACCGCCGGGCCGATTACCTGTCCGCGGCGACCGATCTCCTGGTTTCGGATCTGGAATGGATCACCGCCCAATGGGCAGAAGGCGGCGAGGCCCGCGATACCCTGATGGCCGACGAACAGGCCGGGCTCTCGGCCATCCTGACCGGTATGGGCAGCCTGTCCTACGGTGAAACCGCGGGTGAGCGGATGCGGCTGGGCCTGATGCTGAATGACCCCGAGGAAGAGCATTCCTGCTTTGCCGACAACACCCATAATGATCACTATTACAACGGTGTCGGCATCCGGAACATCTATCTTGGACGCTACGTGCGCACGGATGGCACCACGGTAAGCGGGCCGTCCTTGTCCGATCTTGTCGCTGCCCGCAATCCCGAGCTGGACACGGAAATGCGCAGCCGTCTCGCCGACGCGGTGCTGGCACTGGGCCGGATCAAGACCGCTGCCGAAGCGGGTTTCGCCTATGACGAGATGCTGGCCCGCGGCAACGAAGGTGGCGAGGCGCTGATCATGGGAGGCGTTGACGGACTGGTCGGCCAGACCCGGTCGATAGAACGCGTCGTTGCCGAGCTAGAACTGGGCGGGATCGAGATCGAGGGCTCCGACAGCCTGGACAATCCCTCCGCCGTCTTCCAGTAACCACACTCAAGCGGGGGTGCGGCGTGTTCGCGCCCCCGGCCTGTCGCACGACGTGAGACCCATGCGAAAGCCGCTGATTTTCCTGCTGCCGCTTGCGGCGGCTTTGTTCATTCCAGTTGCCGCACACCTGTCCGAGACTGCGCCATGGTCGGGCTTGGCGGATGTACATCTCGACATCATCCCGCGCACCGAGGCGGAGCGTGCACGCATTGCGGCGGTGACCGCGCGTCCAACCGATTTCTCTGCGGCCTGGGCATTCGAACAGAACCCCGCAGGCGGCCAGACCGTGCGGGCGCGCAACACGCCCGACGCCTTTTCCCAACCCGCCGCCAACCTGACCTTCGAACAGGAAATGGAGTTCAAGCTTGGCAATGGCATGTTCGAACGTGTCTGGGTTTCGGCACCCGCGTCGGCGCTGGCGTCGGACGGGCTTGGGCCGCTCTATAACGCGCGCTCCTGTCAGCGCTGTCACCTCAAGGACGGGCGGGGCCATCCGCCCGAAGGGCCCGACGACAGCGCCGTGTCGATGTTTCTGCGCGTATCGGTTCCGGCCGCGGCGGCAGAGGCCGAGGCGATCCATTCCTTTATCGAGGGGACCTATCCCGTGGCGCCTGAACCGACCTATGGCAGCCAGTTGCAGGACTTCAGCCTGCCGGGCCATGCGCCTGAATATCGGCTTCAGATCGACTACGAGGAGATCGAGGTCGTGCTTTCGGGAGGCGAGGTCGTCACCCTGCGCGATCCGGCCTACACAGCTGCCGATCTGGGCTATGGCCCGCTGCACGAAGCTGCCATGATCAGCCCTCGCGTCGCGCCCCAGATGATCGGCATGGGGCTGCTCGAAGCGATCCCCACGCAGGATATCCTGGCTTGGGCTGACCCCGAAGATATGGATGGCGATGGCATCTCGGGCCGGCCCCAGGTCGTCTGGTCCGACGTGCACGAGCAGCCGATGCTGGGCCGTTTTGGTCTGAAAGCCGGCAACCCGACCGTGCTCGAACAAAGCGCCAGCGCCTTTGCGGGCGATATCGGTATCTCCAATCCGGTCCACCCGGCAGGCTCGGGCGAATGCACCGATGCGCAGACCGATTGCACGGCGGCCCTGCATGGTGGCGACGCCGAACAAGGCGGCCATGAGATCGATCAGGTCGGTCTCGATCTGGTGACCTTCTACAGTCGGACGCTTGCCGTTCCCGCGCGCCGCGACGTGGAGGACGCCCGGGTTCTGCTAGGGCGCGAAGTCTTCTTTCAGACCGGCTGTGCCGATTGTCATCGTCCGAATTACGTGACCCATCGGCTGAAAGGTGACAACCCGGCCAGTTTCCAGTTGATCTGGCCATTCACCGACATGCTGCTGCATGACATGGGGCCGGGTCTGGCAGACAACCGCCCCGAAGGCCGCGCAAGTGGTCAGGAATGGCGCACTGCCCCGCTCTGGGGGATCGGCATGACCGAAACCGTGTCCGGCCACACATATTTCCTACATGACGGCCGCGCCCGGTCGCTGCTGGAGGCGATTCTGTGGCATGGTGGCGAGGCGCAGGCGGCCCGCGACCGGGTTGTCGATATGCCCCCCGCCAACCGCGACGCCCTGATCCGTTACCTGGAGAGCCTATGAGACTGCCCATCCTCGCCACGACGCTTTGCCTTGCCGCCCCAGCCCTGGCCGACGTGGACAGCGCTTTGGACCGGCACATCCTGCCGGGCTTTGACGCTTTCGCCGAAAGGGCCGCGGTGCTGGCGGAAACCGCGGCCGCGGACTGCCGTCCGAAAGCCGTGGGGCCGGCCTATCAGGCCGCGTTCGACGCCTGGATGCCGGTGGCGGACCTGCGCCTTGGCCCCTCCGAGACCGGGGCCCTTTCGATCGGTTTCTGGCCCGACCCGCGCGGCTTTACCCAGCGCTCGCTGACCCGTTTCATCGCCGAGGAAGACCCGATCGCCCGTGACCCGGAAGGCTATGCCGATGTCTCGATCGCCGCGCGCGGTTTCTTTGCGCTGGAAATGCTGATCCATGACCCGGCCTTCGCGGAGTATGCCCCCGGAAGCTATACCTGCGATCTTGTCACCGCGATCGCCGCGGACCTGCACAACCAGGCCAAGGCGCTGGAGGCAAGTTGGGAGGGGGAGTTCGCCGCCAACCTGCGCAGCGCCGGCGCTGAGGGCAATGCCACCTTCCTGACCGAAGACGAAGCCCTTCGCGCGCTCTACACGCAGATCCTGTCATCGCTGGATTTCACCGCGCAAAAGCGGCTGGGCTTGCCCTTGGGCACCTTCGACCGCCCGCGTCCCGCGCTGGCCGAGGCGAGGCGATCAGGGCGGTCCGTCCGCAACGTTGTACTGGCAGCCGAAGCCGCGCATGGGCTGGCCACGGCTCTGGCGGATTGGCCGACGCCTACAACCGACGCCGCTCTGGAGACCGTGCAAACCGCAGCGGCGCGAATCGAGGCGCCCGCGTTTCAGGACGTGACTGATCCACAGGCGCGGCTGCGCGCAGAGGTCCTGCAACAGGCCGTCAACAGCCTTCGCGAGGCCATTGAGCAAGAGATCGGCGCCCGCTACGGGATCACGCCGGGCTTCAATTCACAGGATGGAGATTGAACGATGGCCACGCGGCGCAGTTTTCTCGCATCGCTCATGGCGGCTGGCGCTGCCCCGCGCCTTGGCTGGGCGGCGGTGGGCGACCCACACTACCTGGCCGCGGCGAAAGACCCCGACGGGGTCTTTGCGCTCTATGGCGTGTCCCGGGACGGCACGACGACCTTTCGGGTGCCGCTTCCGGCACGGGGTCACGCCGGGGCGGGACATCCGCGGCGCGCCGAAGCCGTGGCCTTTGCAAGGCGACCGGGCCGTTTCGCGCTGGTGAACGACTGCGCGACGGGTGCGGTGCGCCACCGGCTGACCCCGCCCGAGGGGCAGCATCTGAATGGGCACGGCGTTTTTACCTCCGACGGCGCGCTGCTGCTGACGAGCGAGCAGCGGGCCGACACCAGCATGGGCATGATCGGTGTCTGGGATGCAGCGCAGGGCTACACCCGGATCGGAGCCTTTCCCACCGGCGGCATAGGCCCGCATGATATTCGGCTCATGCCCGACCGCGCGACCCTGGTCGTCGCCAATGGCGGCATTGCAACCGATCCCACGGACCGCAGAAAGTTGAACCTGGAAAGCATGCGACCCAGCCTCGTCTACCTGTCATTGGAGGGCGTCGAGCGGGATCGCGTGGAATTGGCCCCAGAGCTGCACCAGAATTCAATCCGGCACCTTGCGGTCCGGGCAGACGGGCTGGTCGGTTTCGCGATGCAATGGCAGGGCGAGGCCGGGGCCGCGACCCCGCTGCTGGGTCTGCACCGGATGGGCGAAGCGCCGGTTCTTGCCTCCGCGCCCCTGGCCGATGAACTTGCGATGGATGGTTATGCCGGAAGCATCGCTTTCAGCGGGGACGGGGACGGCCCCGACCTGGCCATCACCTCGCCCCGAGGCGGGCGATTGCATCGGTTCACGGATGACGGCACGTTCCTGGGCCGCGTAACCCGCGCGGATATCTGCGGTCTGGCGCCACTCGGGTCGGGATACCTGGCCAGCGACGGGCTCGGCGGGCTGTTCGCCATCGACAAGGCCGGACCGCAAGCGCTGGCCCGGCACGACGTCGCCTGGGACAACCATATCGTCATGTTGTGATAGCGGGCGAACCTGAAACCCTCAGGTCGTCGCCCCGGACGCGCGCCACAAGGCTGATCCGGTCCGCGGTAGGCCGGCAGCATCACTCTGCCGCCGGCCGCCATTTTTGCCAGGGTCAGGTCGTAGCGGACGTCTTGGCCAGCGCATAGTACAACGCGCCGCCAAGGCAGGCCCCGATCACCCAGTTATACCCCGACAGGAACCCGAACCACGGCACCCAGACCGTCGCGACCGAGAAGATCGCCGCGATGGCAAAGACCTTGACCGCCGTGAGGTTCCAACCGTTGCTGTAATGATAGCGCCCCCCCGACATGTCATAGAGATCATCCACGTCCAGGATTTGCCCGCGATGCAGGTAGTAGTCCACGATCATGATCCCGAACACCGGGGCCAGCGTCGCACCCAGCGTGTTGACGAACCCGCTGATGCCGACCTCGCTGATGAAGCTGGTCCAGAAGCCGCCGATGATCAGCGCCAGGAACGAGGTGATCAGCCCCGCCTTGCGAAAGCTGATCTTTTCCGGTGCAAGGTTGGCGATGCCATTCACCGCCGGGATGAAATTGGCGACAAGGTTGATCCCGACCGTGGCCGCAAAGAAGGTCAGCGCGGCGATGACCCCCAGCAGCACGCTATCCGTGCGCTCGACGATAACGCTGGGGTTGGTGATCTCCTCGCCAAAGACGACAGCCGCCCCCGCGGTGGTCAGCAGGGCCAGCGCCGAGAACAGGATCATGTTGAACGGCAGCCCCACCAGGTTGCCCAGCACCATCGAACGCTTGTCGCGCGAATAGCGCGAGAAATCGCTGAAGTTGATCATCACCGCGGCGAAATAGGCCACCATCGTGCCGACGATCGCGACGAAGCCGTTGAACTCGGTCAAGAAGGTCGCATCCGGATTGGCAAAGATCGTGGCGGTCGCGTCCAGCAGCTTGCCGTCGGCGCGTTGCCAAAGCACGATCAGCAGGCCGATCATCACCAGATAGACGAAGGGCCCGGCGATGTTCAGGAAGGTCTCGACCCAGTTCATGCCACGCCAGAAAATCACGATGTGAAACGCCCAGACGATGAAAAACGACAGCCAGTCGATTCCGGTCAGGCCCAGAACCTCCGCGCCCCCGGCCTCGATCCCGGTCAGGGACCGGATCAGCAACGCAACCGCGGTCGAGGCAAAGTAGACCTGCACACCGTACCAGAACACCGCGACCGTCGCCCGCAGGACCGCGGGCAGGCGCGCGCCGCCGGTGCCAAGGCTGGCGCGGGCCAACACGGGATAGGGGATGCCGTATTTCTCGCCCGGCGCACCGGACAGGTTGACCATCCACATGGTGAACAGCCCCGCGGCGATCAGCGCGGCAAAGGCGGTCCAGCCGCTGACCCCGTAGGAGATGAACAGCGACGCCACCAGCGAATAGCCGAACAACGACTGAACGTCGTTGGCCCAGACGTTGAAGATCGCGAACCATCCCCAGGTCTTTTCCCCGGGCTTGACCGGCTGAAGCGTGTTGCCTTCCGGGTCCAGCGTGGACCCGGCATGGCCGTGGTTGTTATCGATTGCAGTCATGGTGTCCTCTCTGTCCATCGACATCATTATTGTTTTTTGAATTGGCCCGGCGGCGTGTCGACTACCGCTGCCGGGATGCGCCGCTCAGCGCGGCAAGTGACCCAAGGCCCCGGGCGCGAGCGGCATGTGCCGGTTCACGTCCTTGTAAAGAAGATAGCGGAACGGCTCCGGCCCCCCGGCATAGCAGGCCTGCGGGCAGAACGCGCGCAACCACATGAAATCGCCGGCCTCCACCTCGACCCAGTCCTGGTTCAGCCGATAGACCCCCTTGCCCTGCAACACGTAAAGCCCGTGTTCCATGACATGGGTTTCGGCAAACGGGATCACTGCGCCCGGCTGCAGGGTGACGATGGTCACATGCATGTCGTGGCGCAGGTCGTCGGGATCGACGAACCGGGTGGTGGCCCACCGGCCGTCGGTGTCGGGCATCGCGGTCGGTGCGACATCTGCCTCGTTGGTAACCAGCGCCGGGGGCGCGTCGATCCCGTCAACCGCCTGATACGCCTTGCGTATCCAGTGAAACCGGGCCGGCGCCGCGCCCGGTACCCTCAGCTGCCAGTCCGTATCGGGCGGGATGTAGGCGTATCCGCCGGGAGCCATTTCGTGCGCCACGCCATCCAGCGTCAGCCGCAGCGTCCCGTCGACGACGAACAGCACCGCCTCGACCCCTGCTTCGGTTTCGGGCCGGTCGCTGCCGCCGCCGGGCTGCACCTCGGCGATATATTGCGAGAATGTCTCGGCAAAGCCCGACAGGGGCCGCGCCAATACCCAGAACCGGGCCTTGTCCCAGAACGGCAGCTTGCTGGTCACGATATCGCTCATCGTGCCGTGCGGGATCACCGCATAGGCCTCGGTAAACACCGCGCGGCCGGTCAGCAGCTGACTCTGGGGCGGCAACCCGCCCTCGGGATAGGCATAGGTGCGGTCGCTCATGACAGGTCTCCCTGGACTGTGAAAGGTTGCTCGAACCAGTGTTCTTCAAGGTTGTCGCCCGGTCCGATCCGGTCGATCACCAAAAACCGGCCCGGCCCGCCGATCGGGTTCAGGACGCCGTGCCAGACGCCGCGCAGCAGGTTCACCGCCTGTCCGGGCTGGCTGAGAAAGGCGCGCGGTTCGCCGGGGCGGCCCGACGCATCCGGGGCCACGCAGATCAGCATCGCCACGGGATCCATCGGCACGAAGGCCTGGCTTCCCAGCGGGTGACGCTCCATCATCCCGAGGCTGGCGGGCAGGGTTTCCGCCTCGGCGTCGAACAGGCTCAGCCCGGCGCGGCCCTCGTCTCCGAAATCGAGCCGCGCGCGGTCGTGGAACCGGCCACAGCGACCCTGGTTTATCATGATATCGGGCGCGCCCCGAGCCTCGATCACGTCGCCGAACGGGGCAAAGGCCTCTGCCGTCAATGGAGCGGCCTGAATGCGCGGGCCGCTCATGGCAGCAACTCTCGCAGGCGCCGCAGAAGCGCGGTTTCATACGCCGTGCAGGCACGGTCGACGGCGCGCGCGTCTGTCGCCGCTCCGGGATCATCCCCGCCCGCGCCGACCGTCGCGGACTGCGCCGTCCCGGCAAGCTCTTGCGCCAACGCCGCACGCTCCGCGTCAGAGGCGCTGCGCAAGGCGCGGCAAAAGGCATTGTGCAACCCGATGGCGCTGTCATGGCCCGGCCCAAGTTCCAGTGCCCAGGCCCGCGGGGCCAGCCACTTGCCCGCGCCAAGCGTCGGTCCGAACACCTGGATGAAACGTCCCTCTTTCATCGCGCTGGGGCGTTCCTGGCGATGGTGGGGGTGGGTGGCGGCCCAATGCCGCGCGATGTCGCTGCGGCGCGGGCACCAGACGGCATCGTGACGCTGCACATGCTCGATGAAACGGCGCAACCCGGCGATCTTGCCGGGGCGGCCGATCAGGCGGCAATGCAGCCCCACCGTCATCATCTTCGGCGCGCCCGCCGCGCCCTCGGCATAAAGCGTGTCGAACGTGTCCTTCAGGTAGGTCTCGAAATCGCCGCCCGTCACCCAGCCAGGCGTGGCGGCAAAGCGCATGTCGTTGGTTTCCAGCGAATAGGGGATCATGAGTTGATCGCGCCGGGAGAATTCGCGCCAGTGGGGCAGATCGTCGTCATAGCAGTCCGAGATATAGTCGAACCCGCCTTCCTCGGCGACAAGGCGCACGGTGTTGACGCTGCACCGGCCCGTGTACCAGCCGCGCGGCCGTTCGCCGACCACCTCGGTATGCAAGCGCACCGCTTCGGCGATTGCCGCGCGCTCCTCGTGTTCGGGCATGTCCTTGTGGTCGATCCACTTCAGGCCGTGGCTGGCAATCTCCCAGCCGGCGCCGGTCATCGCCGCCACCTGTTCGGGGCTGCGCGCCAGCGCGGTCGCGACGCCATAGATCGTCAGCGGAATACCCGCCCCTGTGAACAGGTCGTGCAAGCGCCAGAACCCGGCCCGCGCGCCGTATTCATAGATCGACTCCATGTTCCAGTGACGCTGGCCCGGCCACGGCACCGCGCCGGGAATATCCGACAGGAACGCCTCCGAGGCCGCGTCGCCATGCAGAACGCAGTTCTCGCCGCCCTCCTCATAGTTCAGCACGAATTGAACGGCGATCTTCGCACCATCGGGCCAGCGCGGGTCCGGCGGCGTCGCGCCGTAGCCGCGCATGTCACGGGGATAGCGGGTCATGTCTGCTCCTTTGTTGAAATCTGTCCGGGCACGCGTCAGCGGCGGACGGGCGGAAGGGGCCGGCGCGCGGCCCCTTCCGGGCAATATGCGTGCCTCAGCCGTCGAGGAACCGGCGCGCGGCGGGCATGTGCCGCATCAGCAGGTAATAGGTCAGCCCCGCCGGGATGAGGCTTGCATACCACGAAACCGACGAAAAGGTCAGAGCCGCGGCAATCCCCACGGCCATCGCGATCAGCGCCGCCGGGTTGAATCCCTTGTAGTCACCGGTCTCGTCGTAAAGCTTGTCCAGGTCCAGCACCTGCCGGCGCAGCACGTAATAATCCACCACCAGGATCGCAAAGATCGGGCCGAGGAAGGCGCTGTAGGTCTGGATGAACAGGTTCAGACCGGCGGCGGACTCGTCCTTGACCAGTTCCCACGGGAAGGTGGCGAAGGCCAGCAACCCGACCAGCACAGCCGACGTCTTGTAGTTCAGCTTGAACACATCCATCAGCGCATAGGCCGGCGGCACCACGTTGTTGAGAATGTTGGTCGTCACCTGCGCAAAGGCGATGAACAGCAACGTGATGACCAGCAACAGCTTGTTGTCCACCGCGTTCGAGAACACGCGGATCGGGTCCACCTCGCCGGTCGCACCCGACACCATCAGCCCGATCAGACCCATGAACAGTGTCGCGGGCAGGATCGAGTTGGCATAGATCACCACCTGCCGCGTGCGCCCGACGGAACGGCGCAATTCGCGCGAGTAGTCCGACACGTTCAGCATCATCGTCGCGTAGATCCCGAGGAACAGCATTGTCGCCCCCCAGAACGGCGCGCCCCAGGTGCCTTCGACATTCACGAGGTTCGTGCTGATCTCCTCGCCGTATTTGCCGATCACCGACACGAACATGTAGATCAGCGATCCGATGATGAAGACCGAGCCGATGTTTTCCAGCCACTTGATGCCATGGAACCCGAGGACCGACAGGAATATCTGCAGGAACTGGAAGCCGATGAAGAACACGACGATGTTGGAATAGCCAAACAGCGTTTCACTCACCAGGTTCAGCGCCCCGGCACCGATCCAGCTTTGAAAGCCGAACCAGACGATGGCCGGAACCGACCGCACCAGCGCGGGAATGCGCGAGCCGGTGAACCCGAAGGCGGAGCGCACCTGCACCATCATCGGAATGCCGTACTTGTGGCCTGCCGCCCCGTTGATCATCAGCGCAACGCCGATGACGGTGCAGCCGATGGCGATGGCCAGAAAAACCTGAAGCAGGTTCAGCGTGCCCACCAGGCCCGACCCGATGGTAAAGGTGCCAATCGACACGCAGCCGCCCAGCCACGCGAACAGGTACGACCAGGGATCCATGATCCGGGTCTCCTGCGGGGCCAGCGATTCCTCGCCCAGGCCCTTCTTGTCGATTGCATGGGGTACGTGGTCTTCCTGGGGCATAACGCCCTCGTTTGTATCCGAAATTGTCATCTGTCTCCTCCCAGTTGTCTGTTATTTCGGGTTGGGTGTGGCGTAGGCTCCGATCTTGCTTGTTTTCAGCCCCGCGCCGACCAGCGCCTCGGCGAATTTCGTCGCCACCGAGACACCGTCGATCACCGGAATGCCTGTCTCCTCCGACAGCCATTCCACCAGATCGGACATACCGGCACAGCCCAGCACCACGGCCTCGCAGCGATCCTCCTCGATCGCGCGCAGGATCTCGTCGCGCACCAGAAGGCGGGCATTCGATCCGGGCTCTTCCAGTGCCAGCACGGGAATCGCCGCCGAGCGCACCTTGCGGCACTGGTGATCCAGCCCATAGCGCCGCACCAACTCCTCGATGATCGGGGCGGAACGGGGCAGCGTGGTGATCACGCTGAAAGACGTGGCGATCATGCTGGCGGCCTTCACCGCCGCCTCGCACAGCCCCACCACCGGGCCGGTCGCGATCTCGCGGCACGCCCCCAGGCCCGGGTCGTCGAAACAGGCCACGACGATGGCATCGGCATGTCCGGCTTCGGCGTCGCGGACCTGATCCAGAAGCTTGGGCATTGCCATCGCCTCGTCGTAATGGCCTTCGATACTGACCGGCGCGCCGATTCCGGTGCGCGCCTCGATTTCCACGCCCGGCGCGCAGACCGACCGCGCCGTCGCTGCGATCTTGTCTGTCATGCTGACCGTGGCGTTCGGGTTGATGACGGCGATTTTCATGTGCTCCTCCACTTGATCTGCACTTTAGATAACATAAATTGTTAACAATCTAAATAGATAATTTTTGCGGTCGAATTTTGTCGGGAATAATGGCACCTTTCGACACAGGCTGAATTGCGGTGATCCGATGTCCGAAAATCCAGAATTGATGATCGTCGAACATGTTTTGGACGCGGTCGCGGATCAGCGCCTTCAGGCGGGGACCAAGCTGGGGGAACAGGCGCTCTGCGATCTTTTTTCCTGCAATCGCGCGCATGTACGCCGTGCGCTGGCGACCCTTGCCGCGCATCAGGTGGTCGATCTGATCCCCAATCGCGGCGCTTTCGTCGCCACCCCGTCCGAAGCCGAGGCGCGCGACGTATTCCAGGCCCGGCGCGCGATCGAGGCCACGATCATCCGCAACGTCGTGCGCAATGCCAACGCCACCGACCTGACCGCGCTGCGCGCCCATCTGGAGGAAGAAGACCGCGTGCGCAGCGCCAACGACAGGTCCCGGGCGATTCGCGCCTCACGCGCCTTTCACATGTTGCTGGGCCGGATCGGCCGCAACGGCGTGCTGGAAAAATATCTGTCCGAACTGACCATGCGAACCTCACTGATCATCGGGCTATACGGATCCAATCGCGCCAGCCTGTGTGACGATGACGAGCATTCCAGGATCGTCGAAAGCATCGTCAACCGCGACGAGGCGACAGCGCAGTCCATGGTCGACATGCACCTGCGCCACATCGAATCCGAGATCGACTTCAACAAGGAACGCCCGCGCGGCGGTCCCCTGTCGGTCCTGATTCAACCGACGGTTCCCGAATAGAACGCCGGGGCTTTGATGCGGTGAAGATCCGCGCTCGGATAAAGCATTTCGGGCACGCAACGCGGGCGATCTGACAGCTGAAAACCTTGGCCGACCTCTTCAAAAAGTCGCCCTGAACGCAAGACGCCCACCACTGGGGGCGGGCGTTTCATTCGGGTCTTGCCGGTCTCAGCGATAGACCGCTTCTTTGCCGAAGTGCTTGGTCAGCATGTAGTAGATCACCGCTCGGTACTTGTTGCGCTCGGACTTGCCGTAGGTCTCGATGCACTGGTTGATCGCATCCATCAGTTGCGGCCCGTCGGACAGACCCAGCTTCTTGATCAGGAAGTTGTCCTTCACCGTCTCCAACTCGTGCTCTTGCCCCGCGGCCACGGTCGCGGCATCGGCATCGTAAATCGCCGGCCCGCAGCCGATCGTGACCTTGGTCAAAAGGTCCATGTCCGGGGTCATCCCGCATTTGGTTTTCAAATCGTCTGCGTATTTTGCAATCAATTCATCACGGCGTCCCATAAAGTCTTCTCCCACCTGTCCCGGCATTCCACCGGGGTGTGTTTTCAGTTCCGGCGCAAAAGCCTCGCGCAGGATAGCCACATACCGTTGCTCGACAAAGGGAATTCTCGCGGCTTTTCCACGGAGCGCACGAATGCGCCGGGGCGATGCCGGAAACGACAACGGGCGCCCCCGTCAAGGGGCGCCCGGCGTCCTGCGTAACGCTGCAGGGTACGATTTACATCGCGCTGTCGAGCGGCACGTCGTCTTCCAGACCTTCCACGCCGGTCTCGTCGAATTCAGGCTGTGCTTTCAGCTCTTCTTCGGTCCACGAGCTCAGCATCATGCCTTCGCCTTCGGGGGCCATCGAGAATTCTTCCAGCGGGATGGCGACGGTGTATTCGCCCAGCCCAAGGAAGCCACCGATGCCGATCACGGCAGCAAGGTCTTCACCCTGGCGCACGATGTAGTCGATCTCGCCCACATCTTCGCCGGCTTGCGTGGTCACGTTCTGGCCAAGGATGTCGCCGACCAGCATGCCGCTGAAGCTGCTGTCCATGCCACCCTCGGTGCTGGTGACGTCGTTGCCTTCTTCAGCATTCATCTCGGTGTCGGCAGCCATGTTGTCCGACGACTCGGTAGCTGCATCGGTCTCGGTGTCAGCAGCAACGTCGCTGTCCGTCATGTCGTCAGCGGCCTCATCGGTCGATTCCGCAACATCATCGGCTGCTTCTTCGGTCGCGTCGGCTGCGCCTTCGGCCATGTCCTCGGCACCCTCGGCTGCGTCTTCTGCGGTGTTTTCAACAGCTTGTGCTGTGTCTTCCGCCGCGTCTTCAACAGCATCGCCGGTCTGCTCGGCGCTCTGTTCAAGCTCTTCCGAGGTGTCCTGGCTCTCGACTTCGGCCGATTGCTCGGTCGTCAGCGTGCCTTCGGCATCCGCTTCGGATTGGGCGAACGTTGCGCCGGTCATCAGGGCGATGGCGGCAACAGAAGTTGTCAGTGTCTTATACATTGGATCTTCCTCCTTTGCGTTATGCCGCCTCAACCAAGCCCGCATCAGGATAGTTCCCGGCGGAATCGAAAATGCCGCCCGGCGGGGCGCAGGGCGGCGCTTTTTTGCCGAAAACGGAGTCTTTCCAGCGAGATGTGCCGGTTGCAGGGCTTTCGTACCCACGAGAAGACGAAGCCTTTGCACAAGGCTCGGAACGGTTCGACCGGAACCGGATTTAGCTGGCCGATCCCAGGATATGCGCGTCTGGCCCCTGCTGGTGCCAGTCGGTGCCGGTGGCCACGATGCATGTCATGCCGTCGGGCCTGGTCATCATCACGGTGAAGGTTCCGGTTTCGCGCGAGGACCACACCTCGACCAGCGCCTGGCTGTCATCCGTGGTCTGCAGGCCGGCGGCGGTGGGCTGTTCGTCGTAATGGACGGCGAGCCGCTCCACGACCGTCTCGCGCTCTGCACATTGCGCGGCGATGGCGGGCGTGCCGATGGCAAATGCGCCCAATGCTGCCCCGACCGCTGAGAGTTGCCTGATCATCTCAAGCTCCTTTTACAGGTCTATCAGGGGCACGCCGCAGCAGTTCGGACATACCCTGTCTATGGTCGCGATCACGTCGATGCGGGGCAGTTCTCGATTGTTTTTTGCCTCATAAGCCCGACATCGTTGGCAGCAGTGATGCGATGCGGCCAGTGTGCGGCGGAAATGTGGCAGGAATGTGGCACATCGGACGTGCCAGCAATGCTTTGCAATTCGGCCATCCGATGCATAAACCATGAACAAACCCTGTAGTAACGGAGCCCCCCCGTGCCACCTCCCCGTGCCTGGCAAAAGATGCTGTCCGGTCGTCGTCTCGACCTTCTGGACCCGACGCCCGTCGATATCGAGATCGAGGATATCGCCCATGGGCTCAGCTTCGTCGCGCGTTGGAACGGGCAGACAAACGGCGATTTTGCCTATTCGGTGGCCGAGCATTCGTTGCTGGTGGAAAGGCTCTATTCCCGCCTGAACCCGCGTCCGGACCCAAAATGGCAACTGGCCGCGCTGCTGCATGACGCACCGGAATACGTGATCGGTGACATGATCTCGCCCGTGAAAAATGCCGTTGGGCCGGCCTATGACGAACTCGACAAGCGACTGGCGGCGGCGGTGCATCTGCGGTTTGGCCTGCCCGCGGCGATCCCGATGCAGGTCAAGAAGACGATCAAGAAGGCCGACAAGATCAGCGCCTGGATGGAGGCCACGACAATCGCCGGCTTTTCAGAGGCCGAGGCGACCCGTTTCTTCGGCACGCCCCCGGCTGATATCATCGACGGTCTGCACATCGTGCTGCGCCCGCCGATGGAGGCCCGCGCCGATTACACCGCCCGCCATGCAGAGCTGATGCGCCTGACCGAATGATCCAAGTTCGTCAGGCCAATCCGCTCGACGCCCGCCAGATGGCGGAACTGCTGAACCGGATCATCGCCAAGGGCGGCACCACGGCCCGGACGACGTCCATCACTCCAAAAGAGATGCAGGCCGAAATGCTGCTCTATCCCGGCCTGAACGCATGGATCCTGGCCGAGGACGACGCGGCGCAGGTGCTGGGCTTTCAGCATATCGGCCCGCATCCCGACCTGCCGCCCGAGGCCGCCGATATCGCCACCTTCGTCCGGCTGGGCCAGACCGGCCTCGGCATCGGCTCGAAACTGTTCGAGGCCACCAAGCGGCGCGCCAGACGCATCGGATACAAATGGATCAACGCCACGATCCGCGCCGACAACGACAGTGGCCTGACCTATTATCAAAGCAAGGGGTTCGAGGATTGCAGGCGCCTGCCCGACACAGTGCTGGCCGACGGCACGACCGTCGACCGCATTTGCAAGCGGTATGACTTATCGCGGTGAGCGTTTCGCCAGGATCCGCTGCAAGGTCCGGCGGTGCATGTTCAGCCGCCGCGCCGTCTCGCTGACATTCCGGTCGCACAGCTCATAGACCCGCTGAATATGCTCCCAGCGCACGCGATCCGCGCTCATCGGGTTGTCCGGTGGCGGCGGCATTTCGTCGTCACTGGCCAACAAGGCGTTGGTGATGTCCGTCGCATCCGCCGGTTTCGACAGGTAATCCGTCGCCCCGATCTTGACTGCCGCGACGGCGGTGGCAATCGCGCCATAGCCGGTCAGCACCACGACCCGGCTGTCGGGACGCTTTTCGCGAATGGTTTCCACCACGTCGAGGCCATTGCCATCCTCCAGCCGCAGATCGCACACCGCGTAGGCCGGTGGGCGCGCCGTGGCAATCGCCTGTCCCGCTGCAACGGAGCCCGCCATCTCGACTTCGAAGCCTCGCTTCTCCATCGCCTTTGCAAGGCGTCTCAGAAAGGGTTCGTCGTCATCGACAAGCAGCAATGTCCTGTCGGCTCCGAGCTCCGCGTGTTCCGCCATTGTGCAAGTCTCCTCCCGCTCGCGACTTCAGATGTAGCGCGCCCCTGATCATGCGTCAAACTATCGCAGGGTCAACTGGCATCTAAGTAGCACTGGACACGGTCCGCCATAGCCTCGGCGGTGTCATCCCGCCGAAAAAACTCGACAAATCCGTGCTCGGGCAGGGTGAGATAAGTAAAGGTCGAGTGATCCACGAGGTAGTAATCCGGGTCGTCGCTATCCTGTTTGGACGAAAACGCGCGGTAGGCAGTGGTCGCCGTCTTCACCTGCTCCTCGCTTCCCGTCAGGCCAAGCAGATCGGGGTGAAAGGCGTCGGTGAACTCGCGCATCACGTCGACCGTGTCACGCTCGGGGTCGACGGTGATGAAAACCGGCTTCACGTCCTCGCCGCGCTCTTCCAGCATTTCCACGGCGGCCACGTTGCGTGCGTTGTCGATGGGGCAGACATCGGGGCAGAAGGTATAGCCGAAATAGATCAGTGCCGGCTTGTCGATCACGTCCTCTTCGGTCACCGTCTCACCGGTTTCACTGACCAGCGTGAAGGGCCCGCCGATGGCGCCGGCTCCACCGGCTACCGCACCGCCGCGACATTGGGCGAACTGGTCATCGCCTTCGCCGCCCCGTTGCGTGACGAAATAGGTCACACCCAGCAGCACGATAACGGCCACACCTGCAAGAATCGCGTAAACTCGTGTCATGATGCCTGTCACCTCGCTAGGATTATCCGCTTGCCTGTGGCACATCTAAAGCCACCCTTCGCCGAAGGAAAGAGAGACAAGATCACGCATGGCAAACACCCACGTGACCCCGCAGGAGTTCAGCTCGGGCCGGCAATCGGTTCCGCTGCGCACATTGGTGATGCTGCGCTGGTGGGCGGTGACCGGGCAATTGGCCGCGCTCCTGGTGGCGCAATACGTGCTGGGGCTCAGCCTCGCCTTCGGCCTGTGTTATTTCGTCGTCGGCCTGTCGATCATCTCCAACGTCACGGCCTATTTCATCTTTCCCGAAAACAAGCGCCTCAGCCAGCGCGAGACGCTGCTGGTGGTCCTGTTCGACATGCTGCAACTCAGCGCGCTGCTCTACCTGACGGGCGGGCTGCACAATCCGTTCTCTATCCTGATCGTGGGGCCGGTGACCGTGTCGGCCTCGGCGCTGACGGCCGGGTCGACGATCTTCCTCGGCGGCGCGGCGATCCTCATCACGTCGCTGCTGACGCGGTTCTACATGCCCTTGACCACGCAAACGGGCGAACGGCTGTTCATTCCCGACCTGTTCCTTTTCGGGAACTGGATCGCGATCCTGATCGCGGTGGTGTTCCTGGGTGTCTATTCCCGCCGGATCGTCTCGGAAATGTACGCGATGTCCGAGGCGTTGCAGGCGACACAAATGGCGCTGGCCCGCGAACAGAAGCTGACCGACCTGGGCGGCGTGGTGGCTGCGGCGGCGCATGAGTTGGGCACGCCCCTGGCGACGATCAAGCTGACCAGCGCGGAACTGGCCGAGGAACTGGACGACCATCCCGACCTGCGCGACGACGCGCTCCTGATCCGTGAACAGGCCGACCGCTGCCGCGACATCCTGCGGTCCATGGGGCGCGCGGGCAAGGACGACCTGCACCTGCGCCGCGCGCCGCTTTCGGCCGTGCTGGAAGAGGCCGCCGAGCCGCATCTCGACCGGGGCAAGGACATCCGCTTCGAGATCGTCGCCGACATCGCCCATGCCGGGCCGCAGCCCACCATCCTGCGCCGGCCCGAGGTCATCCACGGCTTGCGCAATCTCATCCAGAATGCGGTCGATTTTAGCAGGAACAGTGTCTGGATCGACAGTGAGTGGAACGATTCAGCCATCACCGTGCGGATCATGGATGACGGCCGCGGCTATCCGCAGCAATTCCTTGGCCGCATCGGGGAGCCATTCATGCGTCGCCGTTTCACGCGCCCCGATCCACTGCGCCCGGGATACGAGGGGATGGGGCTGGGGCTGTTTATCGCCAAGACGCTGCTGGAGCGCTCCGGCGCCGATCTGGTCTTTGCCAATGGCAGCGACTCGTTTCGCAAGCGCGAAGGCTTTTCCGACCGCACCGGCGCCTTTGTCGAGGTGTCCTGGCCACGCGCAAGGCTGGAGGAAGACACCCGCCAGGGACGGCAATCATTGGGTGACAACCAGCTGATCGAGACCTGACGCGCGGCTTCGTTAACGACACATTAACCTTGGGGGCTCATGCTGGCGCTAACTGGATCAGGATACGTTGCATGGCCGGCCTCTCGCCTTTCTCGCTTGCACTGGCACTCGCAGTGTCCGCGGTGGTCTCGCTGCTGGTCTTGTGGGTGCTGGGCCGGTCGTGGCAGCCGGCCACGTCCCGTGATGCCGACAAAGACGTGCGGTCCATCAGCTTTCTTTTTCATGACGACACCCTGACATCGCAGGATACCGGACCCGTTACGCTGCCGGGCCCGGGCTGGGGCGAGATTGATCACTGGTCGGACCTGCGGCACTGGCTGGACAACCGCTTTGGCCCGCTTCCCGGCTCCCTGAGCGAGCTGGAAAACGGCGAAATCCGCGACCTGCAAGCGACGACGCGCGGCGATCATGCGTCATTGACCCTCTCGCGGCATGACGGTGCCGAGCGGGTCGAGGTAAACGAGCCCGCCACGCTCCCGCCACCGGGCGCCGCCTTCGACAAGGTGCAGACGGTGTTCGATCATGCACCCTGTGCCGTGCGCATGCTGGGCGGCGACGGCAAAACGATCTGGCAGAATGCCGCTTTCGCCGATTATCCCGACGCGGCGGCAGAGCAGCTCGTCGCGGCTGCCACCGGGGCAAGTGGCCCGACGCGGGTCCACCTTGACGCGCAGGACCGTGTCTTTGAGGTCGAGCATGTGACGGCGTGCGATATCCGCGCCGTGTTCGCCACCGACATCACCCGGGTCACCAATGCCGAAACCGTGCGCCGCGAGTTTATCCAGACCCTGACCAAGATCTTCGCGAACCTGACAACCGGCCTTGCCGTCTTTGACCGGAACCGCCAGCTGGCGCTTTTCAACCCCGCGCTGCTGGACCTGACCGGGCTGCCAGCCCCTTTCCTGTCGTCGCAGCCCCCGCTGATGCAATTCTTCGACAGCCTGCGCGACAACCGCGTGCTTCCGAAACCCAAAAACTATGACACGTGGCGAAAACAGATCGAGGATATGATCAGCACCGCCGCCGGGGGCCTCTACCTCGAGGACTGGCACCTGCCCAACAGCGTGACGTACCGCGTCACCGGGCGGCCGCACCCGGACGGCGCCATCGCATTCCTGTTCGAGGATATCACCGACAACGTGTCGTTGGCGCGGCACTTTCACAGCCAGATCGCCCTGCGAGAGGCCGTGCTGGACGCCAGCGATCAGGCCAAGGTGGTCTTTGGCCCGGACAACATCGTGACCCTGTGCAACCTGGCCTGCCGGAAAATGCTCGGGGTCGATCCCGACGCGTCCTTCGCGGACATGACATTGCAGGATTTCCTGTCGGTCAGCCGACAGGCCCTGCCGGGCGCGTTCTGGGAACGGGTCGAACAGGCGGTGCTGGATCGCGCCACGCTCTCGGACTCCGTCACCGCGCCGGATGGAACGCCTGTGTCCTGTCAAGTCGGGCACCTGCCGGGGAATTCATCGATCATCACCCTGATGGCCAAGGGCAATGTGCCCGGCCCGGTGGCAAAAGCTGGACGTTGACGCGCGCTTTGTATTGCAGGTCAGACCCGGCGGTGTAGTGTCGTGCCATGCCCGCCCGCAGCCTGCACCTCACCCTTCCCGGCCCCGACGCCACCTCCACTCTGGCCCGGCGCATCGGGGCCGTCCTTCGGCCCGGCGACGTGCTGTTGCTCGACGGTCCGGTCGGCGCCGGAAAGACGCATTTCGCGCGCAGCCTGATCCAGTCTCTTCTGCCCGAACCCGAGGATGTGCCATCGCCCACCTTCACCCTCGTGCAGACTTATGACGGGGGCGTGTTCGAAATCTGGCATACCGATCTTTACCGTCTGTCCTCACCCGGCGAAGTGATCGAGCTTGGACTGCTGGAGGCCTTCGAGGACAGCGTCACGCTGATCGAATGGCCCGACCGGCTTGGCGATCTTGCACCGGACCACGCGCTCTCGCTCGATTTCGCGCCGCATGACGACCCCGATCAGCGGGTTCTTGACATCACCTGGCGCGATCCGCGATGGGATGACCGGGCAGGGGAGTTTTCCACATGAGCGACCGCGACACACAGATCGGCGCCTTCATCGAGCGGGCAGGCTGGGGCGATGCGGTGGTCTCGTTTCTCGCGGGCGACGCCTCGAACCGGCGCTACCTGCGCCTGATCCGCCCGTCGAACGCGGAACGTGCCGTGCTGATGGATGCCCCCCCGGAAAAGGGCGAGGATGTGCGCCCCTTTGTCCGCATCGCTGACTACCTGGCAAGCATCAGCCTGAGCGCGCCGCGCATTCTCGACCGCGACGAAGACGCCGGGTTCCTTTTGCTCGAGGACCTTGGCGATGCGCTGTTCGCCAGCATCATCCCGCGGAATCCGGACCTTGAAAACAGTCTCTATTCCACCGCGACGGACGTGCTTGTGCATCTGCACGCCCAGACCCCACCCGCCGGTCTCGCCACCTATGACGCGACGACCGCCAGCGCCCTATCGTCCCTTATCTTCGACTGGTACATCCCCGGCGCAACGGACGATGCCGACACCTCCGCACGATCCGACGTCGAGCGTTGCCTGCACGACCTGCTGGCCGAACATGCCGGCACTTGCGACGTCCTGATTCAACGCGACTACCACGCCCAAAACCTGCTGTGGCTGCCCGACCGCAAAAGCATCGCCCGCGTCGGGCTGCTCGACTTTCAGGATGCGATGCTGGGCCACCGCGCCTATGACCTCGTCTCGCTGTTGCAGGATGCCCGCCGCGACGTTCCGCCCGAATTGGAGCAGCGGATGCGCGACCGCTACGCGCTGCAGACCGGCCAGAACCCGGACGCGTTCGCGACCGCCTATGCCGTGCTTGGCGCCCAGCGCAACCTGCGCATCCTCGGCGTCTTTGCCCGGCTTTGCATCCGCGACGGCAAGGCGCATTACATCGACCTGATCCCCCGGGTCTGGGGCCTTTTGAAGCGCGACCTTGCGCATCCCGCGCTTGCCCCGCTACAGGCCATGCTGGCCGACCGACTGCCGGCGCCTGATCCTTCTCTCCTTGAAAAGCTGAAATCAAAATGCGCGACGCCCCTGACGCAGTGATGCTTTTTGCCGCCGGATTCGGCACGAGGATGGGCGCGCTGACCGCGTCCCGGCCCAAACCGCTTGTCGAGGTGGCGGGCAAGCCGCTCATCGACCACGCACTCGATCTCGTGGGAGCATACGGGCCTGCGCGCACCGTGGTGAACACGCACTACCTGCCGGGCCAGATCGCGGCCCACCTTGCCGGGAGGAATATCCGGATCTCGGACGAACAGCCCGACATCCTTGAAACCGGCGGCGGCCTGCGAAAGGCGCTGCCGCTGCTTGGTGACACCCCGGTCTTTACCATGAACACCGATTCCGTCTGGTCCGGCCCCAACCCGCTGGCGCAGCTTGCCGCCACGTGGAACCCGGCACAGATGGACGCGCTTTTGCTGTGTATCCCGCGCGAAGACGCCATTGGCCATGCAGGCCCGGGCGACTTCGTGATCGAAACCGATGGCCGCGCCAGCCGTGGCCCGGGCGTCGTCTACACTGGCCTGCAGATCCTCAAGACCGACGGTCTTTCCACGATTGCCGAACCTGCCTTTTCCCTCAATGTCCTTTGGAACCGGATGCTGCGGGAGGGCCGCCTTCATGCCGTGACCTATCCCGGCAAATGGTGCGACGTCGGTACGCCCGAAGGTATCAAGCTGGCCGAGGCCATGCTGCACAATGCCCATGTTTGAGCCGCTCGACACCCCGCGCGTCTTCGGCATGCCGCTTGGCGCGGACTTTCCCCGGGAGCTGGTGCGCGGCCTTCTGGCCGCCTATGACGGCCAGCCGCCCGAGGCGCTGGCGCGGGTGCATCTGATCGTCAACACCCGCCGCATGGCCCGGCGCATCCGGGCGCTGTTCGATCAGGGTCCGGCGCTGCTTCTACCGCGGATCAGCCTTGTCACCGATTTCGGCGAAACCCTGGGACTTGCCCATATCCCCGAGCCGATGCCGCCCCTGCGTCGGCGGCTGGAACTGATCACCGTGGTGTCCGCCCTGCTGGAACAGGAGCCCGATCTTGCGCCACGCGCCGCGCTGTACGATCTGTCGGACAGCCTGGCCCGGCTGATGGACGAAATGCATGGCGAAGGCGTCGTGCCGGAGGACATCACCGCCATAGATACCGGCGATCAATCCGGTCACTGGGCGCGGATCAAGACGTTTCTGGGCATACTCAGTCCCTATTTCGAGGCCAGCGGCGACTCGCCCGATGTCGAAACGCGCCAGCGCCTCGTCATCGAGACCTATGCGCGGCTCTGGCAGGACCAACCGCCCGATCACCCGATCATCCTGGCGGGCTCCACCGGGTCCCGCGGCGCGACCCGGCTGTTGATGAAGACGGTCGCGCAACTGCCCCAAGGTGCCGTCGTGCTGCCGGGGTTCGATGTCGACCAGCCCGATCATGTCTGGGCACGACTGGACGATCCCCGCAACAGCGAGGATCACCCGCAGTTCCGGTTCGCACAGCTTCTGTCCGATCTGGACACCACGCCGTCTATTATCCGTCCCTGGCCCGGAACAGCGCCTGTTTCACCCGAGCGCAACCGCCTGATGTCTCTTGCCTTGCGGCCCGCGCCGGTGACCGACGAATGGCTGTCGCACGGGCCCTCGCTTGCAGGCGATATCGGTCCCGCCACCGAAGGGATCACCCTGCTGTCGGCCCCCTCGGCCCGGATGGAGGCGCTCTGCATCGCCATGCGCCTGCGCGAAGCGGTCGAACACGGACAGACCGCGGCGCTGATCACCCCCGACCGGACCCTGACGCGCCGTGTCGCGTCGGCGCTGGACCGTTGGGGCATACGGCCCGATGACAGCGCGGGCGTGCCGCTGCACCATTCCGCGCCGGGCCGGTTCCTGCGCCACGTGGCCGAGATGCTGAACGCGCCGCTGGATGCCGCGCAACTGCTGACGCTGTTGAAACACCCGCTGACCAACGCGGGCGACGCGCGCGGCATGCACCTGCGGCTGACGCGAGAGCTGGAACTGTACCTGCGCCGCGATGGACCGCCAGAGCCGGATCTGGAAACGCTCGACGCCTTTGCAGCCGGGTCCGACGATCCCTATCTTGACACCTGGCTTAGTTGGCTGCGCGCCTGCTTTTTCGGCAACGCCGCGCCAGAGGCGCGACCGCTGACCGCCATCGTGGACAGTCATATCACCCTGGCCGAGGCGATTTCTCGCGGGCCCGATGCGAACGCGCCGTTGCATCTGTGGGACGAGGACGCCGGCATCGAGGCCGAGAAATGCGTCTCTAACCTTGCGGAAAACGCGCAGTATGCACAGGCGATGCAGGCGATCGACTATATCAACCTGTTTCACGCCGTCCTCTCGCGAGAGGTGGTCCGCAACCAGACCGGCACCGATCCGCGCGTCCTGATCTGGGGTACGCTGGAAGCGCGGGTGCAGGGTGCCGACCTGATGATCCTTGCCGGGCTGAACGAGGGAACATGGCCCGAGATCCCGCCGCGCGACCCGTGGCTGAACCGCGACATGCGGTGCCAGGCCGGCCTGTTGCTGCCCGAGCGGAATATCGGCCTGTCGGCCCATGATTTCCAGCAGGCCGCGACCGCCACGCCCGAGGTCTGGATCACGCGCTCGGTCCGGTCGGACGACGCCCAGACCGTGCCGTCGCGCTGGCTGAATCGCCTGACCAACCTGCTGAAAGGATTGCCGGAAGAGGGCGGAACCGACGCATTGGCGGCCATGACCTCGCGGGGCAACGACGCGCTGGCCCGCGCCGAAGCGCTCGAGGCCGTGACGCCCACCCCCTCGGCCCGCCGCCCTGCGCCGATTCCGCCGGTCCACACGCGGCCCAAAGAGCTTTCGGTGACACGGATCGAAAAGTTGATCCGTGATCCCTACGCGATCTATGCCGACAAGATCCTGCGCCTGCGCCCGCTCGATCCGCTGATGAAACTGCCCGATGCCCGCTTGCGCGGCGAGGTGCTGCACGATGTGCTGGAGCATGTCATCAAGGCCACGCTGGACGATCCCGACAGCCTGACACCTGCCTACCTGACACAGGAAACCGTCTCTGTTCTCGCCAAAAGCGTGCCTTGGGGCGAGGCGCGGGCACTTTGGCTTGCCCGCATCGCGCGTATCGCCGACTGGTTCATCGAGACCGAGGCGGACCGCCGCGCACTGGCCCGGCCCACCGCGTTCGAGCAGATGGCGCGCGCGCAGGTCGAGCCGCTCGATTTCACCCTGACGGCCAAGGCAGACCGGATCGACATCGACACGGGCGGGCGGCTGCACATCTACGATTACAAGACCGGCGCGCCCCCCTCGCCCAAGTCGCAGAAGGCGTTCGAAAAGCAGCTTTTGCTCGAGGCCGCGCTGGCCGAACGCGCCGGGTTCGGGGAGCTGTCGCCCAGCCCTGTCGAAAGGGCGGTGTTCATCGGCCTCACCGGAGAGCCCAAACAGGTGCCCGCCCCGCTGGAAGAGGCCCCGACCGGCCAGACATGGGCGGAACTCAAGGACCTGATCACCCGCTACATGGACCCGGGTCAGGGATACCTGTCGCGCCGAGCGATGAAGACCAAGGACATGCCGGGTGACTACGATCAGCTGGCCCGCTTCGGCGAATGGGACATCACCGACGAGGCCGATCCGGAAAAGGTGGGCAAATGGTAGACGACGCCACCCAGCGCCAGATCGACGCCGCCCGCCCCGACCGCTCGACATGGCTGTCAGCCAATGCCGGATCGGGCAAGACCAAGGTCCTGACGGATCGGGTTGCACGGCTTCTTTTGGCTGGAACAGACCCGCAGAATATCCTTTGCCTGACCTACACCAAGGCCGCGGCGTCAGAGATGCAGAACCGCTTGTTCGACCGTTTGGGCGAATGGGCGATGCTACCCGATGACATTCTGGAAACACGCCTGACCGACCTGGGCATCGACGGCCCGATCACTCCCGAGCGCCTGCGCGAGGCGCGCCGCCTGTTCGCGGTGGCGATCGAAACGCCCGGCGGGCTGAAGATCCAGACGATCCACTCGTTCTGCTCCGCTCTCCTGCGGCGTTTCCCGCTCGAGGCCGGGGTCAGCCCGCAATTCACCGAGATGGAAGACCGCGCCGCCGCCCTCCTGCGCGCCGAAGTGGTCGAGAAAATCGCCAACGGCCCTGATGCGCAGGCGCTTTATGACCTTGCCGAGCACTACACCGGCGAGGACCTCGAAAGCCTGACGCAGGAGATCGTCGGCAAGCGGGATCGTCTGTCCAACCCGGTCAGTGAGGCCGATCTCTCGGCGCTCTTCGGGCTGAGGCCGGAGGAGTCTGCGCAGTCGCTCGTTACCTCTGTCTTCCTCGGGGGCGAAGCCCAGTTGATGGCCGACCTCCTGCCGATCCTGACCGCAGGCAGCACCAATGATGCGAAGGCGGCGGTCAAGCTGACGATGGCCGACATTCCCTCGCTTCAGGCGCTGCCGATCCTCGAGGATGTCTTTCTGACCGGCAGTAGTGCAAAATCGCCATTCTCGGCCAAGATAGGGTCTTTTCCAACCAAGGCCCTGCGCGAGGCAAACCCAGGCCTGACCGATGCGCTGAATGCCCTGATGGTCCGGGTCGAAGAAGCCCGCGACACGCGCCTTGCCCTTCAGGCGCGGGAGACAGCGCGGATTCTGCACCGTTTCACGGGCATTTTCCTGCCCGCCTATGCCGCCGCCAAGGAGGCCCGCGGCATGCTGGATTTCGACGACCTGATCCTGCGCAGCCGTGACCTTCTGGACGATCCCAAGGTCGCCGACTGGGTCCTGTTCAAGCTGGACGGTGGCATTGACCATATCCTGGTCGACGAGGCGCAGGATACCAGCCCGGTGCAATGGACCCTGATCGAACGCCTGTCGCAGGAATTCACCAGCGGCACCGGCGCCCGCGCCGACCGGCAGCGGACGATCTTTGTCGTGGGCGACAAGAAACAGTCGATCTATTCGTTCCAGGGCGCCGATCCCGAAGGGTTCGACCGCATGAAGGAGGATTTCCGCACCAAGCTGGAGGTGACCGACGCGCCGCTGCAGGACATGGAGATGGAGTTTTCCTTCCGTTCCGCGCAGACCATCCTGTCACTGGTCGACGAAACTTTTCGCGGGCTCGATACCAGCGGCTTTACCCAGCGCGAAAAGCACAAGGCGTTCCATGATGCGATGCCGGGTCGTGTCGACCTCTGGCCGCCGATCGAGAAGGAAGACGCCGAAGAGCCGCCGGAGTGGTACGACCCCGTCGATATCAAGGCCCCGGGCGACCCGGCCACCCGGCTTGCCGCGCAGATCGCACGCAATATCAAGGAGATGCTGGGCACGCCCTTGCCATCCAAGGAAGGAAACGCCGCGCGGGCCATCACCGAGGGCGATATCCTGATCCTCGTGCAGCGCCGCTCCGGCCTCTTTCACGAGATCATCCGCGCCTGCAAATCCGAGGGGCTGAACGTCGCCGGGGCCGACCGCCTGCGCGTCGGCGCGGAACTGGCGGTGCGCGATGTCGCGGCGCTCTTGTCGTTTCTTGCGACGCCCGAGGACAGCCTGTCGCTCGCCACTGCCCTGCGCTCGCCGCTATTCGGGTGGAGCGAGGCACAGCTTTTCGACCTCGCCCATGACCGCCCGCACCGATATCTCTGGCAAACCCTGCGCGAGCGCGCGGCGGAGTATCCCGAAACGCTTGCCGTGGTGAACGACTTGCGCCGCGCCGCCGATTACCTGCGCCCCTATGACATGATCGAGCGAATCCTGACGCGGCACCAGGGGCGCGCCCGCCTTTTGTCACGGTTGGGGCCCGAGGCCGAGGACGGCATCGACGCGCTTTTGTCGCAGGCGATGGCCTATGAACGCAATGCGATCGACAGCCTGACGGGTTTCCTGGTCTGGATGGAAACCGACGACCTGGAAATCAAGCGCCAACTGGACAATGCGGGCAACCGCATTCGCGTCATGACCGCGCACGCGGCCAAGGGGCTGGAATCGGCCATCGTGATCCTGCCTGACAGTGCCAAGCGCGATCTGCGCGTCGACGCCAAGCTGATCGGGGCAGGGGACACCGCACTGTGGCGGCCGCGCAGCGATGATCTGCCCACGGCCCTTCAGGCCATCGACACCGCCGAGCGCGATGCCCAATGGGCCGAGCGCGACCGCCTGCTTTATGTCGCCATGACCCGGGCCGAGCAATGGCTGATCGTCGCCGCGGCGGGTGATCTCGATAAGGAAGGGCGCGACTGGTACAGCAAGGTGCGGGGCGGAATGCTGCGATCCGACGCCGTCGAGCACGTGTTCGACGGCGGGCAGGGCTTGCGGCTGGAATCCGGGAATTGGGCCGGAACAGAGCCTGTATCGGCCCCGGTCGATCCCACGATCACGCCGTCCCTTCCCGCGTTCTTTCAGGATCACGCCAAGCCCGCGATGCGCGCTACTGAGACGCTTGCGCCGTCTGATCTTGGCGGCGACAAGGCCTTGCCGGGCGAGGCAGGGCTGGACGAGGACGCCGCCAAGCGCCGCGGCCGGCAAGTGCACCGCCTTTTGGAAATGCTGCCTCAGCGCGACCAGACCGACTGGGCCGGAACCGCCGAGTCTCTGCTCGCCCACGGACCGGACGCCGCAACGGGGCAGGAGCTTGCCTTGCTCCTTGCCGAGGCCGAACACGTCCTTGCGCAAGAGCCCCTGCGCTTTCTTTTTTCACCGCAGGCGCTGGCAGAGGTGCCAGTTTCCGCCAATCTCGATGCGCTGGGTGGCCGCCGGATTCACGGCGCGATCGATCGCCTGATCGTCACCCCCGAAAAAATCCTTGCCGTGGATTTCAAGACCAACGCCGTGGTCCCCAACGCGCCCGCTGACGTGCCCTCGGGACTTCTGCGGCAGATGGGCGCCTATGCTCATGCCCTGCAACAGATTTATCCCGGCCGCAGCATCGAGACCGCGCTGCTCTGGACCCGCACGGCGACCCTCATGCCCCTGCCACACGATCTTGTGACGCAGGCCCTGGCCGACACCCATATAGCTTGACGCTCCCTATCGCTCTACATAGGTTCGCTGTCGAACCTGAGCTCAAGGAGAAACCGAGATGGCCACCGTTGCCGTAACCGACGACACGTTCGATAGCGAAGTGAAGAACTCCGACATTCCCGTCGTGGTGGATTTCTGGGCCGAATGGTGCGGCCCCTGCAAACAGATCGGCCCGGCGCTGGAAGAGCTGTCCTCCGAGATGGACGGCAAGGTCAAGATCGCCAAGGTGAACGTGGACGAAAACCCCAACTCGCCCTCGCAGCTGGGCGTGCGCGGCATTCCGGCGCTGTTCATCTTCAAGAACGGCGAAGTGGTGTCGACCAAGACCGGCGCCGCGCCCAAGGCCGCGCTGCAAGGCTGGATCGAAGAGTCGATCTGAAGCTAATCGGATAAAACAGTCAAAGGGTCGCCCACTGGGCGGCCTTTTTTCGTTTAAGCACCATGCGCGGAACCAAGGCGCGGCCCTGCCGCGCCGCCGCGTATCGTCATGCGAGTAGCATGCCTTCGGCATGACGCCGCCCCCACGGCACGGCGATTGGGCTGGGCATGGCGCTCCGACCTAAACTTTCACGGACTTGGCTGAAATAAAACACCCAGGAACAACGGTAGATCGCCGCACCGCGGCCCGCCAATGCGCGGCTCCATTTGCCCACCCGGGTTGCCACTCCGCCCCGCGCCTTCCATATAGGTCCAAAGATCAAAGGAGCCCCGACCATGAGCGATTTCCCCGGCTGGCACGGCACAACCATCATCGGCGTCCGCAAGGGCGGGCAGGTCGTCGTCGCGGGCGACGGGCAGGTCAGCCTTGGCGATACCGTCATCAAGGGCACCGCCCGCAAGGTCCGCCGCATCAGCCCTGGTGGCTATGACGTGGTCGCCGGTTTCGCCGGCTCCACCGCCGACGCCTTCACCCTGCTGGAACGGCTGGAATCAAAACTCGAAGCGACCCCCGGCCAACTGCAACGTGCCTCCGTCGAACTGGCCAAGGACTGGCGCACCGACAAGTACCTGCAAAAGCTCGAGGCGATGCTGATCGTCACCGACGGCTCACAGCTTTACGTGATCACCGGCGCGGGCGACGTGCTGGAACCCGAACATGACGTGGCCGCCATCGGCTCGGGCGGGAACTACGCGCTGGCCGCCGCGCGCGGCATGATCGACAGCGACAGGTCCGCCGAACAGATTGCGCGGGATGCCATGGCCATCGCGTCGGACATCTGCGTCTACACCAACGGCAACCTGACCGTGGAATCCATTAGCGCCTGAGGACAAGGCGGAACATCACTGCCGCCCACCTCGTTCTCCTGACTGAAGTGCATCGCACGAGGAGGACTCCATGAGCTTGCATATCGAAGACACCGGCGGCAACGGTCAGCCGGTCATCCTGATCCACGGCTGGCCCCTGTCGGCAGAGGCATGGGAATACCAGGTTCCGGCGCTCAACCAGGCCGGCCACCGTGTCATTGCCTATGACCGTCGCGGCTTTGGGCGCTCGACCGCGCCCGACGACAATTACGATTACGACACGCTCGCCGCCGATCTCGAAGAGATAATAAAGGAAAAGAACCTGAACGACGTCACGCTCGTCGGCTTTTCCATGGGCGGCGGCGAGGTGGCCCGCTTCATCGGCAACCACGGCGAGGCACGGCTCAAAAGGGTGGTCTTCGCCGCTGCCGTTCCGCCCTGTCTGATGCAATCGGACGATAACCCCGACGGCCCCCTGACCAAGGACGCCGCGCAGGAGTTCGAAGACAACCTGAAGGCAGATCGCGACGCGTTCTTTGAGGGATTCACCAAGGATTTCTTTTCGGCTGATGGCGACCTGAAGGTGACGGAGGAACAGCGGCAACAGGCACTTGACCTGTGCAAGCAGTCCACGCCGGAGGCCGCGCTTGGCTGCATGAAGGCTTGGGCCACGACCGATTTTCGCGATGATCTGGAGAAGATCACCGTGCCCACGCTGGTCCTGCACGGCACCGCCGACGGCATCGTGCCGATCGAAGGCTCCGGCCACCGCACCCACAAGATGGTTGCCCACAGCAGCCTGTGCGAGATCGAGGGCGCGCCGCATGGCTGCAACACGAGCCACGTGCAGGACTTCAACGCCGGGCTTCTGGATTTCCTCGGCAAGCACTGACCTGCCGAGCAGAGCCTTTCCACGTCAGAATGCTGCCTTTCTTTCGGCCAACAGGTCCTTTAGGGCTGGCGCGAAGACGACCCGAGGACCGCCCATGACCCTGACCCAGGACGACCTGCGCGCGGCCACTGCCGCCGGCATCATCGACGAGGCACAGGCCGCGCGCCTCAGCGCCCTGTCGCACGAACGCGCCGGCCGTATCGCACGGCGCGCGAACGAGGATGAACCGTTTGAGCTGTTTTCCGGCTTTGCCGAGATCTTCATCTCGCTGGGGCTGATCCTGCTGACCTCGGGTGCCGTAGCTTTCGCAGCCGCCGCGGGCGGTATTCTCTTTGTCATGGCGGCGCTCATCGCCGTCGGCTGGTTCGCCGCGCATTACTTCACGCTCAAACGCCGGATGAGCCTGCCGTCGATCGTGCTGGTCTGCACCTATGCCACCGGCGCGGGCGGGCTGATCGGCTATGTCCTCGACATGATCGGCCTCACCTCCGGCGCGTTGGCCGCCATCCTGCTGGGCCTCGGTGGCATGGCGTCGATCCTGCTGCACTATCGCCGCTTCCGCGTGCCGTTCTCGATGCTGCTGGTGGGGCTTTACGGCTTCATGACGATCTACGCGATCACCACCGAAACCAGCCCTGTCAACACATTGATGTCCGGCAGTTTCTGGAGCCTCTTCGACCTGCGCCAAGGCGGCTCACTGGCCCTCGGCACGCTGATCTTCGGCATCCTCGCCTTCATCTCCGGCCTCTGGTTCGACATGCAGGACCCGCACCGCATCGGCCGCCGCGCCCGCTCGGCCTTTTGGCTGCACCTGCTGGCCGCGCCCGCGCTGGTGAACACCGTGATGATGACCGTCTACAACCTCGACGGCGCGCTTGGCACGATCCTCACCATCGTCGGCTTCCTGCTGGTCACCTGCCTTGCCCTCGTGATCGACCGCCGCTCGTTCCTGACCGCCGGCATGGGCTATCTCGCCGCCGTGATCTACTGGCTCTTCAGCATGGATGGCGGCGGCACGCAGCTTCCGCTCCTGATGCTGGTCATCGGCGCCTTCATCACCGGCCTCGGCACCTTCTGGACCCACCTGCGCGTCGCCCTCATGCGCGCCCTGCCGAACTTCCCCGGCAAATCCCGCCTGCCGCCCTGGGACGACCTCACCGCAACCTCCGAATAACCGCACCTTGCGTTTCGGCCCCCCATGCTTACGTTCCCCCGTAACGCAACCACAGGACGCCCCATGACCGACCTCACCCCGCGCGAAATCGTCTCGGAACTCGACCGCTACATCATCGGCCAGAAGGACGCCAAGCGCGCCACCGCCGTCGCCCTGCGCAACCGCTGGCGCCGCAAGCAGCTCTCCGACGACCTGCGCGAGGAGGTCTACCCCAAGAACATCCTGATGATCGGCCCCACCGGCGTCGGCAAAACCGAAATCTCCCGCCGCCTGGCGAAACTCGCCCGCGCCCCCTTCATCAAGGTCGAGGCGACCAAGTTCACCGAGGTCGGCTATGTCGGCCGCGATGTCGAACAGATCATCCGCGACCTCGTCGACAGCTCCATCGCCCAGACCCGCGACTTCATGCGCGAAGACGTCAAATCCCGCGCCCACCAACAGGCCGAGGACCGCGTCATCGCCGCCATCGCCGGCGAGGATGCCCGCGAGTCGACGCGCGAGATGTTCCGCAAGAAGCTCAAGGATGGCCTGCTCGACGACACCGAGATCGAGCTTGACGTCGCCGACACCTCCAACCCCCTTGGCATGATGGACATCCCCGGCCAGCCCGGCGGCGGCCAGATGGGCATGATGAATCTCGGCGACATCTTCGGCAAGGCCTTCGGCGGCCGCACCACCCGCAAGAAGATGACCGTCCGCGAAAGCTACGACATCCTGATTTCCGAGGAGGCCGACAAACTGCTGGACGACGAAACCGTCAACCGCACAGCTTTAGAGGCGGTCGAGCAGAACGGCATCGTCTTCCTCGATGAGATCGACAAGGTCTGCGCCCGGCAGGAGGCCCGCGGCGGCGACGTCTCGCGCGAGGGGGTGCAGCGTGACCTGCTGCCCCTGATCGAGGGCACGACCGTCTCGACCAAGCATGGCCCGGTCAAGACCGACCACATCCTCTTCATCGCAAGCGGCGCCTTCCACATCGCCAAGCCGTCAGACCTCTTGCCCGAACTTCAGGGCCGCCTGCCCATCCGGGTCGAACTGCGCGCGCTGACCGAGGAAGATTTCGTGCGCATCCTGACCGAGACGGACAACGCCCTGACCCGCCAGTACTCCGCCCTCATGGGGACCGAGGAGGTGAACGTCGAATTCACCGAGGACGGCATCAAGGCCCTCGCCCGCATCGCGGCGGAGGTCAACCAGACCATCGAGAATATCGGCGCGCGCAGGCTTTATACCGTGATGGAACGTGTGTTCGAGGAACTCAGCTTCACCGCACCCGACCGTGCGGGCGAGAAGGTGGTCGTGGACGAAGCCTTCGTGGACGCCAACCTGGGCGAGCTGATGAAGTCGACGGATTTGAGCAGGTATGTTTTGTGAAGCGAAGTTATTCAACGCCAAATAAGACTTAGGGTGATTAGCTGGCCATTGGCTATACACGCTTGTCTAAGTGGTCCGAGATACCTTTGCTGCGTTTCCAAAACTTTCTTTCATCCGCTCCCAGAAGTCTTGTCGCTCGCAGTATAGCAAGCTGCAGCATTGGTGAGGCATGGTCAAAGTGGTCTTTGAGTGGCAACACTTGCGCGCGAGTACCATTTTTTTCTAAAGCTAGAGCGGCATATCGACGTACGACCTCGCTATGCGTCTCCGAGAAGATTTTTAGTATTTTGTCAGCGTTGTTCCAATGCTCACTGCTCATAAAAATGCTCATCACCCACATCACATAATAATCAGGTGGTGGAACCTTACCTTTCAAGATTGGTCTAAGCAGTGACCTAGCAATTCGCCTGCGTTCGACAGCTTCGATATTCTCGAAACTTTTGAAGAAACGAGCGAGGCTATCTGAGATAGGATACAGATGCTCTAGATTATCCAAAACCAGATCAACTAGCGTTGCTCGCCATTCATCTTGGAATTCATCGATCCGTGTGAGACGGCCCAATAGAAAAGAGATCATCTCATAGTCGACGTTGTCGATGTCTTGGAGTGATTCAGCGAGCATTTGCTGGAAATTAACCGCCTGCAACTCTTCTAATTCTTCCTCATTTAGCTCCTCTTCCTCATCATCTTCATATGGAGAAATGCGTCCCCATAAATCTCTCAGAATTTCCGCCCGTTCTTCGAGCCTGCCTTCGTGTGTTTGGAGATGATGATCCACAAAGGTTTCAACCGGAACAATCTTTGTTTTTGCGCCCTGCAAGGTCAAACCGTGCTTCTCAAAAAGCCATTGACCAAGAAAAAAGAGGCAGTGTTGGGCTTCTTCGTCGGATTTGCAGAAGAATGCGAAATCATCAACCCACCTTACGAAGTCAAACTTTTTACCTGTTAGTGCATCGTCGACATCAATGAGCAGTGCCTCTGCAAGGTTTCTAGATGCGTAAGGACCGACTGGTATGCCGTAACTGGTGCCGTCACAAACTTTCGGAACGAACTTCTTTATTAGCACCCTCGCCACTTCTTCCGATCTTGTTGTCGTTGCAACCGTCTGGATGATATTCTCAAGTCGATGTTGATAAAGACGCGGAAAGAAATCCGCGATGTCAGCTAGTGCCACGTAGCGAACAGAAGCTTTCTCGGCTTTGCGTCTTAGCTCGTTTTTATAAGTCGCAAATGCATTGTTCGATTGGTATAGTTGATCTGCAATGCGGGCGTCAGCGCGAAAAGAAAACACGCGCCTTCTTGCTTTTGGCAAGCGAGCCTTTTCTATGTCGTCTCTGACGATCAGAACCAGTGCAGTATAGATAACCAAATCTATTGGATGCAGATGGGTCACGACCCGTATGTTGAATCGGTTTTTTGGCGCGAATACGCGAAGGGGTACTTTCGGAATATAAGTATCTAGGTCTTCGTTGATTAGAAGGGCTTTTATATCCGACCAGTGAATTACAAGGTCTTCCCATTCCGGAGGGTCAGGAAAAAGAGTGCTAAAGCCGTGATGGGAAATGCAGGAGAAAGCTCGATCTAGCTCATCTTCTGTCAGTTTGAACATACCGCTTATCCTTTGATCAAATATGCAACTGAAAGCGGTATTACTCTAGGCGAAACAATCTCAAATACAATGATCAGGATTGGAGGCAGACTCCATCGCACGGCGAAGGCTTCTATCGAAAAAAGCAATCTCCACTCTATAGCACCGCCCTCCCTCTTAACCTGCCAGCTCAGAAAACCGCACCGTCGGCATACCACCCAAATACCGACGTGATACCGACGTCCTTTTGGGCCGATCCGGAAAATTAACGAATCAAATCGGCACCCCTTTGAAACCCCTTTCCTTCCCCCCGGTTTCGGGCCACGAAGGGGGTCATGCGGCTCCTCGATTTTCTCCGTGACAACCTCCCCTTCCTGTCGGCGGGTATGCTGCTGACCTTCCTAAGTTCTTTTGGACAAACGTTTTTTATCTCGCTCTTCGCGGGCGAGATTCGGGCCGCGTTCGACCTCAGCCACGGGCAATGGGGCGGCATCTACACGCTCGGCACCACCGCCTCCGCCCTGGTCATGGTCTGGGCCGGCGGCCTCACGGATTTTTTTCGCGTCCGCACCCTCGCCCCTATCATCCTGATATTGCTCGCCTTTGCATGCCTCTCCATGGCCTTCAACCCGGTCTGGTGGGGGTTGATCGCGGTTATTTTTGCCCTGCGTTTTACCGGCCAGGGCATGACCAGCCACCTCGCCGTCGTCGCCATGTCCCGCTGGTTCATAGCCACAAGGGGCAAGGCCCTGTCCATCGCCACCCTCGGCTTCGCCCTGGGCGAGGCGCTCTTACCCCTTGTTTTCGTTGCACTTCTGGCGGTCTACGACTGGCACATGCTGTGGGTCGCCGCCGCCCTCATCGCCCTTGTCGGCGTCCCCGTCATCCACCGCCTCCTCCGCCTCGAACGCACCCCGCAAATGCTGGCCGAAACCGACCAGTCGCTGGGCATGGAGTCCCGCCACTGGACCCGCAATCAGGCCTTATTTCATTGGCTTTTCTGGTTCATGGTCCCGGCATTGTTGGGCCCCGCAGCCTTCAACACGGCCTTCTTTTTCCACCAGGTCCACTTCGCCGATTTGAAAGGCATCCCCCACGTCGAGCTGGTCGCCCTCTACCCGTTCTACACCGCCGTCGGCATCGTCGCGATGGTCCTTTCCGGCTGGGCTTTGGACCGCTGGGGAACCGCCAGACTGATCCCGTTTTTCCAGCTTCCCATGGTCGCCGCCTTCGGGATTTTTGCGATATCCGACAATACCTTGACCCTGCTCGCAGGCCTGTTTTTCCTCGGCCTCACGACGGGCGCGAACACCACACTCCCCAACGCCTTTTGGGCCGAATTCTACGGCACCGCCCGCCTCGGTTCGATCAAGGCCATGGCCGCCGCTGTCATGGTCTTCGGCTCCGCCATCGGCCCCGGCCTGACCGGCATGGGCATCGATTTGGGGCTGGGATTGGAGAGCCAGTACCTCATTGTCGCAGGCTATTTCGTCTTCACCTCGATCATGATGACCATCGGCATCACACGGGCCAAACCCCTGCTACCGGTTGCGGCGTAGATACACGTAATACGCCCCGCCACCCCCATGCCGCACATGCGCCTGGGTGATCTGCAATACCAACCCCGACAACGGTGCCGCGCCCAGCCATTGCGGTACCGCATGGCGCAATACACCATGCCTGGTAGGTATCGGGCCACCGGTATCGTTGTTCCTGCCCTTGCCGGTGATCACCAAAACCAGCCTTTTCCCCTGAGCCTGCGCCCGCAAGATAAAGCCGGTCAGGGCAGGCTGCGCCTGGGCGAGGGTCATGCCGTGCAGGTCGATCCGGGCTTCCGGCTCGACCTTGCCGCGTTTCAGACGCGTGTTGGTGCGCTTGTCCATCTGCAGCGGTTGCCGGGCAAGGCGTTCGGGCAGGCCAGGCAAGGTATCGTGGCGATTGGACGGTGTACCGGCCTTTTGGCCGATTTCGAATTGCGGCAACTCGGGCTTCGTTCGCTCAGGCGATTTTCGGGTGGATGGCTGCAGCGAGCGAGGTCTGTCGCGGCTTTTCTCGGGGTCGAGCCTGTCCGCGGTCCGCGCCACCTGTTGCCAAAGTTTCAGTTCCTCCGGCGTGATGCGCCGACGGCTCAAAGGTTCGGCTCCGTCGCAGTGGCATAGGCGCGCTGGATCGGCAGAAGGACGACCATGCGACCGGGATCACGCAGGCGCCCGGCTTTGCGACCAGCATCATCGCCGGTGCCGATGAAGATATCCGCGCGCTGCGCCCCCTTGATGGCAGAGCCAGTGTCCTGCGCAATCATAAGCCTGCGGATCGGGCCGGCCCCCTCTTTCTCGATCCAGACCGGAGCGCCGAGCGGGACATAGGCCGGGTCCACAGCGACGGTGCGGCCCGCGGTGACGGACCGGTTCATCGCACCGAGCGGGCCCATGTGGGCGGGCACGGAATCGATCCGCCGGAAGAACACGTAGGAAGGGTTGTGCCATAGAAGTTCCTGACCGGCGACAGGATTGCGGCGGACCCAGTTCTTGATGACCTGAGCCGAAACCTGGTGGGCCTGGTAGATACCGCGGCGAACAAGCTCGGCCCCGATGGAGCGATATTCGTGGCCATTCGCCCCACCATAGCCCACGCGGATCTTTCGGCCATCGGGAAGGGTCACACGACCAGACCCCTGGATCTGCAAAAAGAACTTCTCGACCGGATCATCGACCCAGACAATCTCGAGCCCGCGGCCCTGCATGGCAACGCCTGCTTCGATTTCTCGACGAGACAACCAAGGTACGGCACCCTGAACCTCGGGTGGTTTGCGGTAGAGCGGGTAGCGAAATCGGCTCCCCGGTGACAAAGACCCGCTGAGTTCCGGCTCGAAATAGCCGGTAAAGAGCGCTTTTTTACCGTCCTCGATGAGAACAGGGCGGAAGAAGAGCTGAAAGAAATCCTTGGCGTTGGGCTTTTGCTGTGCGAGTGCACACAGGGCGCGCCAATCGGGATCATTGAGGTCGGGACAGGTCAGAAGAAAGGCTTCGAGCGCCTTCTCGTGATCATCGGCCTCCCAACCCTTCAGGTCGTCGAAGTCGAGAACAGTATGCGTCACTTCCTCTGCTCTGACGGCGATTGTGGCCATCAGCATAAGGAATAAAGCCGCTGTCGCCCGTCCGATCATTCGTCCGTGGCAACAAGCCGCCAGTTGGGATCGTCGGAGCCCATCACACGTTCGAAGGTCCAGATATCCTTCTGCTTTTTGGATTTGCCAGGCTCACCCTCGACGATCTCGCCATTCTGGTCGCGCACGACCGAGATCAATTCACCGATGAAGCGCACGGTTATCTCGGCAGTATTGGTCGCGTCGTCGAACCGAGCGCCGGCCAGCGTGGTTTCGCGGACACCGACGAATTCAGCCTCGATGGTCAGGCCCTGTTGGGCACGGGACTCGACCACGCCGTTGAATGCCTCGAAGACGTCATCACCAAGGAACGGTCGCATCTCGTCCATCTGGCCGCGCTCAAAGGACATAAGAATCCATTCGTAAGCCTGCTTCGCGCCCTGCAGAAACTCGCCGACAGAGAAACTGCTTTCAATGCGTTTCATGTCTGCAAGCGCCTTGGCATCCTCGGACCCTTCGGGCACATGATCGGTGATGTCGTGATCGGGGCCCCCCTCGATTACTTCGAATTCCTGCCGGCGCGAAGGCGTCTGCGTCGAAGGGCGCGACTGTTGCGAAGGCTCGTACCCGTCGCGGGTGCCAAGAACACTTTTCAGGCGGAGTATCAGGAAAATCGCTATGCCCGCGAGGACAAGCAACTGAAGCAGGGGCGAATTCATTCATACCTCTCAACGTGCCCAGGATGGAAACCTCCCGGTGTTGTTCTTATGTAGGGTGTTGATCCGGGCGAGTCCACCGTACCCGCCTTTAGAAACCAAGGAGGATCATGCTCATGTGGCTATTTGTAGCCTTTCTGTTGGTGCCGCTTGTCGAAATCGCTTTGTTTATTCAAGTTGGCGGGTTCATCGGTTTGTGGCCGACGCTAGGGATTGTGGTACTGACCGCGATCATCGGCACTTGGCTGGTGCGCACGCAGGGGGCAATGGCCATCGGGCAGCTTCGGTCGTCGTTTCAGAAATTGGATGATCCGACCGAGCCGCTGGCCCACGGCGCCATGATCCTGATTGCCGGTGCGCTTCTGCTAACACCGGGGTTCTTTACAGACGCGGTGGGGTTCTCGCTACTTGCACCGCCCATTCGCAAATCGTTGTTCCAATTTCTTCGCAAGCGGATCAAGGTACGGCGTTTCGAAATGGGCCCCGAAGGCCCGCGCGACATGAAGCGAAAGCCGGGACCGCGCCAGCGGGATGACGTTATCGAAGGCCAATACGAAGAAGTGGATCCGCCGAAGACGCCGACGCATGGCAGTTCGGGCTGGACCCGCCACTGATATGCAAAGCATTGAGGCGCGTTCGGCATCCTGCTAATGCTTCGCACGATGAATTTTTCCGCCTGGAGACAGTACATGGCCGAACAGAATAACGGTGCCGCCAAGACGGACGCCCAAGCTACACAAACCGGACCGAAAATGAACGTGCTGACGCAGTTCATTCGAGACATGTCGTTCGAGAACGCATTGGCCCAGCGTGGATCGGGTGGCGAGGTGAACCCCGATGTTCAGGTCGCGGTAAACCTCGACGCAAAGAAGCGGTCTGCTGAGCATCAGTTCGAAGTCATGATCAAGCTTGTGATCACGTCCAAGAACAAGGGCACCGAAGAAACCCTGTTTCTGTTAGAGCTGGAATACGTCGGCGTATTTCAGATCGAGGATGTGCCGGACGACCAGATGCATCCTTTCCTTCTGATCGAATGTCCGCGGATGATCTTCCCGTTTGTTCGCCGCATCGTCAGCGATGTGACGCGGGACGGGGGCTTCCCACCGCTGAACCTTGAGACGATCGATTTCGTGCAGCTTTACCGCAACGAGATCAAACGCCGCCAAGCCGCCGCGGCAGAGGAAAAACCGACGCCCGACGCCTAAGTCAGTTGTTTCCAGAGCGCGCCGTCGCCCATGTGTTCCACGAATGCCTGGTGTGCGGCGCGTTCTTCTTCATTCAGGCGAGACGGCAGCGGTTTCGACCGTGGTCCGGGATGCCAGTCGGTTTCAGCGCTGTCTTCCGTGGTTTCCGGAGAATAAGCGCCAGCCAGTCCGAAATCCGGCTGTCGGCCACCAATCAGTTCCAGGTAAACCTCGGCCAAGATCTCGGAGTCGAGTAGAGCCCCGTGCAGAGTCCGCGATGAATTGTCGATACTGAACCGGCGGCACAGTGCATCAAGCGATGCAGGTGAGCCCGGAAACTTGCGCCTTGCTATGTCGAGGGTGTCGATTGCCTGTTCCCAGGGAATTTTGGGCATGTTGAGCCAGCCAAGCTCGGCGTTCAGGAACTTCATGTCAAAGGCCGCATTATGGATCACCAGCTTGGCGTCTGAAATGAAATCGACGAAGCTTTGGGCGATCTTCTCGAATACGGGTTTGTCGCGCAGAAAATCATCGCCAAGACCGTGAACCTCAAACGCTTCCTGCGGCATGGAGCGAAGCGGATTGATGTATTCGTGAAAGGTGCGGCCCGTCGGCATGTGGTTGTAAAGTTCCACCGCGCCGATCTCGACGATACGGTCGCCCTGTTCGGGATCGAAGCCCGTGGTTTCGGTATCGAGCACGATTTCACGCATGGTTCTGCCTTCCCCGAATGTCCTTCAGGATATTCTGAACCTGCACGCGGGCATGTTCAAGCGTATCGGTCACGATGACAAAGTCGGCGCGCGCGCGTTTTTCCTCGTCCAGCATCTGCTTGGACAGGATCGCGTTGAACTGGTCTTCGGTCATGGTGCCACGGGCCAAAACGCGGTCCTTCTGAGTTTCGGCGGGCACAGTGACGCAGACGGTGGCGTCCATCTGCGCGTCGCCGCCGGTTTCGAACAGTAGGGGAATATCCAGCACGGTAATATCCGCGTCTGTACCGGCCACGAAAGCTGCACGGTCTCGAGCAACGAGGGGATGCACGATGCTTTCGATCGTTTCGAGGTCATGTGGGTCTTCGGCGATAAGTGCCTTGAGTCGGTCGCGCGACACCGAGCCGTCTTTGACCGCTGTAGGGAAGGCGCGGCCGATGGGGGCGACTGCCGCACCGCCCCGAGCGTAAAGACGATGAACCGCCGCGTCGGCATCCCAAACCGCGCAGCCGTTTTCGGCAAAGAGTTTTGCCGTGGTCGATTTACCCATTCCGATGGAACCTGTCAGGCCCAGCTTGAAGGTCATCGGAGCGCTGCCGCTCGGGTCGCGCTGTCAACCTCGGGACGCACGCCGAACCAGCGCTCGAACGCGGGCACGGCCTGGTGCAGCAACATTCCCAGGCCATCAACCGTCTGGCAGCCCAGCGCCTCTGCCTCAGCCAGAAGACGGGTCTTGAGCGGGGCATAGACGAGGTCCGTGACCAGCGTGCCCTTGTGCAAACCGTCGAGCGGAACGCGCAACGGCGGTTTGCCCATCATGCCAAGTGCGGTGGTGTTCACGACTGTTGCGGCATCTTCCATCATGTTCCCGGCCTGCACCCAGTCGACCACCACGATCCGCTTGCCGAACTCGGTTTTCAGCGCGTCTGCACGGACCCGCGTGCGGTTGGCGATCATGATTTCCGGCACGCCGACTTCGAGCAACGCCGAGATAACCGCCCGTGCCGCTCCACCAGCGCCCAGCAAAGCGGCGGGGCCAGCCTTGGGATTCCAGTCAGGCGCATTCTGGCGAAGATTCTGTATAAAGCCGACGCCATCTGTATTGTCGGCATGGATTTTGCCATCCTTGCGGAAAATAAGCGTATTGGCCGCGCCAATCAGCGTGGCGCGATCGGTGATCAGATCAGCGATTTCAAGCACCTTTTCCTTGTGTGGAACGGTGATATTGACGCCGACGAACCCCATCTTCGGAAGAGTGCGCAGGACATTTTCCAGATCATCCGCAGCGACGTCCATTGGAACGTAATAGCCGGGAATCCCGTGTGTCTTGAGCCAATGGCTGTGGATTTGCGGAGATTTCGAATGCGCAACCGGAGATCCGATCACGGCCGCCAGAGGAATCCTTTTCTCGGTCATGTCTCGATCTCTCCGCGCAATGCCAGGTACGAAAGCAATTCCAGAAGTGGCAGGCCAAGAACGTTGAAATAATCCCCGTGAACCTGGCTGAACAGCCGGATGCCTTCCTCTTCCAGCTTGTATGCACCGACGGCGTGCCGGATGCTATCCCAGTTACGGGTGACATACCCTTCGAGATAGTCATCCGAAAAATCTCGCATCGTCATCCGTACCACACCAACATGTCTCCAAACCGGCTTGCCGTCTTCGCAGATCACTGCGGCTGAAAGCAGTTCGTGCCGTTTGCCACGCATCGCCCGAAGCTGATCGAGCGCCTGTTCCGGCGTTTCGGGTTTGGACAGGATGCGGCGCTCGAAGCTGAGAACCTGATCGCAACCGATGACCAGCGCACCGGAGTGCTTCGTGCTTTGCTTGACGGCCTTCATTTCCGCCAGCGCATCGGCAATATCGCGTGGTGGCGCATCATCGGCCACCATGGAATCTCGGATCGAGTCCTCATCCACGCGGGCCGGCGACACCTCGAATTCCACCGCGGCGTTCCGGAGCAGCGTCTTCCTGATATCCGACCCCGAGGCCAGAATTATCCTGCGTGACATGTGGATATCCCGTTGCATATCTCTTCGGGTTTTTAGGGATAGAACGACGAAATTTCCAACACTTCCGGCGGCGACCTGAAAACCCCACCAGATCGTCATCTTCCGCCTACCTTTTACACGTGGGGAAAAGGAAAACCTGTTCTACTGGATAAGCGCGATCAGGCGACCTCGGGCAGTAGTTAATCCACTGTGAGCTTCAATCTCTGATAACTGAAAAACGATTTGAATTCAGCATTTTATCGGAAAATTATAGAAATTCGGAAAAGGTATTAACAAGTTTATCCACACAATCCCGGCACTCGGGACAAATCGGGTATAATTACATAATCCCCAGCTTGACCTGTCCCCTACAAAATCATCATCCTTTTTCTTTTTATATTTATTTATTAGGACGAGAGAACGTAGATAGGGAAAACATGACAGACCTTCTTGCCTCGCTTTATCCATGGACGAAGGCGCTGCATATCATGGCGGTGATTTCCTGGATGGCAGGGCTATTCTACCTTCCCCGTCTTTTCGTTTATCACGCAGAACAGTCCAAGCCGGGTGACAGTCGTGACGAAGTGTTCCAGACGATGGAGCTAAAGCTTTTACGCGTCATCATGACTCCGGCGATGATTGTGACCTGGGGTGCGGGGATCATACTGGTCGCCACGCCGGGTATCGTGGACTGGAGCGCTGTGTGGCCATATCTCAAGCTGGCCGGCGTGCTCGGCATGACGTGGTTCCACCATTGGCTTGGACAGCAGCGAAAAGCCTTTGCCGGTGGTACCGCGACATTGTCGGGCCGACAGTACCGGATGATGAACGAAGTGCCGACGATCCTGATGGTCCTCATCGTTCTTGCGGTGGTCGTGAAGTTCTGAGATTGACTCGTGCCGTAGCTGATCTTAGGTAGCGTCAAACGGCGCCCGTCCGGGTTACCCGTCTTCCGTATAAAAAATCTGAACACGTGCGCGATCCACGCGTCGATGTCGCAAGGACCAATCCATGTCTGACGAACGTTTGAATCTGTCCGATCTCAAGAAGCAGACCGCCAAGGACCTGCTTTCGATGGCTGAAGAGCTGGAGATCGAGAATGCCTCGACCATGCGCAAGGGCGAGATGATGTTCCAGATCCTCCGTGAGCGCGCTGACGAGGGCTGGACCGTTTATGGCGACGGAACGCTTGAGGTCTTGCAGGATGGTTTCGGATTTCTGCGCTCGTCGGAAGCGAATTATCTGCCGGGCCCGGATGATATCTATGTCTCGCCAGAGACGATCCGCAAACATTCTCTGAGGACCGGCGACACGATCGAAGGCGAGATCAAGGCTCCCGAGGAGAACGAGCGGTACTTCGTGCTGACCTCGGTGACGCAGATCAACTTTGCAGATCCGGAAAACGCGAAGCACAAGATCGCATTCGACAACCTGACGCCGCTTTACCCTGACGAGCGGTTTCAGATGGAAATTGACGATCCGACGATCAAGGACAAGTCCGCCCGGGTGATCGACCTGGTCGCGCCAATCGGTAAAGGTCAACGGTCGTTGATCGTGGCGCCGCCGCGGACGGGTAAGACCGTCATCCTTCAGAACATCGCAACCAGCATCGAACGGAACCATCCCGAATGCTATCTGATCGTTCTACTGATCGACGAACGTCCCGAAGAGGTGACGGACATGCAGAGATCGGTGAAGGGAGAAGTCATCAGCTCGACCTTTGACGAGCCGGCCGCGCGGCACGTCGCGGTGGCGGAGATGGTGATCGAGAAGGCCAAGCGTTTGGTCGAACATAAACGAGATGTTGTTATTCTTCTCGATTCAATAACAAGACTTGGTAGGGCTTATAACACTGTTGTGCCGTCGTCGGGCAAGGTTCTGACAGGTGGTGTGGACGCCAATGCGCTGCAACGTCCAAAACGGTTCTTTGGTGCGGCCCGGAACATCGAGGAAGGTGGTTCGCTGACGATCATATCCACCGCGCTGATCGACACCGGCAGCCGGATGGACGAGGTGATCTTCGAGGAATTCAAGGGTACGGGTAACTCGGAACTGATCCTGGATCGCAAGATTGCAGATAAGCGCGTGTTCCCGGCCATCGACATCTTGAAATCGGGTACGCGGAAAGAAGACTTGTTGATCGACAAGGTAGACCTGCAAAAGACCTACGTCCTGCGTCGTATCTTGAATCCGATGGGGACGACGGATGCTATCGAGTTCCTGCTTGGAAAACTCAAGCAGACCAAGACGAACTCGGATTTCTTCGATTCGATGAACACTTGATGTAACACCCTGTCGGAAGACTGATGGACACGATTTTTGCCCTTTCGACGGCACCCGGAAAGGCAGGTGTCGCCATCATCCGTGTTTCTGGCGCTGGTGCATTTGCCGGGGTCAGGGCGTTGGTGGGTGACCTGCCGTGCGAAAGGCAAGCGGCTTTGCGCACGGTCCGGTCGCAAAACAGAGAGGTCATCGATAAAGCACTGGTGCTCGTGTTCGAAGAAGATCGAAGCTTTACGGGCGAGCCAACGGTTGAGCTTCAATGCCACGGCTCCTCCGCTGTCATTTCGGCGATCCTGGAGGCGCTTGGTCAGCAAAATGGATTGCGGCCGGCCGACCCTGGTGAGTTCACGCGGCGTGCTCTGGAGAACGAGCGGCTGGACCTTGCCCAGGTCGAAGGGTTGGCCGATCTTATTGACGCCGAAACCGAAGCACAACGAAGGCAGGCGCAGCGGGTCTTCTCCGGCGAACTTGGCGCGCGGGGCGAGCTTTGGCGGAGCAAGCTGATCCGGGCAGCGGCCTTGCTGGAAGCGACGATAGACTTCGCGGATGAAGAAGTGCCTGAGGACGTGTCGCCAGAGGTGAACGCGCTTCTGTCCGAAGTTCGTAGCGAACTGGACCTCGAGATTTCTGGCGTCCGTACTGCAGAACGCATCCGCCAGGGTTTTGAGGTTGCGATCGTAGGTGCGCCGAACATTGGCAAATCAACGCTTTTGAATGCGTTGGCCGGTCGTGACGCCGCGATCACGTCTGAGGTTGCGGGCACAACACGTGACGTCATCGAAGTGCGGATGGATTTGCACGGACTTCCAGTAACGCTTCTCGATACTGCGGGATTGAGGGAAACCGAGGACGTGGTCGAATCGATTGGTGTCGAGCGCGCGCGGGCACGGGCAGAGAACGCAGATCTTCGGGTATTTCTCGTACAGCCAGGTGGCGCGCCCGAGATTTTACCTGAGGAGAACGACTTGGTGCTCGTAGGAAAAGCGGATCTCTATGGTAATCCGCATGACGGCGTATCCGGTGCAACGGGACATGGGGTGTCCGGTCTTGTCCAGCGGATAACTGATGTTTTTAAAGACAGGGCGTCGAACGCTAGGGTGGCCACGCGTTTGCGGCACAAGCGGGCTTTGGAAGCCGGAAGCGCTTATCTTGAAGCTGCGACGGTTATGCTGAGCTCGCGGGAGGGCGCCCCGGATCTTGTCGCAGAAGAGTTGCGAAGTGCTGTGCGCGCCCTTGATTCTCTGGTAGGACGAGTTGATATCGAGAACGTTTTGGACGAAATATTCTCGAGCTTCTGCCTGGGTAAATAGCGGAGTGTTTCACGTGAAACATTTTGATGTCATCGTTATTGGCGGCGGTCACGCTGGCGCTGACGCGGCGCACGCGGCGGCGCGAATGGGCGCGCGCACGGCGCTTGTTACGCTGACACACGCGTCTATCGGTGTGATGTCGTGCAACCCAGCGATTGGGGGGTTGGGAAAAGGGCACCTCGTACGAGAGATTGACGCTTTGGACGGTATCATGGGGCGCGTCGCGGATGCGGCGGGTATTCAGTTTCGTCTTTTGAACCGTCGGAAAGGTCCAGCGGTACAGGGCCCTAGAACCCAGGCTGACCGCAAGATTTACCGCGAGGCGATACAAAGCGAGATTGCTGCTCAGCCAAATCTCTCGGTCATTGAGGGTGAGGCGGCAGATTTTCTGTTTGAGGGCGAAGCGGTCGCAGGCGTACTGCTTGCGGATGGCAGCAGCATTTCTGCGCATTCAGTGGTGCTAACGACCGGTACATTCTTGCGCGGTGTCATTCACATTGGCGACGTCTCGCGCCCCGGCGGTCGTATGGGAGACAAGCCATCTGTAAAGCTTGCCGAGCGAATTGATGAATTCGGACTTCCCTTGGGTCGGCTCAAGACGGGCACACCGCCCAGGCTGAACGGAAAGACGATCAATTGGGATGGGCTGGACGTGCAGCCGGCAGATGAAGATCCGGTGATGTTTTCCTTCATGTCCAAGGCGCCAACGGCCCGGCAGATTTCATGCGGGATTACGCATACCAACGAGACTACACACGACATCATTCGAGCCAATCTTAAGCGCTCAGCCATGTACGGTGGGCATATAGATGGGGTCGGACCACGCTACTGCCCCTCCATCGAGGATAAGATCGTGCGGTTTGCGGACAAACAGTCTCACCAGATCTTCCTTGAGCCGGAAAGCCTGTCTGATGATGTGATTTATCCAAACGGTATTTCGACATCGTTGCCAGAAGACATCCAGCAAGAGTACGTTCACTCGATTAACGGCCTTGAGAATGCTGAGATTCTTCAGCCTGGTTACGCGATAGAATACGATTACGTGGACCCGCGGGCGCTAGATACGACGCTCGCGGTGCGATCGGTGCCCGGACTTTATTTGGCTGGTCAAATCAATGGGACTACCGGTTATGAAGAGGCCGCCGCGCAAGGGGTGGTGGCAGGATTGAACGCTGCGCTCTCGGCTTTGCGGCGTGAGCCGGTCATTTTCAAACGCTCTGAAAGCTATATCGGGGTCATGATCGATGATCTGACCATGCGTGGCGTGACGGAGCCGTACAGAATGTTCACGTCCCGCGCAGAGTTCCGGTTGTCGCTGAGAGCAGACAATGCGGACCAACGCCTGACACCTATCGGTTTGAGCTTGGGGTGTGTCGGGGAAAACCGTCGTGCCGCCTTTGGCGAAAAGATGGAGCGGCTCGAGGCCGGTAAGGACAAGATCAGCGCACAAAGCTACACACCCAAACAGTTGAATACAGCGGGCATCAAAGTAAACGAGGATGGCTCGAAGCGTGATGGGTTTGCGCTGCTTGCGTATCCTGACGTACAGTTCGAAGATCTGCTCGCTCTTGACCCATCTCTTTCCGAGATTGATGTGGAATCGCGTCGCCAGCTTGAGAGGGATGCGCTTTACGCGAACTATATCGAGCGTCAGAACCGTGATGTCGAGCTTATGAAGAACGACGAAAAGCACGCGATACCGAATGGCTTCGACTTCAGTTGTGTCGAAGGATTATCGAGTGAGCTGAAAAGTAAGCTGACTGCTGCACGACCGGAAAACCTTTCCCAAGCGAGTAGAATCGACGGAATGACGCCGGCTGCTTTGACAATCATATTGGCCAAGCTCCGCCAGCAAAAAAGATCTAGGTCGGCATGAGCGTCATTGGCGACTTGCGTGTTTCACGTGAAACAATCCAAAAGCTGGAGCATTACGCAGACGCGCTCAGAAAATGGAACCCCAAGATCAACCTCGTCTCCAAGTCGACTATTGATGATCTTTGGCGCCGACACTTTGTCGATTCTGCGCAGATCTTGGAGCTTGCGCCTTCGGATGCGAAAACATGGGCAGATCTTGGCGCCGGTGGTGGTTTTCCAGGCTTGGTTGTCGCTATTATTGCCGCAGAAATTCAGCCAAAACTTTCTATGACACTTGTGGAATCGGACCATCGAAAATGCACATTTCTCCGTAGCGTATTAAGGGAAACCTCGATCAAGGCAAACGTAATCTCTCGTCGTATCGAAGAGATCCCGCCGTTGCAGGCTTGCGTTATATCGGCACGTGCTTTGGCGGAATTGCCAAAGCTTCTTTCGTTGTCGCACGGGCATTCAGCAAAAGGCGGTGTAATGCTGTTTCCAAAGGGCGAAAACTGGCGAACAGAAGTGACTGAGGCGCAATCGAAGTGGCGTTTCGACCACCAAGTTGCTAAAAGCAAGACGAACACAAAATCCGTCATTCTACGCATTTCAGGAGTATGCCGTGCTTGATCTCACGCGCACTGCCGGACCGAAAATCATCGCGATCGCAAATCAGAAAGGCGGCGTCGGAAAAACCACAACAACAATAAATCTGGCAGCCGCCTTGTCAGAGGACGGGTTCAAGGTTTTGATTGTCGATCTTGATCCACAGGGCAACGCATCGACCGGCTTGGGAGTTGAGCCTGGCGAGCGGGAATACACCACATACGAGCTTTTGCTTGAGGAAATCGAGCTTGGCCGGGTAATCCAAAAAACGGCTCAGGACAACTTGAGTATCGTGCCTGCCACGGTCGATCTGAGTTCTGCGGACATGGAGCTTATTTCGAACGAAAAGCGAAGCTTTCTTTTGCATGACGCGCTGCGTCAGCCCGCAATGGACGGTTTTGCGTTCGATTTCATTCTGATCGACTGCCCGCCTTCGCTTAATCTGCTGACCGTGAACGCGATGGTGGCGGCGCACTCCGTTCTTGTGCCATTGCAATCGGAATTCTTCGCACTCGAGGGGTTGTCTCAGCTGATGTTGACGGTGCGCGAGGTACGTCAGTCCGCGAACAAGGATTTGCGGATCGAAGGTGTTGTCTTGACCATGTATGACGGCAGGAACAATCTGTCATCACAAGTTGAGCAAGATGCCCGCGACAACCTTGGGTCACTGGTGTTTCAGACGAAAATTCCGCGTAATGTAAGGGTGAGCGAAGCGCCATCTTATGCCGTTCCGGTGCTTTCCTACGACCCGGCATCCAAAGGTGCGGAGGCGTACCGTGCGCTTGCACGGGAACTGGTACAAAACAACAAGCGCCAGGCGGCGTAAGGAGAGCGGGATGTCCGAAAACAGATCGAAACGAGGCTTGGGACGGGGGTTGTCGGCGTTGATGTCAGATGTGGCAGAGTCGCAAGATGCGCCCGAGAACGCGGCAAAGGCTGCGGACAAGGCGGTACCGATTGAAAAGATCGAGCCGAATCCCGACCAGCCGCGGCGGGACTTCGACGAAGCAGCGATGCAAGACCTTGCGTCGTCGATCGGGGCAAAGGGCATCATCCAACCTTTGATCGTACGGCCGAACCCCAGAAAGAGTGGCGCCTACGAGATTGTTGCAGGCGAACGGCGTTGGCGGGCCGCGCAACTCGCCAAGCTTCACGATGTTCCGGTGATCGTTCGGGAGTTTGACGATACCGAGGTTCTGGAAGTCGCCATTATTGAGAATATCCAGCGCGCCGACCTGAATCCAGTCGAAGAAGCGGCTGGATACAGCCAGCTAATGGAGCGGTTCGGTCACACCCAGGAAAAGCTGGCCCAGGCCTTGGGTAAGAGTCGCAGTTACATTGCGAACCTTGTTCGTTTGCTTGGTTTGCCAGATGACGTCCTGACATATTTGCGCGACGGGAGGTTGAGCGCAGGCCATGCGCGCGCCCTGATAACATCTGACGATCCGTCCGGACTTGCCAGCCAAGTGCTGAAGAAAGGGCTGTCAGTGCGCGAGACCGAGAAGTTGGCCAAGAAAAGCGAGGGCAACATTTTTTCGGATGAAGGCAAGCCGAAGAAGAAGGGCTCGGCGCAGAAGGACGCCGATACAAAGGCACTGGAAGGCGATCTGGCGGCGAACCTCGGGATGAAAGTTGCGCTGAACCACAAGCCGGGGGCGGAGAATGGGAGCATGACCATTTCCTATACTAGCCTCGATGAACTGGACGATCTGTGCCGAAAGCTAACCGGCAGTTAGTCGTTGAGCAGTTCCGCAATGACGCGGTTAAGGAGCAGCCGGCCAGCAGGCGTGACCGATAACCGCTCTCGCTGAACCTCCAGTAGGCCAAGTTCTGTTAGCTCGGTTATTTTAGACGGCGAAATTGGCGCGCCAGACAAAGCATGGTGCCTGTACAGATCAATGCCTTCGACGATCCTCAGGCCCATCAGAAGATGCTCGGCCTTCTGATCTACGCTATCTATTTTACTGAATAATTTCAGTGACTTACTTTCTTCTGAGCGCGTCAGCCATTGCTCCGGGTTGGACCAGGCTTCCGTCTCGTGTCGCGCGCCGTTCAGCGTGATCCGGCCATGGGCGCCGGGGCCGATGCCCACGTAGTCGCCATAACGCCAGTAGACGAGATTGTGCCGGGATTCGGCGCCCGGCTTGGCGTGATTTGAAACCTCGTAGGCGCTGAATCCGGCTGCTTCGCACAGTTCCTGCGTCAGTTCGTACATATCGGCGGCAAGATCGTCCGATGGAAGGCCACGCAGACCGCCCCGAGCGCGCCTTTGAGAGAAGATCGTGCCGGGTTCGATGGTGAGTTGGTAAAGAGAGAGGTGATCGACAGCGAGCGCAAGGGCCTCGGAAAGCTCCTGGCGCCAATCCGTCAGGGTTTGATCCTGCCGGGCATAAATGAGATCGAAACTGACCCGGTTGAAATGGGCGCGGGCGATTTCATAGGCGCTGATGGCCTCTGCCGCGCTGTGAATGCGCCCGAGACGGCGCAGGTCGTCGTCGCGCAAGGATTGAACGCCAAGGGACACCCGGTTTACACCAGCTTGGGAAAACCCGGCGAAACGATCCGCCTCGACCGAACCGGGATTCGCCTCAAGCGTGATTTCGATATCGTTGGCAGGCGTCCAGATCCGACAGGCATGTTCGATGATGGTCGCCACCAACTCCGGCTTCATAAGGCTTGGCGTGCCACCTCCGAAAAAAATGGAGTTCAAAACCCGGCCCGGGAGGCGTTCGGCAAATCGGTCAAGTTCTCGCAAATAGGCTCTAAGCCACCGCGATTGATCGATCTCGCTCCGAACGTGGCTGTTGAAATCGCAATAAGGGCATTTCGCCTCGCAGAAGGGCCAATGAATGTAGAGGCCAAAGCCGCCAGCCTGCCAATCCTCAGTCAAAGCAGCCCTTCACAAGTTTGGCAAACGCATCGGCGCGATGACTGACCTTGTTCTTCTCCGACCCGTCCATCTCACCGAAGGTAACGTCGTATCCGTTCGGTTGAAAAATCGGGTCGTAGCCGTGGCCGTGCGTTCCGCGCATCGGCCAAACAATTTTCCCGTCAATGGTGCCGGGAAAAACTTCGTCATGCCCATCGGGCCATGCCAAAACCAAAGTGCAGCAGAACCGTGCTGTCCAGGGCTGTGCTGCACCAACCCCCAGGATGCGGTCATGTGCCTTGACCATCGCCATGACAAAATCGCGACCAGTCTCTGTTTCAGCCCAATCCGCTGTATAAACGCCCGGAGCGCCCCCAAGCGCGTCAATCTCGATACCACTGTCGTCGGACAAGGAAGGCAGCCCCGTCGCCTGCGCGGCGGCATGGGCCTTGATCCGGGCATTGCCAACAAAGGTGGTTTCGGTTTCATCGGGCTCGCCCAGTTGCATTTCTGCGGCGCCGACGACCTTGATACCGTAGGGTTCAAGCAACGTTACGATCTCTTCAAGTTTGCCCGCGTTGTGGGTGGCAACCAGAAGTGTATCGCCCGAGAACTTACGCATCCGCAGCCGCTTTCTGTATCGCGACAAGCTCGCCGACGCCTTTTTCCGCGAGGTCCATGAGGCTCTCCATCTCGGTCCGGCTGAAGGTTGCACCCTCAGCGCTCATCTGGACCTCAATGAGGCGACCGGTGCCGGTCATGATGAAATTGCCGTCGACACCGGCGTCGCTGTCCTCCGGGTAGTCCAGATCAAGGACGGGCTGGCCCGCATAAATGCCGCAGCTGACGGCGGCCACGGGATCGACGAGCGGGTCACTGATTATGTCGCCGATTTTGAGCAGTTTGTTGACCGCAAGGCGCAGCGCGACCCAGCCCCCGGTAATGGAGGCGCAACGTGTTCCACCATCAGCCTGAATTACATCGCAATCGACGGTGATCTGACGTTCGCCCAAGGCGACACGATCGACACCGGCGCGCAGACTGCGCCCGATGAGGCGCTGAATCTCAACGGTACGTCCACCCTGTTTGCCTGCAGATGCCTCGCGCCGCATACGCGACGTGGTCGAACGCGGCAGCATTCCGTACTCTGCCGTGACCCAGCCAAGACCCGAGCCCTTGATGAACGGCGGAACACGATCCTCGATCGTTGCGGTACACAGGACGTGGGTGTCGCCGATGCGGATCATGCAGGATCCTTCGGCATGTTTGGTCACGCCGGTATCGATTGAAACCGCGCGCATTTCACTTAAGTCTCTTCCCGAAGGACGCATGCCAGATCTCCTTGTTTGCCTGTTCGGGATACAGGCGACCGAAACCTGATAGCAACCCCGATTGACCTTTTCGGCAAGCCGTTTTTAATGGCATTTCACGGGGCGACTGAAATGAAGATGGATAACGCGCGACAGATACTCGAAGAGATGAACGACCGCTCGCGGGAAGTGTTTCGGCGGGTTGTCGAAGGGTATCTCGCCACAGGCGATCCTGTGGGGTCGCGTACGCTGACCCGCGACATGAGCGAGAAAGTGTCCGCGGCGACTATTCGCAATGTGATGCAGGACCTGGAGTACCTTGGGCTGCTGGACAGCCCTCATGTCTCGGCCGGGCGCGTCCCGACGCAGCAGGGCCTCAGGATGTTCGTCGACGGACTGCTGGAGGTCAGCGACCTTGAACTGAATGATCGGGAGAAGATCGACGCGACCTTGGGCTCCAACTCGGATGACGTCAGTCTTGCGCTGGATCGGATCGGCTCTGCTCTTTCTGGTGTGACACAGGGCGCCTCGCTGGTTTTGGCGCCGAAGCGCGAAGCGCCGATCAAGCATATCGAGTTCGTCGCGCTGGGCCACGATAGAGCGCTGGTTGTTCTGGTTTTCGGCGACGGGCATGTCGAGAACCGTATCTTCCATCCGCCGCCGGGACAGACGCCAAGCTCGATGCGAGAGGCAGCGAATTTTCTGAATGCCCTGATCGAGGGAAAAACACTTTCCGATGTGCAGACGGTCATCGCCAAAGAGATCGACAATCGTCGCCAGGAAATCGACGGACTTGCGCATCAATTGGTCGAAAGTGGGCTGGCCGTATGGGAGGGCGAGGCTGACAGTTACGAGAGGTTGATCGTGCGGGGGCGTGCGAATCTGATCAACTCAGAAGTTGAACAGGAGGACCTTGACCGGATGAAAACCCTGTTCGACGACCTTGAACGGAAACGAGACATCGCAGAATTTCTCGAATTGACCGATCAAGGCGAGGGTGTGCGCATTTTTATCGGGTCAGAGAACAAACTTTTCTCACTTTCGGGTTCCTCTTTGGTGGTCTCTCCATATATGAACGCTGATCGTAAGATCGTGGGCGCGGTCGGTGTGATTGGTCCGACGCGCTTGAACTACGGTCGAATTGTTCCAATCGTGGATTACACCGCGCAGCTTGTCGGAAAGCTGATCGCGGACCGAAAGTAGAGGATGAGCATGGCACAGTCGAAAGAAGACCCGTTTCTGGACGACGTGGAGCAAGCGGAAGAAGAAGAGCACGCTGCAATGACCGAAGAAGACGCTCCGGAAAGCCCGGAGCATCAAATCGAGGCGCTGCGGGCTGAGCGTGACGCGTTCCAAGACAAGTTCATGCGGGCCCTTGCCGATGCCGAAAACGCCCGGAAACGGGCTCAGCGGGAGCGCACGGAAGCCGAGAATTATGGCGGGTCGAAGCTGGCCCGGGATATTTTGCCGGTCTACGACAACCTGAAGCGTGCGGTCGAGACCGTGACCGACGAACAGCGCAAAGAAGCGGCGGCTCTGATCGAAGGTGTCGAGCTGACAATGCGCGAACTGGTCAACGTGTTTTCCAAGCACGGTATTCAGGTGATCGATCCCCAAGTGGGCGACAAGTTCGACCCGAAACAGCACGAGGCAATGTTCGAGGCGCCTGTGCCCGGCACCAAGGCGGGTGAGATCATCCAGGTTTCGGCACAGGGCTTCATGTTGTACGATCGTATTCTGCGCCCGGCGCAGGTTGGCGTTTCTTCTTTTTCAGGCTGACGCTCTCAGAGATCGCGAGACAAACCTTTCAGCTCGTAGAGCAGATCCAAAGCCTCTTTGGGGCTAAGGTGATCCGGTTGAATTTCTTTTAGCCGCGCGTCGACCACTGACTCTTTTGACACAGGTTGGGGTGCGGGCGGCGGGGACGCGGCAAAAAGAGGCAGATCGTCGATCAAGGCGGCACGCTTGCCGCCGCCTTCGCGCTCGCCCTTTTCCAAAGCATCCAGAACGACGCGGGCGCGCTCAACTACAGCGGCGGGCAAACCGGCCAGCTTCGCTACCTGCACGCCATAGCTGCGATCCGCTGCGCCACGCCGGACCTCGTGCATGAAGATCACGTCGCCCTCATGCTCTTTAACCGCGACGGTGGCATTATCCACGCGCTCCAGCTTGTCGCTCAGCCGTGTCAGTTCGTGGTAATGCGTGGCGAAAAGGGCGCGGCAGCGGTTGGTTTCATGAAGATGCTCCAACGTTGCCCACGCAATGCTGAGCCCATCGTACGTGGCCGTGCCACGGCCAATCTCGTCCAGGATCACCAGCGCCTTGTCGTCGGCCTGGTTCAGAATGGCCGCGGTTTCCACCATTTCGACCATGAAAGTGGAGCGGCCACGGGCCAGATCGTCAGAGGCGCCGACGCGGCTGAACAGTTGGCTGACAAGCCCGATATGCGCCCTTGTTGCCGGAACGTAACTGCCCATCTGGGCGAGAACTGCGACAAGAGCATTCTGGCGCAGGAAGGTCGATTTACCGGCCATGTTCGGCCCGGTCAGCAGCCAGATATCGCTGATCTCGCCGAGAGCGCAGTCATTCGCGATGAAAGGTGCCCCGCCTTGCGATCGGAGGGCTGCCTCGACAACAGGGTGACGGCCTGCTTCGATGTCGAGCGCGCGGCTTTCATCGACCTTGGGGCGGCACCAGTTTTCGGCCCGGGCGAGATCGGCAAGGCCGGCGGCGAGGTCGAACTCGGCCAGTGAGCGTGCCGCTAGCGATACGTCTCCTGACCGCTCAAGAATTGCGCGCTTCAGGGTGTCATAGAGCCGTTTTTCAATCTCCAACGCCCGACCGCCGGCGTTGAGAATGCGAGTTTCCATCTCGCTGAGCGGAACGGTGGTGAACCGGACCTGGTTCGCGGTTGTCTGGCGATGCTTGAAGGTTTCGTTGAGCGGCTCCGACAACATTTTGTCGGCGTGGGTGGCGGTGACTTCGACGAAATAACCCAGAACGTTGTTATGTTTGACCTTCAGGCTTTGAATGCCGGTCGTCTTAGCATAATCCGCCTGCATTCCGGCGATGACGCTACGCCCCTCGTCGCGCAGCTTGCGCGCCTCGTCCAACTCGATGTCATAGCCGTCGGCGATAAAGCCTCCGTCGCGGGCGAGCAAAGGCGGCTCGGCGATCAGGGCTTCATCGAGCAGGTCGAGCAGCTCATCGTGGCCGGTCAGCGCCAAAGACACTTCCTGAAGCGGTTTTGGCAGGTCCTGTCCTTCAAGCATCCGCGCAACCTCGGCGCTTTGCGCGAGGCCGTTACGAACGGCAGCGAGGTCGCGGGGGCCGCCCCGGTCGAGCCCGAGACGCGACAAGGCCCGGTCAAGGTCGGGAACCTTGCGCAGCGCTTCGCGCAGATCCTGAGAGAACCGTGCATTCTGAACCATGAACTCCACGCAATCGAGGCGATCCTGAACCACATGCAGAACGCGGCTGGGGCTGGAGATGCGCCGCTCGAGCAAGCGACCGCCCCCGGCGGTTACCGTACGGTCGATGCAGGACAGAAGCGAGCCCGCCCGCCCGCCGGTCAGTGACTGGGTCAGTTCCAGATTTCGACGCGTGGCGGCGTCGATCTGAATGACACGCGCCTCGTTCTCGCGCACGGGTTTTTGCAGGAGCGGCAGCTTTCCCTTCTGCGTGATTTCCAGGTACTCGGCGATCGCGCCCATTGCGGCGATTTCTGCGCGTTCGAACTGACCGAAGGCCTCGAGCGTGTTGACGTCGAACAAAGAACAGAGCCGCCTTTCGGCGCCTGCGCTGTCAAATGCCGAGCGGCCGAGCGGGGTGATCGAGATGCCATGTTCCTCGGTGATGTCACGAATGTCGGCTTCGTCACTATCGGCCACGATCAGTTCACTGGGCGCAAGGCGGGCGAGCTCAGGCGACAGGCGCGGGCCGGCCAGCGGCATGACATGAAACGCGCCGGTCGAGATATCGACCCAGGCCAAAGCAGAGCTTTCACGTATCTTCGCGAATGCGGTCAGAAAGTTGTGGCGGCGCGCCTCGAGCAGACTTTCCTCGGTCAGCGTTCCGGGGGTCACCAGGCGCACCACGTCACGTTTGACCACGGATTTCGAGCCGCGCTTCTTGGCCTCGGCGGGGTCTTCCATCTGCTCGCAGACGGCAACGCGAAAGCCCTTGCGTATAAGGGTAAGAAGGTAGCCCTCGGCGGAATGTACGGGCACGCCGCACATGGCGATATCTTCGCCCAGATGCTTGCCGCGCTTGGTAAGGGCGATATCCAGCGCCTCGGCGGCGGCAACGGCGTCTTCAAAAAAAAGCTCGTAGAAATCACCCATGCGGTAGAACAGAAGTGCGTTCTGGTACTGTGCTTTCAGTTCCAGATATTGCGCCATCATCGGCGTCACGGTTGTTGTCGTGGATGCCACATTGCCCCCTATAGGCTTTGGCCGGCAGCTTACAAATCGCGGGCAGGGGGTGAAAGGCAAAAGCGAAGCAAGGCTTGAAAACTGCGCCCATGCGCGGAAGCTGTGAAAAGCGATGGAGGGGCGAATGATCTTCAACCTGGGCTCTGTGAATACCGACTACGTCTATCTGGTGCCGCACCTGCCGCAGCCGGGCGAGACGCTGGCGGCGGCGTCGATGTCGGTCGAACTGGGCGGCAAAGGCGCCAACATGTCGGTAGCGATTGCAAAGGCGGGGGGACGCGTGCGCCACATAGGTGCGGTGGGACCGGATGGCGCCTGGGCCAAATCGCGGTTGGCCGAGTACGGCATAGACGTGGAACATATTAAAAAGGTCGATGTGCCGACGGGGCATGCAATCATTAGCGTCGACCCGCAGGGCGAGAATGCGATCGTGATCTTTCCCGGCGCCAATCACGAGCAATCGCATCAAGGGATTGCCGCGGCCTTGGCGGAGGCGGGTGCGGCTGACCTTCTGGTGCTTCAGAACGAAACCAAGGGCAGGGCGTTTGCCGTGGCGCAAGCGCGGGAACGGGGATCGAGGGTGATGTATGTACCTGCGCCCTATGATGAGAAGGCGGTAATCGGGTTACTTCCGCACGCGCATATCCTGGTGCTGAACGAAGTCGAATTCGGCCAGATGGTGCAGGCCACGGGGCGGGATGTAGCAACGCTTGGAGTACCGACCATCGTCGTGACACGCGGGGCGCAAGGGGCCCTTCTGCTGGAGGAAAGCTCTGGCTGGTCGGAACGGAATTTCCCGGCACCGAAGGTTGACGCGGTTGATACGACAGGCGCGGGAGACACGTTCGCTGGATATCTGGCCGCCGGGCTGGACTCCGGCTATTCGGCCGAACGGGCGGTGGAGCGCGCCGTTTTCGCGGCGGCGTTGAAGGTCACGCGGCGCGGGACGGCGGAGGCTATTCCGTCCTTGGCCGAGGTTCAGGCCTTCGTGGGTTAAGAGCCGACGAACGGCGCGTTGTCGCCCCAAAGCTGGCGGATGCGTTCGTCGCGGCCACAGGCCTCGCGATATGCCTTGTAGGCTTTGGCCTGGGTCTTCGGGCCGAACCGCGTGATGATCAGGCGGTCGCCCTTGTAGTAATCCTGATGATAGTCTTCCGCCTCGTAGAAGTTCGACGCGGACAGGATCGGGGTGACGATATCTTGGCCGAGGGTAGCGGCGGCCTTGGCCTTGGCAGTCTTCGCCGCTTGTTCTTCGGCGGCACCGTCGGCAAAGATCGCGGTGCGATAGCTGTCGCCACGGTCGCAGAACTGGCCGCCCGCATCGGTCGGATCGACCGAGCGGAAAAACAGCGACAAGAGCTCCTCGCGGCTGACTTGTGCCGGATCGTATTCGATCTGCACCGCCTCGTAATGGCCCGTTCCGCCGCGCACGACCTGCTTGTATGTGGGGTTTTCCACGGTGCCGCCGGTGTATCCCGATACGACTTCGCTGACGCCGTCCACGGATTCGAAATCCGCCTCGACGCACCAGAAACAGCCGCCCGCCACCGTAAGCGTTTCGGTTTCTGCGGCCTTGGCGGCGTTGGTCTGGACGCCAAAGCCGATGACGATGGATATGGCGAGCACGGTCGCCTTGATGTTTCGCAGATGGTTCATGGCACAGCCTCCCTTTGCCTGAGGTCAAACTGCCGCGTTTGTGCAACTGTTCCAACTCACCTGCTTGTGAGGTCACGGGGCGGTGAAGCGAATTTATCTCTTGGCACCGAAATGGCCTGTTCCTAGCGTGGGCTGAAACAAATCGCGGGGGTGGTTTGTAACAAAGTGAAAGGCGACAGGCATGGCAGAGCATCAGACGACACACCAAGCAGAAGAGGATGCGCGAAACGAGGACATCCTGATCTGGCTGAACGGGCGGATTGTGCCCAAGGCCGAGGCGGTCGTCAGTGTCTATGACAGCGGGTTCATGCTGGGCGACGGAGTGTGGGAGGGTTTGCGACTGTATAACGGGACGTGGGCTTTCGTAGACGAGCATCTTGACCGGTTGTTCGAAGCGGCAAAGGCGATTGACCTCGATATTGGCCTGACGCGGCAAGAGGTCTTGCAGGCGCTTCTGGACACGCAGACCGCCAACGAGATGACGACGGACGCGCACGCCCGCCTGATGGTGACGCGGGGCATCAAGACCCGGCCGTTTCAACACCCCAGCCTGTCGCGGCAAGGACCGACGATCACGATCATCATTGAGCATTCGCGCCCCAAGATCGCGCGGCCCATACGTTTGGCCACGGTGCCGCATATCCGGGGCTTGCCGATGACGCAGGACCCGAAGCTGAATTCCCATTCCAAGCTCAACTGCATCCTGGCATGCATCGCCGCGGAAAAAGCGGGTGCGGACGAAGCCCTGATGCTGGATGTGCATGGGTTCGTGAACACGACTAATGCCTGCAATTTCTTTATCGTTCGTAAAGGGGCCGTTTGGACCTCGACCGGGGACTACTGCATGAACGGGATCACGCGGCAGAAGGTGATCGACCTGTGCCGGGAAAGTGACATCCCGATCTACGAGCGGAATTACTCTCTGGTGGACACCTATGGTGCAGACGAGGCGTTTCTGACCGGCACGTTCGGCGCGCAGACACCGGTGAGCGAGATCGATGGGCGGCCCATTGGCGACGGCGAGGCCGGGCCGGTGACGCGAAAGATCCAGGGGCTGTACAAGGACCTGATCGCGAAGGAATGCGCCTGATGCGGATCGCGATGTGGTCGGGGCCGCGAAACCTGTCGACGGCGATGATGTATTCGTTCGCGGCGCGGGGCGATTGCGCCGTGATCGATGAGCCGTTCTATGCCGCCTACCTGACGATGACGGGGCTGGAGCACCCGATGCGGGACCAGATCATTGCCTCGCAGCCGAGCGACCCGGCGGATGTGGTCGCGGGGCTGATGGGGCCTATCCCACGGGGAAAGCAGCATTATTACCACAAGCATATGGCGCAGCACATGATAGACGGCGTGCCGCGCGACTGGATTCGGGACGTGGTGAACGTGTTCCTGATCCGGCATCCGGCGCGGGTGGTGGCGAGTTTCTCGGCCAAGTACGAAAAACCCACGCTGGACGATATCGGGTTTCGCCAGCAGGCGGAGCTGTTCGACCAGGTCAAGGCGCTGGGCGGAGATCCGGTGGTTATCGACAGTGCGGATATACGGCGCGATCCGGAGGGGCACTTGCGGGCCTTGTGCGACCGGATCGGGCTGGACTGGACGCCGGACATGCTGCGCTGGCCCAAGGACGGGCACGCGGATGATGGGGTCTGGGCCAGTCACTGGTATGGGGCGGTACATGGCTCGACCGGGTTCGCATCGGCCGAGGGAGAGGTGCCGGAGTTGACCGGGTGGAAGGCGGATTTATCCGCCGCCGCAATGCCCTATTACGAGGCATTGCGCGGGGAAGCGGTTAAGGCGCCGTTACAGGGTTAATGGCCGAATCAGGGTCTGAAATGGCACGTCGGTAACGCGGCGGTATTTGAGTGGTATTGCGACGGTGCCATTTTCGCGGTACCCCGTGGTAAACGGGCCGAACGTTCGTCGGCCCGCTTGGGCTGCGTTGCTTAACCTTTCAGTCGGCGGTTGCGGGCAGCCAGAAGTTTCAGACGAAGCGCGTTCAACTGGATGAAGCCAGCGGCGTCTTTCTGATCGTAAGCGCCGGCGTCTTCCTCGAAGGTCACGTGCGCCTCGGAATAGAGCGAGTGATCGGACCAGCGGCCGACGCAGGTGGCCGACCCTTTATAGAGCTTCAGTCGGACGGTGCCGGTGACGTGTTCCTGGCTTTTGTCGATGGCGGCTTGCAGCATCTCGCGCTCGGGGCTGTACCAGAAGCCGTTGTAGATGAGCTCGGCATAGCGCGGCATCAGGCTGTCCTTGAGGTGGCCTGCGCCGCTGTCGAGGGTGATCTGTTCGATGCCGCGATGCGCCTCGAGCAGGACCGTGCCGCCGGGCGTCTCGTAGATGCCGCGGGACTTCATGCCGACAAAGCGGTTTTCCACGAAGTCGAGCCGGCCGATGCCGTGCTTTCCGCCAAGCTCGTTCAGCTTGGTCAGGATCGTGGCCGGCGACATCGCCTCGCCATTGATCGAGACGGCGTCACCTTTCTCGAACCCGATCTCGACGAGTTCGGGCATGTCGGGCGCATCCTCGGGGTTGGTGGTGCGCTGGTAGACATAGTCGGGCGCCGGCTCGGCGGGGTCTTCCAGCACCTTGCCCTCGGACGAGGTGTGCAAAAGGTTGGCGTCGACGCTGAACGGCGCCTCGCCGCGCTTGTCCTTGGCGATGGGGATCTGGTTCTTCTCGGCGAACTCGATCAGGCGGGTGCGCGAGGTCAGGTCCCATTCGCGCCAGGGGGCGATGACCTTGATATCGGGGTTGAGCGCGTAGGCAGCCAGTTCGAACCGGACCTGGTCATTGCCCTTGCCGGTGGCGCCGTGGGCGACGGCATCGGCGCCGGTCTCTGCCGCGATCTCGACAAGGCGCTTGGAGATCAGCGGGCGCGCGATGGAGGTGCCGAGCAGGTACTGGCCCTCGTACAAAGCGTTGGCGCGGAACATCGGGAAGACGAAGTCGCGGACGAATTCCTCGCGGATATCCTCGATGTAGATATTGTCGGGGTTGATACCGAGGAGTTCGGCCTTCTTGCGGGCCGGGTCAAGCTCCTCGCCCTGGCCGAGATCGGCGGTGAAGGTCACGACCTCGCAGCCATATTCGGTTTGCAGCCACTTGAGGATGATCGACGTATCGAGGCCGCCGGAATAGGCCAGCACGACTTTCTTGGGCGCGGACATCTTGGTACCCCTTTGCATGATGTTGCAGGGGCGATTACCGGGTTTTCACAGGCGGGGCAAGGCGGCGGAGGCTTGTCATGCGGGCCGTGATGGGCGAAGGACGAGGCATGAGCGATTTCAGAACCCAAGCCCGGGCCGCCGAGGCCGAAATGCGCGCCGTCTTCGAGCCGACGCCGTTGCAGCGCAATGCGCACCTGTCCGACAAATACGGCGCGGAGGTGTATCTGAAGCGGGAGGATCTGAGCCCGGTTCGGTCATACAAGCTGCGAGGTGCGTTCAACGCGATGCGCAAGGTGATGGCTGCGGGTGAGGATGCGCCGGTGTTCGTTTGTGCCAGCGCGGGCAACCATGCGCAGGGCGTGGCGTTCATGTGTCGGCATTTCGGGGTGAAGGGCGTGATCTTCATGCCGGTGACGACGCCGCAGCAGAAGATCGGGCAGACGCGCAAGTTTGGCGGCGATGCAGTGACGATCCGCATGGTTGGAGACTATTTCGACGATACGCTGGCGCAGGCGCAGGCCTATTGCAGCGATGTGGGCGGGCATTTCCTGTCGCCGTTCGATGATGAGGATGTGATCGAAGGGCAAGCCTCGGTCGCGGTGGAGATCGAGGCGCAGCTGGGCGCGGTGCCCGACCGGATCGTGCTGCCGGTGGGCGGTGGCGGTCTGTCGTCGGGTGTGCGCAGTTACTTCGGGCCGGAGGTGAACATGGTGTTCGTGGAGCCGGTGGGCGGGGCCTGCCTTGCGGCGGCTTTGCAGGCCGGTGCGCCGGTGCGGTTGAAGTCCGTGAACACCTTTGCCGACGGGGCGGCTGTGGCGCAGATCGGGGCGCGGACGTTCGCGCGATTGCGCGATGTCGATCCGGCCAATGTGGTCGCCGTGGCCGAGGATCGGGTCTGCACCACGATGCTGGAAATGCTGAACATCGAGGGCATGGTGCTTGAACCGGCAGGCGCGCTGGCGGTGGATGCGTTGAAGGATCTCGACATCAGCCCCGGCGAGACGATCGTCTGCGTGACCTCGGGCGGGAATTTCGATTTCGAGCGTCTGCCGGAGGTGAAGGAACGGGCGCAGCGGTTCGCGGGGCTGAAGAAATATTTCGTGCTGCGGATGCCGCAACGGCCCGGGGCGCTGAAGGATTTCCTGACCATTCTTGGACCCGACGACGATATCGCGCGGTTCGAGTACTTGAAGAAGTCTGCGCGCAACTTTGGTTCGGTCCTGATCGGGATCGAGACCAGCGATGCCGCGAATTTCGAGCGGATCGAGGCGGAAATGACCGCGGGCGGGTTCGAGCATCGCGACATCACCAATGACCAGATCCTGGCGGAATTCCTAATCTGAGGCGAGGTGCGGCAGCGCGCCCATGAACTTGGTCTTGGATGAGGTGTAGGTCTCGACGATATGGGCGAGGTCGATATCGGAGGCGTCGCCGCGGGCAGCCGTGAGCTCGCCATCCTTGCAGAGCCTGGAAAAGTCATCGAAGCCGAGGTTGAGCGCGCTGCCCTTGAGGAAATGCAGCTTGGCCTCGAGCGTTTCGGGGGCTGGGTTGGTGCGAAGCTCGGCAATCTCTTCCTCGACCTCCTCGAGGAAGATCTCGACCACCTCGTCGAAATCCTCGGCCCCGATTTCGTCGCGCAGCTGGGTGACGCGGTTCCAATCGATCATGGCATCCTCCTTGGACCTGAACGCTAGGCGCGGCGAATTAAGGGCGGGTGAAGAATGTGGGTGAATTAGACGGCATTTTAGGCTTCACATGGCATTAAGAGGCGCGTGGTTGCATATGGGCGAAAACGCATAGGCAAGACCGTGTCGGCCCACCCCAGCAAGGCGATAGACCCGCCGCCCGATCAGATGAGCATCCGCCGTGTGCTGGTTGTGGATGACAGCCGGTTGCAGCGGCGCATCATCACCGCGGCCCTGTCGCGGCTGGGGCTGGACGTGATCGAGGCCGGATCGGGAACCGAGGCGCTTGCCATTTGCGAAGCGGCGCCGCCGGACCTTGTGATCAGTGACTGGATGATGCCCGGGATGAACGGGCTGGAGCTGTGCCGTGCGTTCCGGGCGCTGCCGCGGGAGGATTACGGGTATTTCATCCTCGTCACCTCGAAAAGCGAGAAGGAAGAGGTGGCGCTGGGCCTCGATGCGGGGGCGGACGATTTTCTGACCAAGCCGATCAACCCCGGTGAGCTGCGCGCAAGGATCGCGGCGGGGGACCGGATCGTGCGGATGCAGCGGGAATTGAGCGAGACAAACCGGCTGGTGCGCGAAACGCTGGAAGTGCTGCAGGGCCTTTACGATTCGCTCGACAATGACCTGATCGAGGCGAAAAAGCTGCAACAGTCCCTGATTTCAGAGCGGTTCAGGGACCTTGGGCCGGCCCAGGTGTCGTTGCTGTTGCGCTCGGCGGCGCATGTGGGGGGCGACCTTGTGGGGGTCTTTCCGGTCAGCGAGACGCGGATCGGCCTGTATGCGATCGACGTGTCGGGGCATGGTGTGAGTTCGGCACTGATGACCGCAAGGCTGGCGGGGTACCTTTCGTCCACGTCGCCCGAGCAGAACGTGGCGCTGGCGCAAGGGCCGGACGGGTTTCTGCCACGGCCGCCCGACGAGGTGCTGGCGGACCTGAACCAGATGTTTCTGGGTGAAATAGAGACTGAGTTGTACTTTACGATGTTGCTGGCCGATGCGGACCTGGCGACCGGGCGCGTGACCATGGCACAGGCAGGGCATCCGTGCCCGGCCATCCAGCGCGCCGATGGGCGGGTCGAGATCGAAGGCCCCGGGGGATTGCCCGTGGGGCTGATCGACGGCGCAACCTATGAGCGGTTCGACGTGCAGCTTTATCCCGGTGATCGGTTGCTCCTGCATTCCGACGGGGTGGACGAATGCGTGGATGGCACGGGCAGGCTGTTGGGCGAGGACGGGGTGCGGCGCATCCTGCAGGAGTTGCGGCAGACCGAAGGCATGGCGTTTCTGGAATCGGTGATCTGGAAACTGGCAGAGTATGCCGGGCGGGACGATTTCGACGATGACGTGTCGGCGGCGTTGCTGGAGTTCAAGCCAGTCGGAAAAGTGCCCTGACGAAATGCCTGTCGCCCGGATTGCCGACGTGACGTGCGGCGGTTTCCGGATCCGCGAAAAAGGCGGTATGGCCCGGCTCGGACGGCGCGGAGAGCGGCCGGACCGGACGGGCGTGGTAGATGATGCAGATCTTGTCGGCCCAGAGATCGTATTCCGGCATGTAGACGAAGCGCCGGAAGGAGCCCAGCCGCTGGGGCGAAGCGATGCGCCAGCCGGTTTCCTCGAACACTTCGCGATGCAGCGCTTGCAGGGGCGATTCGCCGGGGTCGATGCCGCCGCCGGGCAGTTGCATCTCGGGCTTGGGCTCTTCCTGCCAGGTCAGGAGCAATTTTCCGTTGCGCGGCAGGATGGCGTAGGCGCCGGGACGCGCGGTGTAGCGGATATCTGGCCTTGGCGGCTTGCCGAAGCGTCGCATGGCGGGCCCCCCTTGGAGTATGCCTTGTTGCGCATATATAGTCGCGATATGCCAAGAACGGGCGCCCAAGAAAACCCCCTTAAGGATACGCGATGACACTCGGCCAGAAGATCGCCTGGGACGATACCGTCCTGCCATTTCAATTGGACCAATCGGACGTGCGCGGCCGCGTGGTGCGGCTGGACGGTGTGCTGGATGGTGTGCTGAAGCAGCATGATTATCCCGCGCCGGTCGAGGCGCTGATCGCCGAAATGGCGCTGATGACGGCGCTGATCGGCCAGACGATCAAGCTGCGCTGGAAGCTGTCGTTGCAGGTACAGTCGCAAGGCCCGGTGCGGATGATCGCCACCGATTACTTTGCGCCGGAGAACGAGGGCGAGGCCGCATGGATCCGCGCCTATGCCAGTTTCGATCCTGATGGGATTACCGACGCGCCCGCGTTCGAGCAGTTGGGCGACGGGTATTTCGCGGTGATTCTGGACCAGGGCCAGGATACCGCGCCTTACCAGGGGATCACGCCGATTGCGGGCGAGCGGCTGAGTGACTGTGCCGAGGCGTATTTCGCGCAGTCGGAACAACTGCCGACGCGGTTCGCGCTGAGCTATGGACGGTCGACCGAGCGCGATGGGCGCGAACATTGGCGCGCCGGTGGCGTGTTGCTGCAACTGATGCCCAAGGCGTCACCTTTTGCCACCGGGGGTGGCAGCGGCGAGGATGGGTTGTTGCAGGCCTCGGATATCCTGGACGAGGACAGCGAAGAGAACTGGAACCGGGTGAACACGCTGCTGGACACCGTGGAAGACCTCGAGTTGATCGGTCCTTCGGTGTCGTCCTCGGACCTGCTTGTACGGCTGTTCCACGAGGAGGTGCCGCGGGTGTTCGACGTTCAGGCGGTGCGGTTTGGATGTACCTGCTCGGAAGAGAAGGTGCGTAGCAGCCTGTCGATCTATTCGGCCAAGGATATTGCGACGATGACGACCGAAGAGGGCATCGTGACCGCCGATTGCCAGTTCTGCGGCGCACATTATGCGATGGATCCCAAGACGCTGGGGTTCGAGGCCGAAGCGCAGGACGGCGATGAAGAGTGACCTTGTCGCGACCCTGCGCGCAGCGTTGCAGGGCGAAATGGCGCCGTCGTCGGATTACGACCTGAACCCGGACGTGGTTTTGCCGGAGGGGCGCAAGCTGCGGCCCGCCGGCGTTCTGGTGCCGATCGAGGTGACGGAGACGGGCGCAAGGCTGTGGCTGACCAAGCGGTCCTCGGCCTTGCAGCATCACCCCGGGCAAGTGGCCTTTCCCGGCGGCAAGCAGGAAGAGGGTGACGCCGATATTGTTGCTGCCGCGCTGCGCGAGGCGCACGAGGAAATCGGGCTGGCACCGGGCATGGTGGAGGTCATGGGCACGTTGCCGCCGCACGAGACGGTGACGAGTTTCCACGTGACGCCGGTGATCGGGGTGATCTCGGAGCCGTTTTCGCCTGTGCCCGAGGCGGGCGAAGTGGAGGAAGTGTTCTCGGTTCCCTTGGATCACGTGTTGGAATTGGGCCGGTTCAGGGTCGAATCCCGGCGCTGGCGCGGGACGCGGCGGTACTATTTCGCGGCGCCTTACGGGCCCTATTATATCTGGGGCGCGACCGCGCGGATGTTGCGCGCGATGGCGGAGGCTGTACGTTTGCAGCATGACGCTGACGGGTGAGTGGATTGACGCGGGCGAGACGCAGGATGTGTGCCGGATGCTGGAGGCAGCCGGGCATCGCGCCTTGATGGTCGGTGGCTGTGTGCGGAACGCGCTGATGGGCGTGGCGGTGAACGACATCGACATCAGCACCGATGCGCGGCCGGAAACCGTGGTCTCGCTGGCCGAGGCGGCGGAAATGAAGCCGGTGCCGACGGGCATCGAGCATGGCACGGTGACGGTGGTGTGCCGGGGCGTACCCTTTGAGGTAACCACCTTTCGCAAGGATGTGGAAACGGACGGGCGGCGCGCCGTGGTGGCCTTTGCCGACGACGTGGAAAGCGATGCGCGGCGGCGGGATTTCACGGTGAACGCGCTTTATGCGACGCGCGAGGGCAAGGTGATCGACCCGCTGGACGGGCTGCCCGATATTGAAGCGCGGCGCATCCGGTTCATCGACGACGCCGAGACGCGGATACGAGAGGATTACCTGCGTATCCTGCGGTTTTTCCGGTTTCACGCGGCCTATGGGGACCCCGCCGGGGGGTTGGACCCCGACGGGCTGGCGGCCTGCGCGGCGCTGGCGGACGGGATCGACGGGCTATCGAAAGAACGGATCGGGGCGGAGATGGGCAAGCTTTTGGCCGCGCAGGACCCTGCGCCGTCGGTGGCGGCGATGCGGCAGGCGGGGGTGCTGGCGCATGTTCTGCCCGGTGCCGATGACCGGGCCCTGGCGCCGCTGGTGCACCTGGAAGAGATGCATGAGGTCTCAGCCGAAGCCGCGCGGCGACTGGCAGCATTGGGTGGGGAAAACCCCGTCGAGGCGCTGCGGCTGAGCCGCAAGGACGCGCGGCGGCTGGAGGTTTTGCGCGACGAGGCCGCGGGCACGCAAACACCCGAGGCGCTGGGCTATTTCCACGGGTCGCAGACGGCGCGGGATATCGTGCTGTTGCGCGCCGCCCTGTTCGAGATGCCGGTTCCGCGTGATGCTTTCGCTACCGTGGACTTGGGGGCGAACGCGGTCTTTCCTGTCAGCGCGCAGGACTTGATGCCGACGCTGGAAGGCCCGGCATTGGGCAAGGCGTTGAAAACGCTGGAGGACGCGTGGATCGCGTCGGGCTTCACGCTTGACCGGCAGGCGCTGCTGAGCCTCGCGACATGAAAGGGTCATTTGACTTCGCCGGGGTTTGGCGGCATCTTGCCCGCACCACATGGAGGTTGAGACATGTTTATCGGGGATTTTGAACGCTCATAAGCGCCGGATCGCAGGAGTGATCCCGTGCGCGGCGTCGCGCCCCTTTGCCATGTCTTTCCCTTCGCGGAGTTCCCTCCATGTTCAAGCTTTTCGAAAATCTGGTTGATCCCTATGTGCCGTACGAAGAGACGGACAGGCCGCCGACGCGCCTGTGGCCGTTCATGCGGCTATACATGGCGCCGTTTCGCCGGGTGTTCTGGATGGCCGGGATCATGTCGGTGGTGGTGGCTGCCATCGAGATCTGGCTGATCTATTACATGGGACGGATCGTCGATATCCTGGCGGGCGACCCGATGGAGGTGTGGGAGCAATACGGCACCGAGATCATCGTGGTGGCGGTCTTCATCCTTCTGATCCGACCCGCGATACAGGCGTTCGACGTGATGTTGCTGAACAACACGATCCTGCCGAATTTCGGCACGCTGATCCGCTGGCGGGCGCACAAGCATGTGCTGCGGCAGTCGGTGGGATGGTTCGAGAACGACTTTGCCGGACGGATCGCCAACCGGATCATGCAGACCCCGCCCGCGGCGGGCGAGGCGGTGTTCCAGGCGTTCGACGCCATCGCCTTTTCCATCGCTTACATCATCGGGGCGGGCATATTGCTGAGCGATTCCGATCCGCGGCTGATGCTGCCCCTGATCGGGTGGCTGGTGCTGTACGGCTTTTTGGTGCGCTGGACGGTGAAGCGGGTGCAGCCGGCGTCCAAGGCGGCGTCGGATGCGCGGAGCCTTGTGACGGGTCGGGTGGTGGATGCCTATACCAACATTCATTCGGTGAAGCTCTTTGCGCACAACACGCGCGAGGTGGAATACGCCAAGGACGCCATCGAACACGCGCGGCAGACGTTCCAGAACGAGATGCGGATCTACACGGTGATGGACGTGGTCCTGACGCTGCTGAACGGCCTGTTGATCGTGGCGGTGGTGGGTTGGGCCATGTGGTTGTGGATGCAGGGGCAGGCGAGTGTCGGCGTGGTGGCCGCGGCGACGGCGCTGACCCTGCGACTGAACGCGATGACCGGGTGGATCATGTGGGCGCTGACTTCTTTCTTTCGGCAACTGGGTGTCGTGGCCGAGGGGATGGAGACGATTGCCCAACCAATTACGCTGGTGGATTCAAAAGAAGCAAAGCCGTTGGATATGCAGGAAGGCCGGATCGAGCTGCGCGAGCTGTCGCATCATTTCGGGCGTGACAGCGGCGGGTTGGACCGGATTTCGCTGAGCATTCGTCCGGGCGAGAAGATCGGGCTGGTCGGCCGGTCCGGGGCCGGGAAATCGACCCTGGTCAAGCTGCTTTTGCGGTTTTACGACGCCGAGAAGGGTCAGATCCTTATCGACGGGCAGGATATTTCCCAAGTGACTCAGGACAGTTTGCGCGACCGGATCGGAATGGTGCAGCAGGACAGTTCGTTGCTGCACCGCTCGGTGCGGGACAACATCCTCTATGGCAAGCCCGAGGCAAGCGAGGCGCAGATGCTGGAGGCCGCGAAGAAGGCCGAGGCGCATGAGTTCATCTTAGACCTGGCGGATCCGCAGGGGCGCATGGGCTATGACGCGCATGTGGGGGAACGGGGTGTGAAGCTGTCGGGCGGGCAACGGCAGCGGATCACGCTGGCGCGGGTGATCCTGAAGGATGCGCCGATCCTGTTGCTGGACGAAGCGACCAGTGCGCTGGACAGCGAGGTCGAGGCAGCGGTACAGGAGACGCTCTATGGCATGATGGAGGGCAAGACCGTGATCGCGATTGCCCACCGCCTGTCGACGATTGCGCAGATGGATCGCATTATCGTGCTGGATCAGGGTCGAATTGTCGAGGAAGGCGGCCATGCCGAACTGCTGGCGCAGGGCGGGCTTTATGCCCGGTTCTGGAGCCGTCAGTCGGGCGGGTTCATCAATGCGGACGAAGCGGCGGAGTAAGGCATGTCCGAGTTTGTGATCGAGCGGTTGGGCCATCTGGGTGACGGGATTGCCGAGGGGCCGGTCTATGTGCCCGGCGCCCTGCCCGGCGAGCGTGTGGCCGGGACGCTTGAGGGCAACGTGCTGCGCGAGGTCAAGATCGTGGAGCCTTCGGGGACTCGGGTGAAGGCGCCGTGCCGACATTACAAGTCCTGTGGCGGGTGCCAGTTGCAGCATGTGGATGATGCTTTCCTTGCCGAGTGGAAGACGGGGATCGTGCGCGAAGCGCTGGCGGCGCAGGGGATCGAAACCGAGTTGCGCGAGATCGCGGTATCCCCTGCGAATGCGCGACGCAGGGCCGGGTTTTCGGCGCGGCGTACCAAGAAGGGTGCGACGGCGGGGTTTCACGCCAAGGGATCGGACCTGATCGTCGAATTGAGCGAATGCCACGTGGTGGTGCCCGAATTGCTGGAGGGCGCAAGGGTGGCGCAGGAGCTGGCCCGGATCGGCACCAGCCGCAAAGGCGAATTGAGCGTGTCGGTTACGCTGTCGGAGGCGGGGTTGGACGTGCGTGTGGAGGGGGGCAAACCGCTGGATGGTCCGCTGCGCATTTCGCTGGCGCAACTGGCCGAGAGTGAAGACCTGGCGCGGCTGGCCTGGGACGATGAAACCGTGGTCACCCGGCGACCGCCGATACAGCAATTTGACGGGATCGCCGTGACGCCGCCACCAGGGGCGTTCTTGCAAGCAACGAAGGACTCGGAGCGTCTGTTACAGGAGGAGGTTTCGGCAATTTTGGCCGGAACAGAGCCTGTTATCGACCTGTTTGCCGGCTGTGGCACCTTTGCCCTGCCGCTGGCGCGCGCGCGAGCGGTCCACGCCGTCGAAGGCAGCGCGGCGATGACCCGTGCGCTGGATGAAGGATGGCGGCACAGTGAGCGGTTGAAGAAGGTCACGGTCGAGGCGCGGGACCTGTTCCGTCAGCCGATCATGGCCGAAGATCTGAAACGTTTCGGTGGTGCCGTGATCGACCCGCCACGCGCCGGGGCCGAGGCGCAGTGCCGCGAGCTGGCCGAAGCGCAGGTGCCGGTGATCGCCTATGTCTCCTGCAACCCTGTGACCTTCGCGCGCGATGCAAAGGTATTGGCGCAGGCGGGCTATGAGGTGGAGTGGGTGCGGCCGGTCGACCAGTTCCGGTGGTCGGTCCATGTTGAGCTTGTGGCCGCAATCCGCCACAAAATAAGCTGCTCGGGGCAAATTTGAAATGACGTGGCGGGTCTGACGCGGTAAAAGGCTGTCAGGGACAGGCAACAGGTTTATCGAGCAATGAATCGCAGGAATTTCGTACTTCTGTCGGTCGCCAGCGCGTTTCTGGCGGCCTGTGGATCCAAGTTCAAATCTTACAATGGGCCCGAGGTGACTCAGGTTCTGATCAGCAAGAGCCGGCGGCGGATGTATCTTTTCCACCACAACGAGGTGCTGAAGGCGTATGACGTGGACCTTGGTTTTACCGCTGCGGGGCACAAGCAGTTCGAGGGTGACGGCAAGACGCCGGAGGGCGATTACACGATCGATCGGCGCAATCCGAACAGTTCGTTCCACCTGTCGCTGGGTATTTCGTATCCCAACGAGGCCGACCGCGCCTTTGCCGAGGCGCAGGGGAAGAAACCTGGTGGAGATATCTTTATCCACGGAGAGCCCAATGATCTGGGCTGGGTCCGCAAGCGGCGTTTGGGCCGAGACTGGACCGCCGGGTGCATTTCCGTGCGAAACAAGGAAATTGAAAGGATCTATGCGATGGTGCGGAACGGCACCCCGATCCGCATTACGCCGTGATGGGCTGGGCTTACTTGCCCATCACCATCGTCCACCAGATCTTGCCGTTGCGCTCCTGCTCCCAGGAAAAGCCCATTTGCCGGGCGTCCGGCGCCATGATGACCTGCTTGGTCGACGGCTCGTCCATCCAGGCAGTCAGGGTTTCCAGCTCGGTCTCGTAGGTTTCCGAGATGTTTTCGCCGACAAGCTCGCCGCCATAGCCGACGCGGCGCACGCGGTCGATGGGAGAAGAGCCGTCGGAGCCGAAATGCCAGGGGCGGTTCTGGACCGACATGTCGCGTGAATGCGTGGCGGCGGCGGCGTTGAGTTGAGCGTTCAGTTGAACGGCAGGCCGCCCGGCCGCCTGGCGCAGGGCGTTGACCGCGTCGAGCATCCGGTACTGGATTTCGGCGGTCTGGCCCGAGCGGATGCGATAAACCTGGGGCACCGGTTCGCCATTGGGGCCGACAGTGGTTTGCGGCGGCGGCGGGGCGCAGGCCGACAAGAACACAAGTGCGGAAACCAGCAGGCCGAAAATACGCGTCATCAGTGTCTACCACCCAGAAGTTCGTTCGACTCGCTCCTTAGCGCGGCTTGCGTGGTGTTTCAAACCCACAACCGCGTCAGGTGGGCGAATGTTGCCGGTTTGATTTGCGACTGAGACATTCGCGCCATATGATTCGGTCAGTTCCAAAGCAGACAGTTGGAAAACAGACATGTCCATTGATCTTAAAAATACTTTCAGTCGGCGCGCTTTCCTGGTCGGAACCGCCGCAAGCCTGGGCGCGCCTGCCTTGGCGCAGACCGGCACGACCGAGATGGAAAGCGCGATTACCCAGACGGTACAGCGCAACATCTCGAGCTTTCGCGCTGCGGACTGGCGGCCGCATTTCAGCAGCTTGAGGAATGGCGCGATCCTGGTCGATATTTCGTCGCGCGCGTTGCATTTCTGGGACGAGGACGGGCAGACGAAGTTCTTGTTCCCGTCGAGCATCCCGATGTCCGAGGAATTGACCCGCCGTGGCCGGACGCGGGTGGTGCGCAAGGTCGAGGGCCCCGACTGGCGTCCGACGCCGTCGATGCTGAAGCGGAACCCGGACTGGCCGTCCTACGTGCCGCCGGGGCCGGACAACCCGCTGGGCACGCACGCGCTGTACCTTGGCTGGACCTATTACCGGATCCACGGCACCCATGACACGCGCAAGATCGGGCGGCGGTCGTCGAACGGGTGTATCGGGCTTTACAACGAGCACATCGCGCAGCTGTTCGCGCGGGCCAAGGTTGGTACGCAGGTTCTGGTGATCTGAGGCGGATTCCACTGGATTAGAGACGAATATAGGCAGCGTTCCGGCGCTGCCTTTTCTTTTTGTTTGGAGGGTCAAGCTGCTTTGCGCGGAATCGAGGCCGAAGGCCGCCGCGCGATCGCCAGACCGCCCCCCGGGCTGGCGATTGGTTGACACAGGCGCGTCGATCAAAAGTTCTGCGGAAGTGGCCGAAATAAACTGCGTCAAACCAATGTTGGGTCGCCATCCCGCGGTCTGGCAATCGCGCGGCTCTAGTCCAGCCAGCCCTTCAGGTTGTCCTCGATCACCGTGCTCAGCGCCTTGATGTGGGCGTCGCTGTCGTTGAGGCAGGGGATATAGAGGAACTCCTCGCCGCCGGCTTCCTCGAAGCTTTCCTTGATCTCTTCGTTGATCTCTTCGAGCGTCTCGATGCAGTCGGCGGAAAATGCGGGGGCGATGACGGCGATGTTCTTTTTGCCGTCCTCGGCCAGCTTGGCGACATGTTCGACCGTGTAGGGGCGCAGCCATTCCTCGGGGCCGAAGACCGACTGGAAGGTGGTAGTGATCTGGGTGTCGTCCCAGCCAAGCCGTTCTTTCAGCAGGCGCGTCGTTTTCTGGCACTGGCAGTGGTAGGGGTCGCCCTGTTTGAGGTAACGCTGCGGCATCCCGTGATAGGAGACGACGAGGATCTCAGGCTTCGTTTCAGTCTCTGCATAGGCCTTTTCGACCGATTGGGCCAAAGCCTCGATATAAAGCGGATGCTCGAAATAGGGTTCGACCACGCGGGCGATGGGCTGCCAGGTTTCGTCCATCAGGGCGCGGAAGAACTGGTCGTTCGCGGTGGCGGATGTGGCGCCGGCATAATGCGGGTAGAGCGGAAAAAAGAGGATCCGGGTGCAGCCGGCCTCGACCAGTGCGCGGACCTTGGACTTGGTCGAGGGGTTGCCGTAGCGCATGCAGAAATCGACCATGACGTTGTCGCAGTAGCGGGCCTGCAGCGCCTCGGACAGTTTCGTCGTCTGGTCCCGGGTGATGGTCATCAGAGGGCTTTCGCCCTTGTCCTCGTTCCAGATGGATTTGTAGGCCTCGCCGCTGGTAAAGGGTCGTTTCGACAGGATCACCAGTTGCAGCAGCGGCTGCCAAAGCCAGGGCGAATAGTCGATGACGCGGCGGTCCGACAGAAACTCGTTCAGGTAGCGCCGCATCGACCAGTAGCCATAATCGTCGGGCGTGCCGAGATTGGCGATCAGAACCCCCGTTTTCGGTTCCGGAATGGCCGGATGGTCGGACGGAGCATGGACAGGACAGGTCTTGTTCTTGGCGGCGTCAAACATGGGCGGGCGTCTTTTCTTGTCGGATTGGATCACGGACACATAAAGGATTGCAGTCGGTCGTCAATCTTTGAGCTTGGTCTCGGACGTGCCGAGCGCATCGGCGAGACGTGTTGTCGCGCTTCCGGGGCGGAGGGGCTGGGGTTGGTCTTCGGACGGGGCCCAGCCGGTGAGGGTGATAAGCTCGAACGTGGCGGGGATGCGGCCGTCGGGCGTGCTGAAAGAGCTGGCGTAGAGGTCGGCGGCGCGCAGGAGCACGTCGCGGCGGGTGAAATTGCGGGGCCGGGCGTCGAGCGCGTTGGCCTCGCCCATGGCGCGCAGGTCGTGCATCAGGCCGATGAGGCTTTCGTAGCTGACATCGAGCGGCAGGGTGTCGGCGACCGGCAGGGCGAAACCGGCGCGCTGCAGAAGCGCGCCAAGGTCGCGGATGTCGCCCATGGGCACGACCCGGGGTGAGAGACCGCCGCGCAGGTCGGATTCGGCCTGGGCCAGTACGGCACGCAGCTGGTGCAAGGTCTGGCCGCCGAAGAACACCGCAATGAAGAGGCCATCGGGGCGCAGGGCGCGGCGGGACTGGATCAGCTGGCCCACCGGGTCGTCGGCCCAGTGCAGGGACATGGCGTGCAGGATCAAGTCGCGTGATTCAGTCTCTAACGCGAGGGTTTCGGTATCCTCTACGATCTGCGCGTCGGGGAACGCGGCCTTCCATGGGTCGGGCAGGCCTGTGACGATGCTCGCATCCGTAAAGGATTTGTTAACGAAACTCAGCCGATCCTGTACCTCGTCGATCGCGGTCTCGTGCAAGAACAGCGCGGGGTCGCGGCTGGCTCGTTGGCGGTTGCGCTGAAGCGCGCGGCGATCGGTGAGGGTTCTGGTCATGGTGGCTAAATAGAGTGGCTTTCGAGGCAATTCAAACGGCGCTTCGCGTGGTCTATCCCCCGCGCTGCACGCTATGCGGCGGGTTGGTGGACAGCGAATTCGGCCTGTGCGGGCCGTGCTGGCGCGATACGCCGGTGCTGGCCGGGCTGGTCTGTGACCTGTGCGGCTGTCCCCTGCCCGGCGAGGAGTCGAGCGGGGACGCGCGGTGCGACGATTGCCTGCGCGTGGCGCGGCCCTGGCAGAAAGGGCGGGCGGCGCTTATCTACAAGGACAACGCGCGCAAGCTGGTGCTGGCTTTGAAACACGGTGACCGGCATGACGTGGTGCCGCTGGCGGCGACGTGGATGAAGCAGGCGGCGGGACCGCTGATGGTGCCGAATTGCCTTTTCGTGCCGGTGCCGTTGCACTGGACACGGCTGTTGAAACGGCGGTTCAACCAGTCGGCGCTGCTGGCGCAGGCGGTGGCGAAGGAAGTGAACGCGGCGTGGTGCCCCGATGTGATGGAGCGGGTGCGGCGCACGCCATCGCTGGACGGGATGGGCATGGAGGCGCGGTTCGCCACGCTGGACGCGGCCATAGGTGTGCGGCAGGGGCGTCGCGTGAGGATCCAGGGGCGTGTGGTGATATTGGTGGATGACGTGATGACCTCGGGCGCGACGCTGGCGGCTTGCGCAAGCGCCTTGTTGGCGGGGGGCGCGGCGGAGGTCAGGACACTGACACTGGCGCGTGTGGTCAAGTATGCTTAAGTAGGGTCCAACCACGGAAAGGATTGGACCCTGTCATGAGACCCGTTGAAATCTACACCTCGCAGCTTTGCGGATTTTGTCACGCGGCCAAGCGGTTGTTGTCGCAGAAGGGTGTGGACTACACCGAGATCGATGTGGGCCGGGAGCCCGAGAAGCGGGCGGAGATGACGCAGCGTGCGAAGGGCGGGCGGACGGTGCCGCAGATCTTCGTCGGCGATGTGCATGTCGGTGGCTGTGACGAGCTTTATGCGATGGACCGGGCGGGCAAGCTGGATGCGTTGCTGAAGGCATGAAAACGGCTCTGATACAGCTTAATACGTCCGATAGCCCCGACGACAACCTGCCGGTCACGCAGGGTTTTATCGACGAGGCGGCGGCGGGTGGCGCGGGGTTCGTGCTGACGCCGGAAGTGACGAATTGCCTGTCGGCCAGCCGCACGCGGCAGAACGAAGTTTTACGCCACCAGGAGGACGATCCGACGCTGGCCGGACTGCGACAGCAGGCCGAACGGTTGGGGATCTGGGTTTTGATCGGGTCGATCGCGGTCAAGACGCAAGACGCGGATGGGCGGTTCGCCAACCGGTCTTTCCTGATCGACCCCAAGGGAGGGATCGCGGCGTGGTATGACAAGATTCACATGTTCGACGTGAAAGTGTCCGAGACCGAACAGTACCGGGAATCGGCCGGCTATCGTCCGGGCGACCGGGGTGTGACGGCGGCGACGCCGTTTGGCACTGTCGGCCTGACCGTATGCTATGACCTGCGGTTTCCAAGGCTTTATCGGCGGTTGGCGCAGGCTGGGGCGGAGATTTTGACCGTTCCGTCGGCCTTTGCGGTGCCCACGGGCGAGGCGCACTGGGAGACGTTGCTAAGAGCACGGGCAATCGAAACGGGATGTTATGTGCTTGCCCCGGCGCAAACCGGGCAACATTCGGCCACGCGGGGCAAGGAACGCCGGACTTATGGGCATTCGCTGGCCGTGGGGCCATGGGGTGACGTATTGGCAGATGCCGGAACCGAGCCGGGTGTGGTATTCGTGGACGTGAACCGGGACGAGGTGACCCAAGCGAGGGCACGGATACCGGCAGTAAACAGTGAGGTCGATATCACTTGGTCGTAACCACGGATAACACGCTGCATTCGATTGCCGTTTCGCTGTTCAGCGAGGTTCTGGCGAACGAGCAGTTGATCCGGAGCCGGTTGAGCCGGGTTCTGCCGAAAGGCATGGAGATCTCGCATTTCTCGGTGCTGAATCACCTGGCGCGGGCCAATGGCGAGCGGAGCCCGGCGCAGCTGGCCAAGAGTTTTCACGTCACGCGCGGGGCGATGACCAACACGCTGAGCAAGCTGGAATGGGCGGGGTATGTTCATATCCGGCCCGACTGGGACGATGCGCGGCGCAAGATGGTGTCGATCAGCCCGGCCGGTACACGCGCCCGGGATGCCGCGATTTCCGCGATCATGCCGCTGATCACCGAGGTGGTCGCAGAGTTGGGCGAGACCAATGTGCGCGCCACCCTGCCCGTTCTGCGCGAGATGCGGGCGAAGCTGTCGGACGAAAGCTAGACTCTAATTCAGGGTTTTATGCTGGTCGTGACGTAATTCACGGCAAGGTCGCGATCCGACAGGGACCAGGACCAGCTGATGGGACTGAAGACGAAGCCCTTGCGGTCGACCGGGTCGAGGCCTGCGTCGCGCAGAAGGTCATAAAGCTCTTCCGGGGTGATGAACTTGTTCCAGTCGTGGGTACCCTTGGGCAGCCAGCGCATGATGAATTCCGCGCCGACGATGGCGGCGGCAAAGCTTTTGGCGGTGCGGTTGAGGGTAGAGCAGATGTGCAGGCCGCCCGGTTTCAGCAGGCGCTGGCAGGCAGTGAGATAGGTGGCGGGGTCGGCCACATGCTCGACCACTTCCATGTTCAGAACGACGTCGAACTGCTCGTCCGCCGCTGCCAGGTCCTCGGCGGTGGTGTTGCGGTAGTCGATGTCGAGGCCGGATTGCGCGGCGTGGACCTGTGCCACGGGAATGTTGCCTGCCGCGGCGTCGGCGCCGACCACCGTCGCGCCAAGGCGGGCCATCGGTTCGGCCAGCAAGCCGCCGCCGCAGCCGATATCCAGAAGGCGCAGGCCGGTGAACGGTTTCGACGTTTTCAGGTCGCGATCGAATTCCGCCGCGATCTGGGAGGTGATATAATCCAGCCGGCATGGATTGAGCATGTGCAGCGGCTTGAACTTGCCGTTCGGGTCCCACCATTCGGCGGCCATCGCCTCGAACTTGGCGACTTCTTCGGTGTCAATCGTGGTCGAGTTGGGTTGCATTCCGCGTTCCATGTGCTCAATGTCTCAGACGGTCTATATAGGACATTCATGGACAAGTTTTCGAGCCAAAAGAGCGCAGCGCAATTCCTGTATCCGTCGATCGAGCCGTTCGACCGGCGAATGATGGACGTGGGCGACGGGCACACGATCTATGTCGAGCAGTCGGGCAATCCCGACGGCACGCCCGTCGTGGTGCTGCATGGCGGACCCGGCGGCGGGTGCAGCCCGGCGATGCGGCGGTATTTCGACCCGAACCATTACCGGATCGTGCTGTTCGACCAGCGCGGCTGTGGCCGGTCGAAGCCGCATGCGAGTGTCGAGGACAACACGACCTGGCACCTTGTGGCGGATATCGAGCGGATCCGTGACGCGCTGGGCATCGAGACGTGGATCGTCTTTGGCGGAAGCTGGGGTGCGACGCTGGCGCTGATTTACGGCCAGAGCCATCCCGAAGCGGTGGCGCATCTTGTGTTGCGCGGCGTCTTTACCATGACCCAGCGGGAGCTGGACTGGTTCTATGGCGGCGGCGCCGGGCGATTCTGGCCCGAGACATGGGCGAAATTCCGGTCGCTGATCCCCGAGGATGAACAGGGCGACATGATCGGGGCCTATAACAAGCGCCTGTTTTCCGGCGACCGGGCCGAGGAGGTGCGGTTCGCCAAGGCGTGGAGCGCGTGGGAAAACGCGCTGGCGACGGTCAATTCCAACGGCCAGAGCGGTGACAGCCCGGCGGATTACGCGCGCGCTTTTGCACGGCTGGAGAACCATTATTTCCGGCATGGCGGGTTCCTGGGGCAGGACGGCTATATCTATGCCAACATGGACAAGCTGGCGGATACGCCCGGCGTGATCGTGCAGGGGCGGTACGACATGATCTGCCCGCCGGAGGCGGCGCACCGGCTGGCGGGGCTGTGGCCCAAGGGTGATCTGCGAGTTATTCCGGTGGCGGGGCACGCCTTGTCGGAGCCGGGGATCAGTGCCGAGCTGGTGAAGATCATGGACCGGATGGTAACCGGGCGGTAATAGGCGGGGTCTTGGAGTGCCGTTACCCTCTGGCTTGACCAGAGGATCTCTGACCGCGCGAGATCACCGATCAAGTTGGTGATGACGTGCGCGGGAAGGGCTGACATGTGCGCAACCTGCTTTCCCCCTTGCAGACTCAGCCATCGAGTCGTATATCCCCTTTCAACAGCGGCGCGCTGGGGTCCACACCCGACGCTCCACCGGGAAATACCGACGGGCCGCGCGCCCGTTTTTTTGTGTTTGAAAGACCCATGAGCAACGACCTGATTGCAAAATCCTCGATGGATCGGCGGCTGGCCGAGATCGTCACCCCCGTCATAGAGGACATGGGGTTCGAGCTGGTGCGCGTGCGTCTGATGGGCGGCAAGACCGCCACGCTTCAGATCATGGCCGAGCGGCCCGAGGGCGGCATCGAGGTGGACGAGTGTGCCGAGATTTCCACCGCCGTCAGCGCCGTGCTGGATGTGGAAGACCCGATCGTCGATGAGTACACGCTGGAAGTGTCCAGCCCCGGCATCGACCGGCCCCTGACACGGCTGAAGGATTTCGACGAGTTCGAGGGCTACGAGGCGAAGCTGGAGACCCACGAGCTGATCGACGGGCGCAAGCGGTTCAAGGGCGTTCTGGCCGGGACCGAGGGCGGCGAAGTGCTGATAAACGTCGAGGAAGGCACGATCGGGCTGCATTTCGACTGGCTGGCGGATGCCAAGCTGGTTCTGACCGATGAGCTGATCAAGGACATGCTGAAGGCGCGCAAGGAAGCGGGCGTTCTGAACGAAGACAATTTTGACGACATAGAGACTGACTCGTCCGAGGAGACCTGAGACAATGGCTATTACCTCTGCCAACCAGCTTGAGCTTTTGCAGACCGCCGAGGCGGTGGCGCGGGAGAAGATGATCGACCCGAGCCTCGTGATCGAGGCGATGGAAGAAAGCCTCTCGCGCGCGGCCAAGAGCCGGTACGGCGCCGAGATGGACATCCGCGTCAGCATCGACCGCAAGACCGGCAAGGCGACGTTCACCCGCGTGCGCACCGTGGTCGAGGACGAGGAGCTGGAGAATTACCAGGCGGAGTTCACCGTCGAGCAGGCCAAGCAATACCTGGACGATCCCAAGGTCGGTGACACCTTCGTCGAGGAAGTGCCCCCCGTGGACATGGGCCGGATCGCCGCGCAGAGCGCTAAGCAGGTGATCCTGCAGAAGGTGCGCGAAGCCGAGCGTGATCGCCAATACGAGGAATTCAAGGATCGTGCCGGCACGATCATCAACGGTGTGGTCAAGCGCGAGGAATACGGCAATGTCATCGTCGACGTGGGTGCGGGCGAAGCGATCCTGCGCCGGAACGAGAAGATCGGCCGTGAAAGCTATCGCCCGAATGACCGGATCCGCTGTTACATCAAGGATGTGCGCCGCGAGGCCCGGGGGCCGCAGATCTTCCTGAGCCGTACCGCGCCGGAATTCATGGCGGAACTGTTCAAGATGGAAGTGCCGGAAATCTATGACGGCATCATCGACATCAAGGCCGTGGCGCGCGACCCGGGTAGCCGCGCCAAGATCGCGGTGATTTCCTATGACAACTCGATCGACCCTGTCGGCGCCTGCGTCGGTATGCGCGGCAGCCGCGTGCAGGCCGTGGTGAACGAGCTTCAGGGAGAGAAGATCGACATCATTCCGTGGAACGAGGACCAGCCGACCTTCCTGGTGAACGCGCTGCAGCCCGCCGAGGTGAGCAAGGTGGTTCTGGACGAGGAAGCCGAGCGGATCGAGGTCGTGGTGCCCGAGGACCAGCTGAGCCTGGCCATCGGTCGCCGGGGTCAGAACGTGCGGCTGGCGAGCCAGCTGACCAACCTCGACATCGACATCATGACCGAGGCCGAGGACAGCGAGCGCCGTCAGAAGGAATTCGAAGTGCGCACGAAGCTGTTCATGGACACGCTGGACCTGGACGAGTTCTTTGCCCAGCTTCTGGTGTCGGAAGGCTTTACCAACCTCGACGAGGTTGCCTATGTCGAGATCGACGAACTGTTGGTGATCGACGGCGTCGACGAGGACACGGCCAACGAACTGCAGGCGCGTGCGCGTGACGTACTGGAGGCACAGGCGAAGGAAGCGCTGGAAAAAGCCCGCGCGCTGGGAGCCGAGGACAGCCTTATTGAATTCGAAGGCCTGACACCCCAGATGGTACTGGCGCTGGCCGAAGATGACGTGAAAACGCTGGAAGATTTCGCCACCTGCGCCGACTGGGAATTGGCAGGCGGCTGGACCACCGTGGATGGCGAGCGCGTCAAGGACGACGGTGTGCTTGAACCCTTCGAAGTATCGCTGGACGAGGCGCAGGACCTTGTGATGACCGCGCGGGTCATGCTGGGCTGGGTCGACCCGGATGATTTGCAGGCTGACGAGGAAGCCGAGGACGAAGACGGCGCTGAAGGCGACACCGCAGAGGAGGCCGAGGCCTGATGCGTCAGGTCTCGTAGGCGTTGATATGGGGCGCGGTGGACAGCCCAAGGACCGGACGAATGGTCCCGAGCGCAAGTGTATTGCCACGGGTGAGGTGCGTCCGAAGCACGGGTTGATCCGGTTCGCCATCGGTCCCGAGGGTCAGGTGGTGCCGGATATCCTGGAGAAACTGCCGGGGCGGGGCATCTGGGTGAGCGCCTCGCGGCAGGCGCTGGAAACGGCGGTGAAGAAAGGCCTGTTCTCGCGCAGTGCGAAGCAGAGCGTCACGGTGCCCGACGGGCTGGTCGAGCAGGTCGAGGCGATGCTGGCGCGGCGGGTCGTGGAGTTGCTGAGCCTGGCGCGGAAAGGTGGCCAGGCGGTGGCCGGATACGAGAAGGTCAAGGACTGGCTGGCCAAGGAAGAGGCCGAGGTTCTGATCCAGGCCAGCGACGGGTCCGCGCGCGGGAAGACGAAACTGAGCACGCCCTATGGCGGTAGCTGGATCGGCTGGATCACTGCCGATGAGCTGGGCCAGGCCTTTGGGCGTGAAACAAGCATCCACGCAGCACTCGCTGCTGGCGGTTTGTGCGAGCGTGTTGTAGAGGAGGCGGCAAGACTCAAGGGCTTGCGCGTCACGGACGGGGACCGACCCCGCCGGAAAGGAAGTTGAGATAGATGAGCGACAACGACGGAAAGAAAACTCTGGGTGTGCGTGGTGGTGGCGGTCCTCGGTCGGGGAACGTCAAGCAGAGCTTTAGCCATGGCCGCACCAAGAACGTCGTGGTGGAAACCAAGCGCAAGCGCGTCGTGAAGCCCAAACCGGGTGCTGCGGCGCCTGCGCCGGGTGGCGCCAAGGCGGGTGCGCCCGGATCTGCATCGAAACGGCCGGCGGGGATCTCTGACGAGGAGATGGAACGCCGGATGAAGGCGCTTGCCGCCGCCAAGGAACGCGAGGCGGAAGAGGCCGCCCAACGCGAGGCCGAGGCGAAAGACCGCGAGGAAGAGAAACAGCGCCGCCGCGAGGAAGCCGAGGCCAAGGAGCGCGAACAGCGCGAGGCCGAGGAACGCGCCAAGGCGAAGGCCGACGAGGAAGAGCGCAAGAAGCGCGAGGAAGCGGACGCTGCCAAGCAGGCTGCTGCCGCTGCCGCGGCACCGCCGGCAGAAGAGACGCAGGCGCGTGCCTCCAAGCAGGCGCCACGCAGCAAACCGCCCGAGCGCGACCAGCGCGGTGACGATGGCCGTGGCAAGGGCAAGGGCCGTGGTGGCGACGATGGTGGCCGCCGGTCCGGCAAGCTGACGCTGAACCAGGCGCTGTCGGGTGGCGAAGGCGGCCGGCAGAAATCCATGGCCGCCATGAAGCGCAAGCAGGAACGCGCCCGGCAAAAGGCCATGGGCGGCACGCAGGATCGTGAAAAGGTCGTGCGCGATGTGCAGGTGCCCGAGGCGATCGTGGTCAGCGAGTTGGCCAACCGGATGGCCGAACGCGTGGGCGATGTGGTCAAGGCGCTGATGAACAACGGCATGATGGTCACGCAGAACCAGTCGATCGACGCCGATACCGCCGAGCTGATCGTCGAGGAATTCGGTCACCGTATCGTCCGGGTCAGCGATTCGGACGTGGAAGACGTGATCGATTCGGTCGATGACAAGGAATCTGATCTTCAGCCGCGTCCGCCGGTGATCACGATCATGGGTCACGTGGACCACGGCAAGACATCGCTCCTGGACGCGATTCGCGACGCCAAGGTCGTGGCGGGCGAGGCCGGTGGCATCACCCAGCATATCGGCGCCTACCAGGTGACGACCGATGGCGGGGCTGTTCTGAGCTTCCTCGACACACCGGGTCACGCCGCCTTCACCAGCATGCGCGCCCGCGGTGCGCACGTGACGGACATCGTGGTTCTGGTGGTGGCTGCCGACGATTCGGTGATGCCGCAGACGATCGAGGCCATCAACCACGCCAAGGCCGCCGAAGTGCCGATGATCGTGGCGATCAACAAGTGCGACAAACCCGAGGCGAACCCCGACAAGGTGCGCACCGAACTGCTGCAGCACGAGGTGATCGTCGAGGCGATGTCGGGCGACGTGCAGGATGTCGAAGTGTCTGCCCAGACGGGTCAGGGCCTGGACGAGCTACTGGAAGCCATCGCGCTGCAATCCGAGATCCTGGAGCTGAAAGCGAACCCGGACCGCGCCGCCGAAGGTGCGGTGATCGAGGCGCAGCTGGACGTGGGCCGTGGCCCCGTGGCGACGGTTCTGGTGCAGCGCGGGACGCTGAAACAGGGCGATATCTTCGTCGTGGGCGAGCAGTACGGCAAGGTCCGTGCGCTGATCAACGACCGCGGTGAGCGCGTGAAGGAAGCCGGGCCCTCGGTGCCTGTCGAGGTTCTTGGCCTCAACGGCACGCCGGAGGCGGGTGACGTTCTGAACGTGGTGAAATCTGAAGGCCAGGCGCGTGAGATTGCCGAGTACCGCGAGAAGGCCGCGAAGGAAAAACGCGCGGCTGCCGGTGCGGGTACGACGCTTGAACAGCTTCTGGCGCAGGCCAAGGAGAACGAGAACGTCAAGGAACTTCCGATCCTGGTCAAGGCCGACGTGCAAGGCTCTGCCGAGGCGATCGTTCAGGCGATGGACAAGATCGGCAATGACGAGGTGCGCGTGCGCGTGCTGCACTCGGGCGTTGGCGCGATCACCGAATCCGATATCGGCCTGGCCGAGGCATCGGGTGCGCCTGTGATCGGCTTCAACGTGCGGGCCAATGCGCCGGCACGGAATTCAGCGAACCAGAAGGGCGTCGAGATCCGCTATTACAGCGTGATCTATGACCTCGTGGATGACGTGAAGGCGGCCGCCAGCGGTCTGCTGGGAGCGGAAATCCGCGAGAACTTCATCGGTTACGCCGAGATCCGGGAGGTCTTCAAGGTCACGGGCGTCGGCAAGGTTGCGGGCTGTCTGGTGACCGAAGGCATCGCCCGCCGGTCGGCCGGTGTGCGCCTGCTGCGCGACGACGTGGTGATCCACGAAGGCACGCTGAAGACGCTGAAGCGCTTCAAGGACGAAGTGTCCGAGGTGCAATCCGGACAGGAATGCGGCATGGCGTTCGAGAAGTACGAGGACATCCGCGAAGGCGATGTAATCGAAATTTTCGAGCGCGAGGAATTCGAGCGCAAACTCGATTAAGCCTTGTCAGAGACTGTTTTGGAAAGGGGCGGCCTGTTTGGTCGCCCTTTTTCGTGCGGCGCGCCAAATCTTTTATGAAAAGATTTGGCAAAAGCTTTGTGAAAGCTTTTGCCGTCGTCAGAGCCAGTCGCGGAGGATCGGAATGAGGGGGATGTCCGCGGGTGGCATTGGGTAGTCGCGCAACGCGTTGGGACGGACCCATTTCAAAGCCTGTTCCTCACGCGATTGGGGCATGCCCTCCCACTTGCGGCAGGCAAAGAGCGGCATCAGCAGGTGAAAATCGTCGTAGCTGTGGCTGGCGAAGGTCAGCGGCGCGAGGCAGCTTTCCCAGGTGTTGATGCCAAGCTCTTCTTCCAGTTCGCGGATAAGCGCGACCTCGGGCGTTTCACCCGGCTCGACCTTGCCGCCGGGGAATTCCCAGAGGCCGGCCATGGATTTGCCCTCGGGGCGTTGCGCCAGAAGGATGCGGCCATCGACGTCGATCAGGGCGACGGCGGAAACCAGAACGGTCTTCATTGCCGCAATCCCGGACGGAAAACCGGAGCCCACTTTTCCTGTGATTGCTTCGGTTTCAAGACCGATAATCCGCGTTGATCGAGATGTAGCCGTGGGTCAGATCGCAGGTCCAGACGTGGGCGGTGCCGCCGCCCAGACCAAGATCGACATGGATCGTGATCTCCTGGTTCTTCATGTGGGCGGCGCCGTCTTCTTCGCGGTATGAGGGACTAACCCAGCCTTTTTCGGCCACGAGCGTGTCGCCGAACCAGATCGACAGCGTGTCGCGATCGGCTGGCGCGCCGGATTTGCCGATGGCCATCACGATCCGGCCCCAGTTGGGGTCTTCGCCGGCGATGGCGGTTTTCACCAGCGGTGAGTTCGCGATGGCGAGGCCGTGGGTCTTGGCGTCATTGTCACTGGAGGCGCCGGTGACGGAGATGGTGACGAACTTGGTTGCCCCTTCGCCGTCGCGGACAACCTGGTGGGCGAGGTCGAGCATGACGCCGCGCAGCGCCTCCATGAAGCCGACGCTGTGATCGGTGACGCGCACGCCCGAGGCGCCGGTGGCGGCGACCAGAAGCGTGTCGGAGGTGGAGGTGTCGCTATCGACGGTGATGCAATTGAAAGTCTTTTCATTCAGCGCCGAGACCATCTGTTGCAGGTGCTCGCGGTCGATGGCGGCGTCCGTGAAGATGTAGACCAGCATTGTCGCCATGTCGGGCGCGATCATGCCGGAGCCCTTTGCGATGCCGGCGATGCGCACCTCCTGCCCCTCGAACATGAGGGTCGCACTGGCCCCCTTGGCGAAAGTGTCGGTGGTCATGATCGCGCGGGCGGCGTCCTCGATGCCGTCGGGGGAAAGCTTGTCATTAAGTTCGGACAGTTTCGCGGTGATGCGGTCGTGTTGCAGAGGCTCCCCGATGACGCCGGTAGAAGAACTGAAAATACGCGATTCCGGCAGGGATAGGGTCTGTGCGACGGCATTCGTCACCGCCTTGACCGATTCCACCCCGTTGCGCCCGGTGAAGGCGTTGGAGTTGCCGGAATTGACGATGATCGCCGCGCCCTCCGCGGACTGGAAGGCGATCTTTTCCTGGCAGTCGAGCACCGCGGCGGAGCGCGTCGCGGACCGGGTGAAGACCCCCGCCATGGCCGTGCCCGGCGCCAGCCGCGCCAGCATCACGTCCGTGCGACCGGCATAGCGCACGCCGGCCTCGACGCTGGCGAATTCCACGCCGCCGATGGCGGGAAGCTCGGGAAATGTGGCAGGCGCCAGTGGCGACACGGCGAGGGTCTTGGCCATTGTCAGTTCTCCAGGAGTTCGAGCGCGTCGATCACGGTGGGGTCTATTTCCTCGAGGTCGATCCGGTCGATCTCGGCGTTGGACTCCAGGCTTTCGATATGGGCTTCGAGCGCGCCCTGCTGAAGCTGGGCTGTCAGTTCCTCGCGCACGGTCTCAAGCGCAGGACGTTCCTTGTTGCGGGTCTCGGCCAGCGTGATCACGTGCCAGCCGAACTGGGTTTCGACCGGGTCGGACACTTCGCCGGGTTCGAGCGCGGCGACGGCATCGAAGAACGGTGCGACCATATCGCTGGCGCCGAACCAGCCGAGATCGCCGCCGGAGGCACCCGAGGGCCCGGTGGATTTTTCGCGAGCCAAAGCGGCGAAATCGGCATCGCCTTCGAGCGCGGTCACCAGTTCCTGCGCCTCTTCTTCGGTTTCCACCAGGATGTGCGAAGCGCGGTATTCGGTTTCCTGCACATCAGCGGGGTATTGCTCTTCGTAGGCCGCTTGCAGGTCCTCGTCAGAGGGGGCCTGCTGCATCACGCCGGCCATGACCTCGCCGGCGATGATGGCGCGTTCCTCGTTCTCGATCGAGACCTGGCTGCGCAGGGAAGGCTCGCCCTCCAGCGACTGGTTCAGCAGGGTATGCTGGATCAGTTGGTCGACGATGCCCTGCAACAGCAAGTTCGGAGGGAACTGGTTGTATTGCTGCGGCAAGGTGGCGCGGAGCGCTATGACGTGGGCCAGCGTGATCTCGGTGCCGTTGACCGTGGCGACGACCTGGCCGACATCGGCGTCCGGTGCCGCGTCAGTCTCTGTCTCGGCTGTATCTTGGGCCAGGGCGCCATGAGCGAGCATGGCGGTGGCGCAAGCGGCGGTCAGAAGCGACTTGATCGGATGTGACATGGAAAACCCTTTGCTTTCTCGCGCCAAGACGTGGCGCGTTGTGACGTTGACAGTCCATGAGCGGCCCCTTACATCGCCTTATGATCAAAGGCAGGGCCGTCCCCTTGGGCCCGTTCTAGGGCGGTGCGGCGGACGGGGCAAGCGATTGCCTTTCACGAGATAGTCAAAGACCGGAACGGATAGGATATGCTGGGTATTGGAACGGTTGCCAGAAAGGTTTTTGGCACTCCGAACGACCGAAAGGTCAAGACGACCCGCCCGCTGGTGGAAAAGATCAACGCCCTGGAGCCCGAGTACGAGGCTCTGGACGACGCCGAGCTGATCGCAAAGACCCAGGAGTTCAAGACGCGTATCGCGGACGGTGAGAAACTGGACGCGATCCTGCCCGAAGCCTTCGCCAACTGTCGTGAAGCCGCCCGACGGGCGCTGGGCCTGCGGGCCTTCGATGTGCAGTTGATGGGCGGGATCTTCCTGCATCAGGGCAACATCTCGGAGATGAAGACGGGTGAGGGCAAGACCCTTGTGGCGACCTTTCCGGCCTATCTGAACGCGCTGACCGGCAAGGGCGTGCATATCGTCACGGTGAACGATTACCTCGCCAAGCGGGATGCCGAGTGGATGGGCAATGTCTTTTCCGCGCTGGGGATGACCACGGGCGTCGTCTATCCGCAGCAGCCGGATGACGAGAAGAAAGGCGCCTATGCCGCCGACATAACCTATGCCACCAACAACGAGCTTGGCTTCGATTACCTGCGCGACAACATGAAATCGAGCCTCGAGGAAATGGCGCAGCGCGGGCATAATTTCGCCATCGTCGACGAGGTGGACAGCATCCTGATCGACGAGGCCCGGACGCCGCTGATCATCTCGGGCCCGGCGCAGGACCGCAGCGAGCTGTACGTGACCATCGACGGGCTGATCCCGAGCCTGGAAGAAGACCACTACAAGATCGACGAAAAGACCAAGAACGTCACCTTCACCGACGAAGGCAACGAATATATCGAAGAGCTGCTGCACCAGAAGGGTCTGCTGGAAGAGGGTCAATCGCTTTACGATCCCGAAAGCACGACCATCGTGCACCACATGAACCAGGGCCTGCGGGCGCATAAGCTTTTCCTCAAGGACAGAGACTATATCGTCCGCGACAACGAGGTCGTGCTGATCGACGAGTTCACCGGGCGGATGATGGCCGGACGCCGGCTGTCGGATGGTCTGCACCAGGCGATCGAGGCCAAGGAAGGCTGCGAGATCAAGCCCGAGAACGTGACGCTGGCGCAGGTGACGTTCCAGAACTATTTCCGCCTGTATGACAAGCTTTCGGGCATGACCGGGACGGCGACGACCGAGGCCGAGGAGTTTGGCCAGATCTACGGGTTGGGCGTGGTCGAGGTGCCGACGAACAAACCGATTGCTCGCGTGGACGAGGACGATGCCGTCTACCGCACCGCGCAAGAGAAATTCGACGCCATCGTCACGTCGATCAAGGAGGCGCACGAGAAAGGCCAGCCGATTCTTGTGGGCACGACGTCGATTGACAAGTCGGAGATGCTGAGCGAGTTGCTGAAGAAGGCGGGGGTGAAGCACAATGTGCTGAACGCGCGCCAGCACGAGAAGGAAGCGCAGATCGTCGCGGATGCCGGCAAGCTGGGCGCGGTGACGATTGCCACCAACATGGCCGGGCGCGGCACCGACATCAAGCTGGGCGGCAACCTGGATTTCCAGATCATGGAAGCGATTGCCGCCGATCCTGAAGCCGACACCGAGGAGCTGCGCAAGCGGCTGGAAGCCGGGCACAAGGATGACGAGCAGGCGGTGATCGATGCCGGTGGTCTGTTTGTTCTTGCCACGGAACGGCACGAAAGCCGCCGGATCGACAACCAGCTGCGCGGCCGGTCGGGCCGCCAGGGCGACCCGGGGCGGTCGGCGTTCTTCCTGAGCCTGGATGATGACCTGATGCGCATTTTCGGGTCTGAACGGCTGGAAAAGGTCCTGTCGACGCTGGGCATGAAGGAAGGCGAGGCGATCATTCACCCGTGGGTGAACAAGAGCCTGGAACGCGCGCAGGCGAAGGTCGAGGGGCGCAACTTTGACATCCGCAAGCAGCTTCTGAAGTTCGACGACGTGATGAACGAGCAGCGCAAGGTGATTTTCCGGCAGCGTCTGGACATTATGGAGGCGACCGACCTGTCGGAGACCGTCAAGGACATGCGTGGCGAGGTGATCGACGACCTGATCGACCAGTACATGCCGCCCAAGACCTATGCCGACCAGTGGGACATGGAAGGGCTCTATGCCGCGGTGATCGAGCGGCTGAACCTGGACGTGCCGGTGATGGCCTGGGGCGACGAGGAAGGCGTGGACGACGACGTGGTCGCCGACCGGCTGGAAGAAGCCGCCGACGAGATGATGGCCGAAAAGACCGAGGCGTTTGGGCCGGAACAGATGCGGATGATCGAAAAGCAGGTCCTGCTTCAGACCATCGACAGCAAATGGCGCGAGCACCTGTTGACGCTGGAACACCTGCGCAGCGTCGTGGGTTTCCGTGGCTATGCGCAGCGCGACCCGCTGAACGAGTACAAGAACGAGGCGTTCCAGCTGTTCGAGACCATGCTGGACAGCCTGCGGCAGGACGTGACCCAGCAGCTGGCCCGGATCCGCCCGATGACGGACGCGGAACAGCAGCAGATGTTGCGTGACCTGCAGGCGAAACAGGCCGCGATGGCGCCGAATCCGTCCGAGACGGAAGAGCGCGAGCCCGGTGCGGTGACGCTCGAAGACCCCACGGGCGCCGCCCTGCCCGGGTTCGACGAAAACGACCGGTCTACCTGGGGCAACCCGGGGCGGAACGAGGCCTGTCCCTGCGGTTCGGGCAAGAAATTCAAGCATTGCCACGGGCGGCTGGGCTGACGCCGGACGCCACAACACGGCCCAAATGACACCCTCTGGTTGCCTTCAAGCAGCCATGTTCATCGACTAGCGATCTTTTGACCTATGAAGGTTTGGGAGATCGTTATGATCAAGTTGGGGAATTCGAAACGTATCGCCATGGCCGGCGTGACCTTGGGCTGTGCCCTTGGGATTGGCTATTTCATGCAGTTGTCGAGTGGCGATCGCAACGTGCCTTCGGCGCAGGCATCCGCGATTGATCCCGCGTCTGCCGATGCGTTCGCGCAGGCGTTCGTGGGAGCGACACCCAAACCGGCAGATACGGCGCAGTCGCCTGTCACGGTTCCTGTCGAAGAAAAGATTGGAGTGACCGCGCGCGCGGAAGAGCGCGAGGCGCCGGTCCTTGCCGCCGACGCCGGGAAAGATGAGCTTTTGCAAAAGGCTGTTATGGTGACCGGGCAGAGCTTTGAGGCGGATGGCCTTGAAGTTCAAAGCGTCACGCTGACGTCGGCCGAGCCGGTTCCACCGGCCGCGGCTCCGCAGCCCAAGGCGCTGCCCGATGCGCCGCTGCAATTGGCCGCGTTGCAGGACGCGCCGATCCGGACCTTCCCGAAGGAAGAAAAGGCCCCGGCTCTGGCGGCGTGTGAAGGCGAGATCGAGATGGTCGCGCGCCCCGACGCAGCAGCGATGGTTCAGCTGGAGCTGACCGCGCCTTGCCATGCGGACACGCAGTTCACTCTGCACCACAATGGCATGATGTTCAGTGCGATCACCGATCTCGATGGCACATGGTCGATGCAGGTGCCAGCCCTGACGCAGAGCGCGGTGTTCATCGCGGCCTTCGACAATGGCGAAGGTGCGGTGGCGCAGGCCGATGTCGATATGCTGGATTATTACGACCGTTACGTCGTGCAATGGCAGGGCCGCAGCGGGCTGCAGATTCACGCGATGGAATACGGCGCGAACTATGGCGAGCAGGGCCACGTCTGGCGCGATGCGGCTCGGGATGTATCCAGCGCAGCGACAGGCGAGGGCGGTTTCCTTCTGCGCCTTGGCAACGGCGTGATCGAGGAGACGACCCTCATGGCAGAGGTTTACACCTTCCCGACGCAGAACGCGCTGCGCGAGGGCGGTATACAGGTGAGCCTCGAAACCGAGATCAACGCGGCCAATTGCGGCCGGGATATCGCGGCGCAGGCATTGATCAAGCCCGGGGCTGGGGAAATCTCGGCGCGCGACCTGGCGATGGCGATCCCGGATTGCGATGCGGTGGGTGACTTTCTGGTGTTGAAAAACCTGTACGAAGACTTGAAGATCGCGCGCAACTGACGCTGCGATCCGAGGGCATCCATGAAAATGCTACGTGCGGCGGCTTACGCCGCACTTTTCCTTTTTGCGGGCGCGTTCCCGGTCAGCGCGCAGGATGTGACGCTGACGTCGCGTGACGGAAATGTCGAGATTACCGGTAACCTTCTGGGATTTGATGGCGAGTTTTACCGGGTCGATACGGTCTATGGCGAGCTGACGGTAGACGGCTCGGGCGTGGATTGCGCAGGGCCGGGCTGCCCCAATCTGGATACCTACGTGGCGCAGGTGGTGTTTTCCGGGGCGCCGACGATCGGACGGCTGTTGATGCCGGCGCTGGTCGAGGCCTTCGCCATCCGCGAAGGTTATGAAATGAGCCGCGAGACGCTGGAGGACGGCAGCTTGCTGTTGTCGATCCACGACCCGGCCGAGGCGCGCGTCGTGGGCGAGTTCCAGTTCCGGTTGACCAATTCCGACGAAGGTTTTGCCGACCTGATCGCGGATGTGGCGGACATTGCCATGTCGATGCGCGAGATCCGCCCCCGAGAGGTGCGGCTGGGCAAGGATGCGGCGCTGGGCGACATGTCGGCCAATGGGCGCGGGCGGGTCATGGCGCTGGAGGCGCTGGTGCCGGTGGTGGCGCCGTCGAACCCGGTGCAGCAGGTGACGCTGACGCAATTGGCCGAGGTTCTGGCGGGCAAGATCGACAATTGGAACGCGCTGGGTGGGCCGGACGCGCCGATCGCGGTACATCTTTTCGATGCGCGGTCCGGGCTGGGACAGGCCAGCGAGGATCTTGTGGTGCGCCCGGCGGGCGTGAGTTTTGCCGAGACCGTCACCCGCCATGCCGACGGCGTGTCGCTGGCCGAGGCGGTGGCGGAGGACCCGTTTGCAATGGGCCTGACGTCGCGGGCCGAGACGGGGAACACGCTGACGCTGGCGCTGAGCGGAGAATGCGGGTTCGCGTTGCGCGCCACGCGGCGGGCGGTCAAGACCGAGGATTATCCTTTGACCGCACCGATGTTCCTGTACCTGCCGGCGCGGCGCCTGCCAAAGCTGGGGCGGGAGTTCCTGGCATATCTGAAGGACCCGTCGGCGCAGCTGGTGATCCGGAGGGCAGGTTTCGTGGATCAGGCGCCGGAGGAGATCGGGATCAACGAACAGGGCGACCGCTTTGCCAATGCGATTGCGCAGGCGGGCGAGGAGCTGGGTCTGGAGGAGCTGCAGCGCATGGTGTCGGCCCTGACGTCGCTCAAGCGGCTGACAACCACGTTCCGGTTCGAGGCCGGGTCGGCGCGGCTGGATGCACAGTCACGCTCGAACGTGGCACAGCTTGCGCGGGCGATGGAAGTTGGCAAGTACGATGCGCGGCGGCTGGTCTTCGTGGGGTTCAGCGACGGGGCGGGTCCAGCCGACAACAATCGGCGGATCGCGCTGCGCCGGGCCGAGGCGGTACGCAGTGCTGTTGTCGCGGCGGCGGAGACGGCGAACATGGATCGGATCACGACAGAGCTGGAAGCCTTTGGCGAGGCGATGCCGATGGCCTGTGACGGTACCGGCTGGGGCCGGCGGATCAACCGGCGGGTCGAGGTTTGGGTGCGGTAGCGCCCTAGATCAGGCCTTTGCTGCGGAAACTGGTTTCGCAGGATTTGCCGATGATGATGTGATCGTGCAGCGTGATACCAAGCGCACTTGCCGTCGTCTCGATCTGTATGGTCATGTCGATATCGGACTGGGAGGGCGTGGGATCGCCCGATGGGTGATTGTGCACGAGGATCAGCGCGCTGGCGTTGAGATGCAGGGCACGTTTGACCACTTCGCGCGGATAGACCGGCACGTGATCGACGGTGCCGCGCGCCTGTTCCTCGTCGGCGATGAGCGTGTTGCGGCGATCCAGGTAGAAGACGCGGAACTGTTCGATATCCCGGTGCGCCATGGCCGTGTGGCAATAGTCCAGCAGGGCATCCCAGCTGGAAACGATGGGGCGCTGGGCGACGCGGGACCGCGCGAGGCGGTGGGCGGCGGCCTCGACCACCTTGAGTTCGCAGATCACGGCCTCGCCCACACCCGGAACGGTGCAAAGCTGATCGAAGGGGGCGGAGATCACGGCGTTGAAGCTGCAGAACTGTTCAAGCAGGGCATGCGCCAGCGGTTTGACATCGCGCCGGGGGATTGCGCGGAAGAGCACGAGTTCGAGCATCTCGTAATCCGGCAGCGCTTCGGCGCCGCCGGACATGAAGCGGTCGCGCAGGCGCTTGCGGTGGTCGCGGATGTAGGAAGGTTGTTTGCCGGGCACGTTCGCGGAAACGGGAACCTCGTCGCTGTCGAAGAGCGGCAGGGACATTTCCTTGAAGGCGCGCGAGTCGGGCATGGCCCGAAGGTGACGCGGGAAGGTTAGTGAATGGTTAATGCCGGAAGAGAGGCCCCGGGTCAGGCCCGGGGCGGGGCTTTGCCTTGGCGTGACGCCATCCCGGACCTGATCCGGGATCTCATGCAGTCAGAGATCCGCAGGTCAGACCCGAGGATGAGGTTTGCGCTTTAGCTTTTCATCGAGTCCCAGAAGCCCTTCACCGATTTGAAGAAGCTCTTGGTTTCCGGGTTGTTGTCCTCTGACAGCGTGTCGAACTCCTTGAGGATTTCCTTTTGCCGCGAGGTCAGGTTGACGGGTGTTTCCACCGCCAGTTCGATGAACATGTCGCCGTGACCGCCGCCACGCAGGGCGGGCATGCCCTTGCCGCGCAAGCGCATCTGGCGCCCCGATTGCGAACCCTCGGGGATCTTGACCCGGCTGCGGCCGCCGTCGATCGTCGGCACCTCGATATCGCCGCCGAGCGCGGCCTTGGCGACCGAAACGGGGACGCGGCAGAAAAGGTTGGTGTCCTCACGCTCGAATATCTTGTGCGGCGCGACCTCGAGGAAGATGTAAAGATCGCCTGCCGGACCGCCGCGCATTCCGGCCTCGCCCTCGCCGGCGAGGCGGATGCGGGTGCCAGTTTCGACGCCTGCGGGAATGTTCACCGAAAGCGAGCGGTCCTGTTGCGTGCGGCCCTGGCCGCCGCAGGTGTTGCAGGGGTTCTTGATGATCTGGCCGAGGCCCGAGCATGTTGGGCAGGTGCGTTCGACCGTGAAGAAGCCCTGTTGCGCACGAACCTTGCCCATGCCCGAGCAGGTCGGACAAGTCGTCGGTTCGGCGCCGCCTTCGGCCCCGGACCCGTCACAGGAATCGCATTTGACCGAGGTGGGCACATTGATGGTCTTTTGCAGGCCACGATACGCGTCGTCCAGATCGACGCGCAGGTTGTAGCGCAGATCGGCGCCACGCGCCGCACGCTGGCGTCCGCCGGGACCACCACGGGCACCGCCGCCCATGAAATCGCCGAACAAGTCGTCGAACACGTCGGAAAACGCGCTGGCAAAATCGCCCTGACCGGGACCGCCTGCGCCGCCGAACCCGCCACCGGGTCGCGCACCGGCACCCGTGCCGCCCTCGAAGGCCGCGTGACCGAAACGGTCATAGGCCGCCTTCTTCTCGGCGTCCTTCAGGATGTCGTAGGCCTCGCCCGCTTCCTTGAACTTCTTCTCGGAATCGGGGTTGTCCTTGTTGCGGTCGGGGTGAAGCTCTTTGGCCTTGGTGCGGTAGGCTTTCTTGATCTCGTCGGCACTGGCGCCCTTGGACACGCCAAGAACCTCGTAATAATCGCGTTTGGCCATCGGATGTCTCCTTTATATCGGAGAGCAGGGGGCGCGGATGCGCCCCCTGCCTGTCCGTTTGACGCTTAAGCGCGTTTATCGTTGTCGAGGTCCTCGAAATCGGCGTCGACGATGTCTTCGTCGTCTTTGCCCATTTCGTCGGCGCCCGCAGGCTCGTCATCGCCGTCGTCCTGGCTGGCCTTGTAGATCGCCTCGCCCAGTTTCATGGCGGCCTCGGTCACGTTCTGGATGCCGGCCTTGATCTTGTCGGCGGTGGCATCCTCTTTCTCGAGGTCGTCCTTGAGAGCCGAGATGGCCAGTTCGATGGCCTCGATAGTGGACGGATCGACCTTGTCCGAATGCTCTTCCATCGACTTCTCGGTCGAGTGGATGAGGCTTTCGGCCTGGTTGCGGGCCTCGACCAGGGCGCGACGTTCCTTGTCGGCGTCGGCATTGGCCTCGGCGTCCTTGACCATCTTGTCGATGTCCTCCTCGGACAGACCACCCGATGCCTGGATGGTGATCTTCTGCTCCTTGTTCGTGCCTTTATCCTTGGCAGAAACAGAGACGATGCCGTTGGCGTCGATGTCGAAGGTCACCTCGATCTGGGGCATGCCGCGCGGGGCCGGCGGAATGTCCTCGAGGTTGAACTGACCCAGGATCTTGTTGTCCGCGGCCATTTCACGTTCGCCCTGGAAGACGCGGATCGTCACGGCCGACTGGTTGTCTTCGGCGGTGGAGAAGATCTGCGACTTGTTGGTCGGGATCGTGGTGTTGCGGTCGATCAGGCGGGTAAACACGCCACCCAGCGTTTCGATGCCGAGCGAGAGCGGCGTCACGTCGAGCAGGACAACATCCTTGACGTCACCTTGCAGAACGCCGGCCTGAATGGCGGCGCCCATCGCGACCACCTCGTCGGGGTTCACGCCCTTGTGCGGCTCCTTGCCGAAGAACTTGGTCACTTCCTCGACGACCTTGGGCATACGGGTCATGCCGCCGACGAGAACGATCTCGTCGATGTCGCCAGCCGAGAGACCCGCATCCTTGAGCGCGGCCTTGCAGGGCTTCAGCGAGTTGGTGATGAGGTCGCCCACCAGGCTTTCCAGCTTGGCGCGGGTCAGTTTCATGACCATGTGCAGCGGCGAGCCGTCGGAGCCCATCGAGATGAACGGCTGGTTGATCTCGGTCTGGGACGAGCTGGAAAGCTCGATCTTGGCTTTCTCGGCCGCCTCTTTCAGACGTTGCAGCGCCATCTTGTCCTTGGTCAGGTCGACGCCGTGTTCCTTTTTGAACTCGTCGGCAAGGTAGTTGACGATGCGCATGTCGAAGTCTTCACCGCCCAGGAACGTGTCGCCGTTGGTGGATTTCACTTCGAAAAGGCCCTCGTCGATTTCGAGGATGGTCACGTCGAACGTACCGCCGCCAAGGTCATAGACCGCGATGGTGTGCGTGTCTTCCTTGTCGAGGCCATAGGCCAGCGCGGCCGCGGTCGGCTCGTTGATGATGCGCAGCACTTCGAGACCGGCGATCTTGCCGGCGTCTTTCGTGGCCTGACGCTGGGCGTCGTTGAAGTAAGCGGGCACGGTGATGACGGCCTGCGTCACTTCCTCGCCGAGGTAGCTTTCGGCGGTTTCTTTCATCTTGCCGAGGATGAAGGCCGAGATCTGGCTGGGCGAATACTTGTCGCCCTTGGCGCGCACCCAGGCGTCGCCATTGCCACCGTCGATCACTTCGAACGGCATGTTCTTCTTGTCCTTGGCCAGATCGCTGTCGTCCGCACGACGACCGATCAGGCGCTTGACGCCGAAGATGGTGTTTTCGGGGTTGGTGACCGCCTGGCGTTTCGCCGGCTGGCCGACAAGGCGCTCGTCGTCGGTGAAGGCGACGATCGAGGGCGTGGTGCGTGCACCTTCGGAGTTCTCGATGACGCGCGCTTGCGAGCCATCCATGATGGCGACGCAGCTGTTGGTGGTTCCGAGGTCAATACCAATGACTTTGGACATGTTTTTCGATCCCTTCTGTTCTTAAGGCGATTGAGGGGCGACCGGACCCGTCAAAGGCATCTGGCCACCATGTGAGTTACAGATACCGAAAGCGGTCTCTGCGCTTCGGACGGTATATAGGCAGGGGACTATGACCCTGCAAGCGGTTGAAAAGCGGTGAATCGCAGGATTCGGGTTTTAATTTGACGGATTCGATGGAATTCGGGGTACATGGCACAGGAGACGCTGGAGATACGCGGTTTCCGCATTTTCAAGGGATTCCTTGAAGCGGCGGAGCAGGCTGCGCTGGTGGAGGCGCTGCGGGGCGTGGTGCGCGCCGCGCCGCTGTTTTCGCCGATGACGCCCTATGGCAAGCCGATGCGGGTCAAGTTGACCTCGGCCGGACGCTATGGCTGGGTGTCCGACAGGCGGGGATACCGGTACGAGCCGCGGCATCCGGACGGTATGGCGTGGCCGCCGATCCCCGAAGAGGTGCTGCAGATTTGGCGCGATCTGGTGAGCAGTGAGCGCATGCCGGATTGCTGCCTCGTAAACTTCTACGATGCAGATGCGCGGATGGGGATGCACCAGGATCGGGACGAGGCCGATTTCAGCTGGCCGGTGCTGTCGGTATCCTTGGGGGACGAGGGGCTGTTCCGGATCGGGAACGCGACGCGGGGCGGCAAGACGGAATCGCACTGGCTGCAATCGGGGGACGTGGTGGTGATGGGCGGTGACGCGCGGCTGACCTATCACGGGATCGACCGGATCAAGCCGGGTACCTCGATGCTGCTGGAAAAGCCGGGGCGGATCAACCTGACATGCCGGGTCGTGGATTGACGCCGGAAGTTGGTCAGCGTGCAAGGTTGCAGCAGCCTGTGAGGTAGGTGACACCGGACTCTTCGGTGACGAAGAGATCGACGCTCATTCCGTAAAAACGGTCGGACATGCCGTCGGTGCAGGCGTCACGCTGGAACATGAAGGTAAAGACCTGGGTTTGCGCCTGGCCGAAAATCGCATAGCGGTCGGTGCGGTTTTCAGAGGTGACGGGATCGAGGGTCGCGACAGAGATGGGATCGTCGTCCATGCGGTCGAGCGTGGCCGTGGCGGTGCTGGCAACATCGAGCGACCAGAACGGCTCGGTTCCGGCGCACATCAGCGGGCGGGGCAGCTGATCGTCCGGCTGATCCGGGCGTCGGTCCAGGAAGCGCAGGGCGACCCAGCCCGACGTCTCTTCCACATTGACGCGTGCCCATTCTCGGCTTTCGTCGAATGCGAGGACTTCGATGAAGCGGGCGTCGGCGGTCAGCTTTGCGACGATGGAGTTTCCGACGCCGGGACCTGCGCGGACATTCAGGACGTCGTCAGGTGCGACGCCCGAGACATCGTAGAAGGCAGGTAGCGCCTGAGCATGGGCGAAGGTGGTGCACAGTAGAAGGGCACAGGTCGAGAGAAGTGTTCTCATCTGCGGGCGTACCAACTGCTGGAGGCGAATTGCCGGGTGTAGAATTCCGCCAGAAGCCCGATGACGAGAAGAACGCAGCCTACGATAACCGCGTATTCGACACTGGTGTTGCGCGGGAAGTAGTTGGCGAAGACGTACCCGCGGCACTGATCGATGGCGTGAAAGAGCGGGTTCCAATCGAACATCGCCAGCATGTAGCCGGGCAGCGTGTTGGCGACGAAAAGCTTGCCCGAGGCGATCATGTTGGCCCGGGTATAGACGATCTGGATCAGGTTCACGGCGGTCGGGAACCACGGCTTGGCCGCCATGACCAGAAGACCCACGCCGCAGCCGGTGAACCAGGCCAGCAACAGCATTCCGAAGGCGCCGATGGGATCGGCAATCTCGATCCGTTGAAAGGCGGTGTGATAGATGAACAGGATCACCAGGGCCGACAGGACCTGTATGTAAAGGGAGCCCAGCGCGGCGGAGGTGATCGATATGATCGTGTTCATCGGCGCGTGCTGCATCATCGGCGAGGACGGGCCCGCCGCACCCGCCACGGCGCCCAGCGCCTTGACGTGGGTAAGATAGAGAAACACGCCGGACATCATGTAGAGCAGGAAGTCGCCGCGCAGCTTGGCCCCGCGCAGGCCAAGGACCGAGAACATGAAGTAGAAGGCAAGAACGAAGATGATCGCGGTGCTGATGTTGAGGAAAAGCGCCATGAACGCGTTGCCATGCGCGCTGCGCACGTCGCGGACCGTAGTATGATAGATCAGCTCGCAAATCGTCATGATGGACGAAAGAACCGATTTCTTGCGCGTATTCTGGAACATGACCTGTCTGAAGCAACCGCCTTGTTGTGAAATTCTCGCACGGAATTCTTGCTGTCCCGTTAGTGACATATCATAAGGGGCGCGCATCAGTCCCGCAACAAACGCCTTTGTGCGTTGGACAAAAGAATTGGAGCAGGCATTGGATTACGACAATCTTGTCACGGTCATGCGGAGGCTGGCGCTGGAAGCCGGCGACCGGATCATGGAGATCTACGACATGGACGATTTCGACGTGAAGGTGAAATCGGATGACAGCCCTGTCACCGCGGCGGACGAGGCGGCGGACAAGATCATCTCGGACGGCCTGCGGGCGACGTTTCCCGATGTGGCCCTGATCACCGAGGAACAGGTCGCGACCCATGGCGAGCATGCCGACACGTTCCTGATCGTCGATCCGCTGGACGGAACCAAGGAATTCATCCATCGGCGCGGCGATTTCACCGTCAACATCGCCTATGTCGAGAACGGCGTGCCGACGCGCGGCGTGGTCTATGCGCCGGCCAAGGGACGGATGTTCTTTACCCGCGCCGACGGGGTTTCGGTGGAGGAAACCGGACCCTTCGCACGGCACAGGTCGGGCGCGCTGAAAAAGATCAGGGTGTCCGATCCGGACAACGCGGCGCTGATGGTCGTGGCCAGCAAGTCGCACCGCGACCAGGCGACGGATGATTACATCAACAAATATGCCGTGAGAGACATGAAAAGCGCCGGATCCTCGCTGAAGTTCTGCCTGATCGCGACGGGAGAGGCAGACATCTATCCGCGCCTTGGCCGGACCATGGAATGGGATACCGCCGCCGGGCACGCGGTGCTGTTGGGCGCCGGGGGCCAGGTGGTGCGATTCGATGACCAGACACCGCTTCGCTATGGCAAGGAGGCTTACGCCAACCCGTTCTTCATTGCCTATGCGCCCAAGGTGGAGCTGAAGCCCGCCTGATGAGTGTGTTGGTGGTCATCCCGGCACGCTATGCCTCGAGCCGCTATCCGGGCAAACCGTTGGCCGTTCTGCGTGGTGCGGATGGCACGGAAAAGAGCCTGATCGAACGCAGTTGGCTTGCGGCCACGAGTGTCTCGGGTGTCGACCGGGTGGTCGTGGCCACGGATGACACGCGGATCGAGCAGGCGGCACGCGGTTTTGGTGCCGAGGTCGTGATGACCTCGCCGGACTGCGCCAACGGGACGGAACGCTGTGCCGATGCGCTGCGAAATCTTGGTGGCGATTACGAGATCGTGGTGAACTTGCAGGGTGACGCGCCGCTGACCCCGCACTGGTTCGTCGAGAACCTGATCGCGGGAATGCGCGAAAACCCGGAAACCGATGTGGCCACACCGGTGCTGCGCTGCGACGGCCGGGCGCTGAATGGTTTCCTGGAAGATCGCGCGAATGGCCGGGTCGGCGGCACGACGGCGGTTTTTGGCCAATCGCGCCACGCGCTCTATTTTTCGAAGGAAGTGGTGCCCTATACGTCGCGCGTGTACGGCGACGGGGAAGAGACGCCGGTGTTTCACCATGTGGGGGTCTATGCCTACAGGCCCGATGCATTATATGCTTACGGCACTTGGCCGGCTGGCCCTCTGGAGACGCTGGAAGGGCTTGAACAACTACGCTTCCTCGAGAACCGGCGGTCGATCCTGTGTGTCGAGGTCGAGGCGCGCGGCCGACAATTCTGGGAACTTAACAACCCGGAAGATATTGAAAGGATAGAAGGCATGATGCGGGATATGCACATGTCATGAGCAGATCGAAGAAAAGGCGCCGCATTGTGTCGGTTTGCCGCTTCGGACCGCTTGTGTTCCGGTCTGAGACGTGGGCCTTTTCGATTGTGTTGCCAGGAAAGCGGCAAAGGAGTTCTAGATGCGCAAGAAACTGACAAAGGCGATTTTTCCCGTCGCGGGGCTGGGAACGCGATTCTTGCCGGCAACCAAATCGGTTCCGAAAGAGATCATGACGCTGGTCGACCGCCCGCTGGTGCAATACGCCATCGACGAGGCGCGCGAAGCAGGTATCAAGGAATTCATCTTTGTCACGTCCCGCGGCAAGGGCGCGCTGGAGGATTATTTCGACAATGCGCCGCAGCTTGAGCAGGAGTTGCGCAAGAAGGGCAAAGACGAGCTTCTGGAAATTCTGAAGTCGACCAACATGGACAGCGGCGAGATCGCCTATACCCGGCAGAACAAGGCGCTGGGCCTGGGCCACGCCGTATGGTGCGCGCGGCGCCTTATCGGCAACGAGCCTTTCGCGGTGATCCTGCCCGACGATGTGATCGCGGCGGAAAAGTCCTGCCTGGCGCAGATGGCCGAGGCGTTCAAGGAAACCGAAGGCGAGAACAACATGGTCGCCGCCATGGAGGTGCCCGAGGACAAGGCGTCGGCCTATGGCGTGCTGGACGTGAAGGAGGATATGGGCCGGATCGTTTCGACCAAGGGCATGGTGGAGAAACCCGCCCCCGGCGAGCAGCCATCGAACCTGGCCGTGATCGGGCGCTATATCCTGACGCCGACGGTTTTGCAGAAACTGAACAAGAAACAGACCGGCGCCGGCGGAGAGATCCAGCTGACGGATGCCATTGACGCGGCCCGGGGCGAAGGCGAAGAGGTCCTGGGGTATCGGTTCGAGGGTGAACGGTTCGACTGCGGCTCGAAGTCCGGGTTCCTTCAGGCGACAGTGGCCTTTGCGTTGAACCGGCCCGAGTTGCGCGACGACCTGCTGAACTATATCACGGATGTGGTGCAGCCCGCGAAGGCCGCGCAATAACGAAGGAGTGCGGCGCCCCTTGCCCAATGTTCTTGTCACCGGCGGCGCGGGCTATATCGGTTCGCATGCCTGCAAGGCGCTGGCAGGTGCCGGCTATACCCCGGTTACCTATGACAACCTGAGCACTGGTTGGGCGGACGCCGTGAAGTTCGGCCCGTTCGAGCAGGGCGACCTGCGTGATCGGGCGCGGCTGGACGCGGTGTTTGCGGCCTACCAGCCCATCGCGGTGCTGCATTTCGGGGCGCTGAGCCAGGTGGGCGAGAGCATGCGCGAGCCGGGCCTCTATTGGGATAACAACGTCACGGGCTCGTTGGTTTTGCTGGAGGCGGCGGTGGCGGCGGGCTGCGAACGGTTCGTATTTTCCTCGACCTGTGCCACCTATGGCGATCAGGATAACGTCGTGCTGAACGAGGACAGCCCGCAGGCCCCGATCAACGCCTATGGCGGGTCGAAGCGGGCGATCGAGAACATGCTGCGTGATTTCGAGGCGGCACACGGGTTGCGGCACGTAATCTTTCGGTATTTCAACGTGGCCGGGGCGGACCCCGAGGCCGAGGTGGGCGAGTTCCACCAGCCGGAAACGCACCTTGTGCCGCTGATCCTGGACGCGATCGACGGCAAGCGCGACGCGCTGACGATATTCGGCACGGATTACGACACGCCCGACGGTACGTGCATACGCGATTACGTGCATGTCTGTGACCTGGTGGATGCGCATGTGCTGGGCTTGAAATGGCTGGAGGACGACAAGGGCAGCCGGGTGTTCAACCTTGGGACCGGAAGCGGTTTCTCGGTGCGCGAAGTGGTGGAGCATGCGCGCAGCATCACGAACAAGGAGGTGCCCGTTGTCGAAGGTCTGCGGCGGCCGGGGGACTGTACCAAGCTGGTGTCGGGCTCGGAGCGGGCGGTGTCGGAGCTGGGCTGGACTCCGGGCCGCTCGACACTGGACGAGATGATCCGCGATGCGTGGCGGTGGCATCAAACTGGACATTACGAAAAATAACGCCGACCCTGCGGTCGAAGGAAGGGTCAGGCAGGACGAATGAGCGTGCTGTTGCAAGCATGGGAGGCGTACAGGCTTCGGTGGAAGCGCCGGCGCCTGTTGTTTCGCGCGCTGCGCAAGCGGCGGCAGTTGCGCCCGGTTGTGGATCGCACCGACCGGATCGCGCCGGGAGACATCCTGTGCTTTTCCACCGTGCGGAACGAGGCGGTGCGCCTGCCGTTCTTCCTGCAGCATCACCGCGCGCTGGGCGTGCGACATTTCCTGTTCGTCGACAATGACAGCGACGACGGCACGCGCGACTATCTGAAGGCGCAGGAGGATGTTTCCCTTTGGTGGACGCAGGCCAGCTACAAGCTGTCGCGCTTTGGCGTCGATTGGCTGACATGGCTGCAGATGCGGCACGGGCACGGGCATTGGTGCCTGACGCTGGATGCAGACGAGATCCTGATCTATCCGCATCACGAAACGCGCCCTTTGCCTGCGCTGGTCGAAAGGCTGGAGCAATCGGAGCGTGACTCGTTCGGGGTGCTGATGCTGGACATGTATCCCAAGGGGCCGCTGGCGCAGCATGACTATGCTGCCGGGGCAGATCCGTTCGAGCGGCTGTGCTGGTTCGACGGCGGGAATTACATGATCCAGAAAAAGCCTGACCTGCATAACCTCTGGATCCAGGGGGGTGTGCGGGCGCGGAAGTTCTTTGCCGACCGGCCCGAGCGAGCGCCGACGATGGGCAAGATGCCCTTGGTGAAATGGAACCGGCGCTATGCCTATGTCAGCAGCGCGCACTCGCTGTTGCCCCGTCGGCTGAACCGGGTTTACGACGAGGACGGTGGCGAGCGTCTGTCGGGGGTCTTGCTGCATACGAAGTTTCTGAACACGGTGGTGGACCGGTCCGCCGAGGAAAAGCAGCGGCAGGAGCATTTTGCCAACAGCGACCTGTACGACAGCTACTATGACGCGCTGACCGGGAACCCCGATCTTTGGTGCCCAGCTTCGACGCGGCTGATCGGATGGCGGCAGCTGGAGGCGATGGGCCTGATGTCAAAGGGCAATTGGATCTGAGGGCCAGAATTGATTGCGTTTTGGAAACAATCTCTTATACCGATTGAAGGGGAACGGAACCGGCCTTTGCGGCGGTGTACCATTTTGGAAAAGAATGTATTAACACGATGCGTGTATGGTGGCGGCTGGTCAGTCCGGTGGCCCAGAGGATGTGAGTAGTGAGTTTGTTGCAGTCATATGCCATGCGGCTGCGCCGGAAGCGGCACAGGGTGCGCGCTTTTCGCAAACATTTCTCGCTCAAGCCCGTGGTGGATCGCACGCGAAAGATCCGGCCTGGCGACATCCTTCTGTTCAGTACGATGCGCGACGAGTTCGTGCGCCTGCCGTTCTTTTTGCAGTATTACCGCAACCTTGGCGTTTCGCATTTCCTGATCGTGGACAACGACAGCACCGATGGCGGGCGCGAGTTCATGGCCGACCAGGAGGATGTATCAATCTGGACCACCAAGGCCAGCTACAAGGGGTCAAAGTTCGGGGTCGACTGGCTGAACTGGTTGCAGCGCAAGTATGGCCACGGGCACTGGACGCTGGTGGTCGATCCCGACGAGCTTTTCATCTATCCGTTCTGCGACACGCGCCCCATTCGGGCGCTGACCGACTGGCTGGACACCAGTCAGGTCAAATCCTTTGGCGCGATGCTGTTGGATATGTATCCCAAGGGGCGCATCGACGACGTGCGATATTTGCCCGGACAGGACCCCTTGGAGATTGCGGGATGGTTCGACCCCGGCAATTACGTGATCCAGAAGAATCGGCAATACGGCAACCTGTGGATCCAGGGCGGGCCGCGCAGCCGGGTGTTCTTTGCCGACCGGCCCAAGAAGGCGCCGGCGCTTAACAAGACGCCGCTGGTGCGGTGGGACAAGCGGTACACCTATATCAGCTCGACCCACACGCTTTTGCCGCGGGGGCTGAACCTGACCTATGATGAATGGGGCGGGGAAAAGGCCAGCGGGATCCTGCTGCACGCGAAGTTCCTGAACACGTTTACCGCCAAGGCCGAGGAAGAGTTGCGGCGCGGTCAGCACTATGCCGGAAGTGTCGAATACAAATCATACGCCGAGAAATTTCAGGACAGTCCTGACCTTTGGTGCAAATGGTCGGAAAAATATATAAACTGGCGGCAATTAGAAATTCTTGGGCTGATGTCCAAGGGGAACTGGGCATGAGGATGGGCAGAGGGTGAGCGTCGGCATCATAATGCTGGTCCACACGGCCTTTGACCGGGCCGAGCAGGTGGCGCGCCATTGGGCCGCCTCGGGCTGTCCTCTGGTCATTCATGCCGACCGCAACGTGCCCAACGCGACCTACCGGAAATTCGTCAACGCCCTGTCGGACCTTGATCAGGTGGAATTCGCCAGGCGCCACCGCTGCGAGTGGGGGACGTGGGGGCTGGTGGCGGCGACGCAGGAAGCGTCGGAAATCATGCTACAGAGTTTTCCGGATGTGCGGCACGTCTACCTTGCCTCCGGCTCCTGCTTGCCGCTGCGCCCGGTGCAGGAGCTGATCGACTATCTGGCAGAGCGGCCTCAGACGGATTTCATCGAAAGCGCGACGACGGCGGATGTGCCTTGGACGATCGGGGGGCTGGACCACGAGCGGTTCACCCTGCGCTTTCCGTTTTCGTGGCGGCGAAATCGCAAGCTGTTCGACCGATATGTCCGCCTGCAACGCAAGATCGGTTACAAACGGCGCATTCCAAACGGGATCGTGCCGCATATGGGCAGCCAGTGGTGGTGCCTGACGCGGCAGACCCTGTCGGCGATCCTGACGGACCCGGAGCGGGCGACCTATGACAGCTATTTCAAGCGCGTGTGGATCCCGGACGAAAGCTATTTCCAGACGCTGGCAAGGCTCTATTCCCGGCAGATCGAAAGCCGGTCACTGACCCTGTCGAAGTTCGATTACCAGGGCAAGCCGCATATTTTCTACGACGATCACCTGCAACTGCTGCGGCGGTCCGATTGCTTCGTGGCGCGCAAGATCTGGCCCTTTGCCAATCGGCTCTACAATGCGTTCCTGACCGACGCGGCAGGCGCGATGAAGCGGACCGAGCCTAACCCCGGCAAGATCGACCGGATCTTTGCCAAGGCCGTGGAACGGCGTACCCGCGGGCGGCCCGGCCTGCTGATGCAGAGCCGGTTCCCAGTGGAGGGGCGCGAGAACGGGCTGACCTGTGCGCAATACTCGGTGTTCGAGGGGTTCAGCGACCTGTTCGAGAATTTCGAGCCGTGGCTGGCCAAAGTCACCGGGACGCGGGTGCACGGCCACTTGTTCGCACCGGAGCGCGCCGAGTTTTCCGACGGCCAGACCGTGATGAACGGCGCGCTGAGCGACAGTGCGAAGTTGCGCGATTACAACCCTCAGGCGTTCCTCGCGAGCCTGATCTGGAACACGCGCGGCGAGCGGCAGTGTTTCCAGGTCGGACCGCGCGACCACATCGAGAAGATCGAGTGGTCGCTGGCCAAGGACCAGAACGCGCAGATCTCGGTGATTTCGGGCGCGTGGGCGGTGCCGTTGTTCAAGTCGAACATGAACTTCGCCGATATCCGGCAGGAGGCCGCGCTGTTGCAGCAGGTCGAAAGCAAGCACCTGGACGTTCTGCGGTCGCAGTGGGGCAAGGCGCGGGTGCGCATCTGGACCATGGCGGAATTCATCGAGGCCCCGATGGAACCCTTGCAGACGATAATCGACGAGATCGGCAAGCAAAGCGTGCATGGCCTGGCCGAGGTGCCCAAGATGGCCGACCTGACCGGGTTCGGGCAGTTCCTGCAGAACCTCAAGAATCAGGGGATGCATCCCTACCTGATGGGCGATTTCCCGGTGGAGCATCGCCTGCATGAGCCGCAGGGGCAGACGCGCAAACCCTACCTGGTGCGATAGATGGCAGGCCAATTCGACTATTTCGTCGTGTTTGCAGAGATGCGCACCGGGTCCAACTTTCTCGAGGCGAACCTGAACGCATTCGAAAACTTCGAGTGCTTCGGCGAGGCGTTCAACCCGCATTTCATCGGCTATCCCAACCGCGACGAGATCGCGGGGGTGGCGCGGCACACGCGCGATGCCGATCCGATGCAGCTGATCAAGGCGGTGCGGGACGTGCCGGACAAGATGGGCGGGTTCCGGTATTTCCATGACCACGATCCGCGCATCCTTGACGTGATGCTGGATGATCCGCGCTGTGCCAAGATCATCCTGACGCGCAATCCCCTGGACAGTTATGTCAGCTGGAAGATCGCGCAGGCGACGGGCCAGTGGAAGCTGACCAACGTCAAGCAGCGTAAGGACAGCCAGGTGCGGTTCGACAAGGCCGAGTTCGAGACGCACGTGACCAAGCTGCAGGAGTTCCAGGTGTTCCTGCTGAACCGGCTGCAAGCGTCGGGTCAGGCGGCGTTCTACATCGCCTACGAGGACCTGCAGAACCTTGATGTGCTGAACGGTCTGGCGAAGTTTCTGGGCAGCGACGAACGGCTGGAGGCGCTGGACGCGTCGCTGAAAAAGCAGAATCCCAGCGGGCTTGAAGACAAGGTGTCCAACTTCAGGGATATGGAACAGGCCTTTGCCGGTCTGGATCCGTTCAACCTGACCCGGACGCCGAATTTCGAGCCGCGCCGGGGGCCGGCGGTGCCCGCTTTCGTGGCCGGGGCGCATGCGGCACTCCTGTATATGCCGATACGGTCGGGGCCGGAGGCGGCGGTATGCGACTGGCTGGCCGGGCTGGATGGCGTGGCGGTGGACGACCTGCCAACCAAGCTGAACCAGAAGGAGTTGCGCCAGTGGAAACGGCGCAAGCCGGGGCATCGCGGCTTTACCGTGTTGCGGCATCCGGTGGCACGTGCCCATGCGGCATTCTGCGACAAGATCCTGCAAACCGGGCCGGGATGCTTCTTGGACATCCGCAAGACGCTGCGCAATTTTCACAAGCTGCCGCTGCCGGGGAAGATGCCGGACGAGGGGTATGATCGCGAGACGCACAAGCTGGCCTTTGCCGCGTTTCTGCAGTTTCTAAAGGCGAACCTTGCCGGGCAGACGAATATCCGGGTGGATGCGCATTGGGCCACACAGTCGTCCATCATGCAGGGTATGGCACAGTTCAGCCTGCCGGACATCGTGCTGCGCGAGGACGAGCTGGCCGAGGCGCTGCCGCGCCTTGCGGCGTCGGTGGGATATGACGCGGCCGCGGCGCCTGCGAGACCGGCGCCAGATCAGCCATTCTCGATCGACGAGATCTATGATGAAGAGATCGAGTCGCTGGTCAGCGACATCTACCAGCGGGACTACATGATGTTCGGGTTCCGGGCCTACGCCGCCTGAACCGACTGCGATTCCGTTATGATCGTGTGCAACGTCGCCGGGTCGTCATTGGCGCGCAGCTTGGCGCAGATCGAAGGATCGCGCAGGGTTCGCGAGACAAGCGCCAATGCCTTCAGATGTTCCACACCCGCATTCTCGGGCGCGAAGAGGGCGAAGGCGAGGTCGACCGGCTGGCGGTCGACCGAGTTGAAATCGATGGGCGTGTCCAGAAGCACGAGCGCACCGACGACCATGTCGATGCCCTCCAGCCGCGCATGCGGCAGGGCGACGCCATGCCCCACGCCGGTGGGCCCAAGGTTTTCCCGTTCGATCAGGGCATCCACCACCTTTTGCGGATCGAGGCCATAGACGGACTCGGCAATGCTGCCGAGTTCGTGCAACAGCCGCTTCTTGCTGGACACGGAGGAGTAGACCCGGACCGCGTCAGGCCGCAAAATCTGAGTGAACTGCATTCAGCTATGCTCCATCGGCGGCCGGCGCCGCCTTGCTTGCTCGATAATTTAAGGGTCGATCCATCCGATATTGCCATCATCGCGGCGATACACGACGTTCAACCCTTCTTTCCCTTCATTTCGGAACACGAGCACCGGTGCGCCGGCAAGCTCCATCTGCATGACTGCTTCGCCGACCGACAAAGAGGGAATATGATGTTCCATCTCTGCAACGATAACGGGCTGGAGGCTTTCTGGTTCCGATTCTTCCCCTTCGCTTTCGGAGGCGAGGATATAGGCGGATGCCTGAGAAAGTTCAATAGGTTCCGCCCGCTCTCGGTGATGGTCCTTCAATCGGCGCTTGTACCGGCGCAACTGCTTTTCCAGTTTCTCGCTGCAATCGTCGAAGGCGGCGTAGATTTCATGCGCATGGGCCTTGGCCGTGGCCGTCATGCCCGTGGACAGGTGAATCGTCGCTTCGCAGACGAATTCGCTCGCGCTTTTTGAAAAGAAGACATGCGCGTCCGTGGGGCGTTCGGCGTATTTTTCCACAATGGAGGTCAACTCGTTCTCGACATGAGTCTGCAAAGCCTGGCCGACATCGATTTGTTTTCCACTGATTTGATAGCGCATTCAGAACCTCCAAGATGCGGACAGAAGTGACCTTCGGGGCGGTGTTTCGCCCTGATCTGGGTCAATTCTGTGAGGGATAAAATGACGTTTTCTGTGTGCTCGGCCTCGGCCCAAGTGATGGGTCGCACGGTTCGAACAGTGCAAAAACCGAAAGCGTCATACCTCATTTGATCCGCGATATGGGCGTCTTGTCAATGGAGATTGCGTTAACGTGTGGCGTAACATCGCTCAGGATATACGAAAATTTTCGCCGAGGTAGACGCGGCGGACGTTTTCGTTCGACACGACCTCGTCCGGGGTGCCAGACATCAGGACTTGGCCGTCATGCAGGATATAGGCGCGGTCCACGATTTCGAGCGTTTCGCGGACGTTGTGATCGGTGATCAGCACGCCGATGCCGCGTTTCTTGAGATCCGCGACCAGGTGGCGGATGTCACCGACCGAGATCGGGTCGACCCCGGCAAAGGGTTCGTCGAGCAAAAGATACTTGGGCCGAGCGGCAAGGCAGCGGGCGATTTCCACCCGGCGGCGCTCCCCGCCAGACAGCGCCAGGGCAGGGGCGCGGCGCAGGTGTTCAATGGAGAATTCCGACAAAAGCTCTTCGAGCCGTTTGCGGCGTTTGTGCCGGTCGTCCGTGGATATATCGAGGATGGACATGATGTTGTCCTCGACCGACATGCCGCGAAAGATCGACATCTCCTGCGGGAGGTAGCCCACGCCAAGCTTGGCGCGGCGGTACATGGGCAGGGCCGTGACATCGCGTCCGTCTATCTTGACGTGGCCGCCTTCGGGATAGATCAGGCCGGCGATGGCATAGAAGGTCGTTGTCTTGCCCGAGCCGTTGGGGCCAAGCAGGGCCACAACCTCACCCTGCCGCAAGGACAGGCTGACATCGCGGATCACGACGCGCTTCTTGTAGCTTTTGCGCAGGTTCTCGACCGACAGACCGGTGCTTTCGTGGGCAATATGCAGGTCGGGACGTGCCATTTACTGATCGCCATTCTCGGGTTGCAGGATGGTCTTGACCCGGCCGGTGACGCGGGCGGTGCCCGCGCGCGTGTCGACGAACATCTTGTCGCCGGTCAGTGCGTTGGGGCCCTGCACGAGAAGCACGTCGCCCTGCATTTCGATCAGGCCAGTGTCGACGTTGTAATCGGCCTGCGACGCCTCGGCGGCATCCTCACCGCTGACGAGGGTGACACCTCCGGTTGCCTGAAGCTGCTCGATCCCGCTTTGATCATCCTTGTACACCACAAGGACGCGCGGCGCGGACAGACGCATTTCACCTTGTCCGATCAACACATTGCCAGTGAAAACAGCGGAGCCGTCTTGCTGGTTCACGTCGAGGTTGTCGGCGGTAACCTCGACGGGAAGCGTGCTGTCCTGCGCGGTGTTGCCGAAGGCGATCTGCGCTCCTTGGGCCAGAGCGGCAATCGGATGGCACAACAGGATGAGCGCGATCAAAATGCGAAACGAATGGGTCACTGTTCAATGTCCTCGGCGGGCTGAGGCGTATATATCAGCTTCACACCGTCGGTGAAAACCAAATGTGCTTCACCGGTTTCCTCGTCCCCGGTCAGCACCATGCGTCCAGCCGTAAGGTCACCGGGCGGACCCTTGCCAGAGACCTGGCCCGGCGTTTCGGCGTACAGCACATCCAGCCTGGCATCGAGGCGTTCGGTCGTCATCTTGTAGCCGGTGGAGGTGTCGACGTTAACATTGCCGATCAAAGAGGCGTTCAGATCGGATTGGTGCACGTCGCCACGGTCCGAGGTCACCGTCACGACGCTGCCTGATACGAGGTGCATTTCAGCGGTGACGTCTTCGGCATTGATCAGGCGGGGATCATCCGGCGCAGGGCGGGCGGTGTCAGCGGCGATCTTCACCTCGTCCCCGCCGCGGGTGACGCCGGCGAAGGCCGCGTTGGTGGCGCCCTGCTCCTGCGCGCGCTGTTCCAGGTCGATCTCGGCGATGGGTATGGATTTCGTGGGGTCGATGTGGCGCGATATCAGGAACAGGGTGGACAAGATGCCAAGCGCGGTCAGAGGCAGGATGATCTTCATCCATGCCACCAGCCGTGAATAGAAATTGTCCGTTGCTGCCATGATCAATGCGCGAAGATGTCCGTTTCGGGCCAGCCGGCAAGGTCCAGACGCGCGCGCGTCGGCAGAAAATCAAAGCAGCTTTCGGCAAGCTCCGTACGGCCTTCGCGCGCCAGGCGGGCGTCGAGTTCGGTTCGCAGCTGATGCAGGTAAAGTACGTCGGACGCTGCATAGTCCAGCTGTGCCTCGGTCAGATCGGACGCGCCCCAGTCCGACGATTGCTGCTGTTTCGAGATATCGATGCCGAGCAGTTCCTGAAGCAGGAATTTCAGGCCATGCCGGTCGGTATAGGTGCGGATCAGCTTGCTGGCGATCTTGGTGCAGTAGACCGGCGCGGCCAGGGCACCGAAAGCGTTGAACATCGCGGCGATATCGAAGCGGCCAAAATGAAACAGCTTCAAAACGCTGGCGTCCGTAAGAAGACGTTCGAGGTTGGGTGCGCTTGTCTGACCCTGCATCACCTGGACGATATGCGCGTCTCCGTCACCACCCGAGAGCTGCACCACGCAGAGCCTGTCCCGGTGCGGATTCAGCCCCATCGTTTCACAGTCGATGGCGACGACAGGACCGAGGTCGAGGCCGTCTGGAAGATCGGATTTGTAGAGATGGTTGGCCATGGTCCGCCGCAGTTGTTTCAGATCTATATAGTGCGCTGCCGCGCAATTTGAGCCTGCTTAAGCGAAAAGATGCGAACGCTCAACGAAAAGCCGGACAATACTGCCGTCAGGAAAGCTGGGCTGCCGTGCCGGGAGATCCAGCGTTCGTGTCTCCATGTCAGAATGCCCATTTTTATCTCGTCCTGGGGCAAGTTCCTGTTTGATGCTCCGGCGAGAATTTATTTTCCGGCCCGTTTTAAGCCGTGATACAGGATTGCATGATAGTGGCTAACCTGCTGTCAAAAAACGAATATTTAGTCGACGGTGCCAAAGCTGGACGCTCGGGGTCGCCTTGGCGCGCTTTGTAATGCATCATTGACAGGCCAAAAGGTTGAACGCAGCCTAGACGAAATCACGAGATATTAAGGAGATTGAATATGGCTAGATACTCGCACACTTCCATGGCGATGGCCGTTGCAGGCAGCATGATGTTGAGCGCGAGCGTTGCTCAGGCAGACACTTGGCGCTACGCCTTTGAGGAGGCGCTTGACGAGGTGCAGGGCGTCTATGCTCAGAAGTTCAAGGAAGAGGTCGAGGCCAATTCCGACCACACTGTCCAACTTTTCCCCTATGGCACGCTGGGCGAATCTGCCGACACGATGGAACAGGCGCAGACCGGCATCCTGCAATTCGTCGATCAAAGCCCGGGCTTCACCGGTTTGCTGATCCCCGAGGCACAGGTCTTCTTCGTGCCCTACCTCTTGCCGCAGGACACCGAGAAGCTTGGCGAGTTCTTCCGCACCTCCAAGGCCATCAACGAGATGTTCCCCGAACTTTACGCCGAACAGGGGCTGGAACTGCTGACCATGTTCCCCGAGGGCGAGGTCTGCATGACCACGCAGGAACCCGTGACCGGGCCGCCTGACCTCGACCAGGTCAAGTTCCGCGTCATGACCAACCCGCTTCTGGTGGAAAGCTACAAGGCCTTTGGCGCGACGCCCACGCCGCTGCCTTGGGGCGAGGTCTACGGCGCGCTTCAGACCGGGATCATCCAGGGCCAGGAAAACCCGATGTTCTTCATCGAGTCGACCAAGATGTACGAGGTGACCGAAGTCATCACCTGTGCCGGCCACAACAACTTCACCACTGCGGTCATGGCCAACCAGGAATTCTATGAAGGCCTGTCGGAAGAGGACCAGACAGTGATCCAGAACGCGATCGACGTCGCCTTCGACCACATCATCGACTACCAGAAAGGTCTTCACGAAGAGAGCATCGAGAAGATCAAGGAAGCCAAGCCTGACATGCAGGTCAACACGCTCAGCGAGGAAGAGCGTCAGCCCTTCGTCGAGGCGGGCGCCTCGGTCGAGGACACGTTCCTTGAAATGACCGGCGACGGCGGCAAGAAAATCCTCGACCAGCTCAAGGCCGACCTGGAAGCCGTACAATAACGAAATGGCTCTTCGGCGGCTGTGCCAGTTGGGCATGGCCGCCGTTGCACGCAACGGACGTGGGGACAGGTTATGTCAGACGAACACGGCTCTCAGCTACAGTCGCAGACCGACACGACGGGGATGGATGACGAACCCACGGGCGAATACGTCTCCACGTTACCCGGATTTCTCGGCACCATCGACATCCTGATAAGCAAGATCGAGGCGGTGATGCTCGCCGTTGGTGTCCTGCTGATGGCGGCCAACACCATCGCCAACGTGGTCGGGCGCTTCGTCTTTCAGAACAGCATCTTCTTTTCCGAAGAACTCAACCGCATCCTCATCATCCTGATCACCTTTGCCGGGATCAGCTATGCCGCCCGCCACGGTCGGCATATCCGCATGTCCGCAATCTATGACACCATGCCGCCCAAGGCCCGCAAGCTGATGATGATCGTCATCACGCTGGTCACCGCGGTCTTCATGTTCGGCCTGGCCTACTACGCCTATACCTACATCCTTACCCAGTCGGGCCGCGGCCGCGTCCTGCCGTCGCTTCAGATCCCGGTCTGGATCACGCTCGTATGGGTGCCCGTCGGCTTCTTCATGACCGGGGTGCAGTACCTGCTGACCGCGATCAAGAACATCATCGACAAGGATATCTACCTCTCGACCGCGGTGCTCGAAGGGTATGACGACACCGAGAAGGAGGTCTGACAGATGGCCCTTACCATCTTTTCCGTCATGGTCGTCCTTCTTCTGTTGGGCTTCCCGATGATGATCCCGCTGATCGTCGCCGCCTTCATCGGCTTCTACACCATGTTCGGCGGCTTCGGTCAGCTTGAAACCATGATCCAGCAGATCATGGCGGGTATCCGGCCGGCCTCGCTGATCGCGGTGCCGATGTTCATCTTCGCGGCCGACATCATGACACGCGGCCAGTCCGCCAATCGCCTGATCGACCTGGTGATGGCGTTCGTGGGGCATCTCAAGGGCGGGCTTGCGGTGTCCACCGCGGCCGCCTGCACCATGTTCGGCGCGGTATCCGGCTCCACCCAGGCGACCGTGGTCGCCGTCGGCTCGCCACTGCGCCCCCGGATGCAAAAGGCGGGCTACAATGACAGCTTCATTCTTGCGCTCATCGTCAACGCCTCGGACATCGCCTTCCTGATCCCGCCCTCGATCGGCATGATCATCTATGGCGTCGTGTCCAACACCTCCATCGCCGAGCTTTTCATCGCCGGCATCGGGCCGGGCCTGCTGATCCTTTTCCTGTTCTCGATCTACGCCTGGATCTACGCGGTCCGCAACAACGTGCCGACAGAGCCCAAGTACAGCTGGGGCGAACGTTTCAACGCCGGGCGCAAGGCGCTCTGGCCGCTGGGTTTCCCGGTGATCATCATCGGCGGTATCTACGGCGGCATCTTCAGCCCGACCGAGGCGGCGGCGGCCTGCGTGCTCTACGCGCTTGTGCTCGAGGTCATCATCTTTCGCGAGATGGACCTCAAGGGCGTCTATGAGACGGCCAAGTCCACCGGCCTCATCACCGCCGTCGTGTTCATCCTCGTCGGCGTCGGCGCGGCCTTCTCGTGGGTCATTTCCTTCGCCCAGATCCCACAGGAAATCCTGGGCTCCATCGGCATTGACGAGATGGGTCAGATCGGGGTGCTCTTCGTGATTTCCGTTGCCTTCTTCGTCGGCTGCATGTTCGTGGATCCGATCGTGGTGATCCTCGTTCTGGTTCCGATCTTTGCGCCGGTGGTCGAATCCGTCGGCCTCGATCCGGTGCTGGTCGGCACGATCATCACGCTTCAGGTCGCCATCGGCTCGGCCACGCCGCCCTTCGGCTGTGACATCTTCACGGCGATCGCGGTGTTCAAGCGGCCCTACATGGAAGTGATCCGCGGCACGCCGCCCTTCATCTTCATCCTGCTGTCGGTCGCCGTACTGCTGATCTTCTTCCCACAGATTGCCCTGTTCCTGCGGGACCTGGCCTTCGACAAGTAACCGGAGGAGAGACATGTACAAATCCATACTGGTGCCCTTTGACGGGTCGCCCAATTCAGAGTTGGCCGTCGACAAGGCCGTGGAGATGGCCGCGCTTTGCGGCGGGGCCGCGCTGACGATCCTGACAGTCTATCGCCACCATTCGATGCTGGAGGCATCGCTGTCCATGGTCCGGCCGGACGATCCGGGCAACATGGACGACGCCATGCGCACCCACGCCGAAGAGGTTGTCGGAACCGCCAAGGAACGCGCAAAGTCCGCGGGCAAGACCGACGTCCGCGCCTTCGTCAAGGCCGGTCCCACGTCGCGCAATATCGTGAAGTTCGTCGAGGAGCACGGCATCGACCTCGTCGTGATTGGCCGCCGCGGCATGGGATCAATGGAAGGCTATCTTCTGGGCAGCGTTTCGCAGAAGGTCACATACCTGTCCCCGGTTCCCGTGCTGATCGTCTGACCAGATCGGGTACGGTTTCGACGCTCACCTGCGGGCGCTGGCTGAGACTCGGCGCGCGGAGCCGGGTGGCATAGCCGGTCTTGAGTGATTTTGAGCAAAGGCCGCTCAAGCTAGCTAAAGGTTGCTGTCAGCGACGAAGGAAGCGATCGCACAAGAATTTCGGCACCTTACGAATTTAAGAAGCCGCAGGAGCGACAACGCAAGGGTGGATGTTCAGGTGGATAGAATTAGGCAGCCTGCAAACAGAAACTGATCTTCAGTCGTTTGCATAAGTTTCGTGGTGCCGCTGAAGGGACTCGAACCCCCGACCCCATCATTACGAATGACGTGCTCTACCAGCTGAGCTACAGCGGCCCCGTGGAGCGCGGCTATAGCACTCCAATTCGTATCCGAAAAGAGCTATTTTTCGGTCTTTTCGGGACCGGTGTCCTCGACGATCTCCGCGTCGGCGACCTCGGCGTCGGTGATCTTGTCGCTGTCATCTGACTCGTCCGGGGTATCCGCACCATGATCCTCGATGGAGCCGATGATCAGGGGCAGCATCTCGATCCCTGTCGAAGAGGATACCGACGACGCCGGAGGCGCGCGCCAGCTCAGGGTGTCGAACGCGTCGCAATTGTCGCAGGACGGGGCCCATTGCGCGTGAATGTGCTGGCAGTTCTCGCAGACCCACTGCGGTCCGCGGGGTGCCGAAAGCGCACGGGCGAGCCAGCCCTTGACCACGCTGTCGGACGCGCCTTCGCCGCGCTCGATGGCGGCCATGATGGTCAGCGCGCGGGCGTCGGGATCTACCTCTGCCAGATCTCCCAGCGCACGGCGGGCTGCCGGGAAATCCTCGGCGGCAAGATGCAGTTCGGCGTCGATCAGGCGGGTTTCGCGGTGATCGGGATGGATCTTGAGAAGCTTGGCGAAGCGCTTGATGCGGGCCTGCGGCGTCTCTTCGGGTTCGATCTCGGCGAAGGCGGCCGCGAGGTCGGGATGGGGTTGGGCATCCCATGCCTTTTTGATCACGCGGGTGGCGTTGCGCTTGTTGCCCTGCTCGATGTAGCCGCGCGCTGTCAGGACGGCGGCGGGCACGAGGTCGGGCGAGAGGCGGTTCGCTTCGATCGCGGATTCGCGCGCTTCGATGCTTTTGCCTTCCTCCAGAACATCGCGCGCCTCGGACAGGGCCAGAACGGCGTCGCGGCGGCGGTGGACGGCACGCGGCAGGTTGCCGGATTTCAGCTTGGCGCTCAGCGTTTCGCGTGCGCCTTTCCAGTCGCCGGTCTGAGCCTGAAGTTTCAGCAGCGTGTCCTGCACCTCTTCGTGCTTGGGTTTCAGCGCGAAGGCGGTCTTTGCCAGCTTCAAGGCTGTCTCGGTTTCGCCGTTCGCCAGTTTCTGGCGCATGATGCCGCGCACGCCGACGAAGCGGGTCTTCTCGTTGGTCAGCAGCCGCTTGTAAGTCTCCTCGGCCTTGCGACGATTGCCGGAGATCTCGGCCGCCTGCGCGGTGATCAGGTTGGTCAGCGCGGGCTTGTTGAGATACCGTTCGGCCTTGCCGGCCTTGGCCATTGCAAGCTCTCCTTCGCCCGATGCGAGAGCCATCAGGCCCTCGGACAGCGCCTGATACCCCTTTTCCTGACGATTGCGCTGGAAATAGCGTGACAGCGCGGTGTCGTCGCCGTTGATAAAGTGCAGTACGGCCACGAGCAAAGACACGAGCTTGAGCAAGAGCCAGACCGCGACGACCAGGAGGACCAGTACGATGACAGCCATAAGCGGAGTCAGGTTGAATTCCTGCCCGGCCATGACGATGCGCACCCCGCCGTCAAGTTCCAGCAGGTAGATCGCCCCCCAACTGGCCGCGGCGACGAGGCCGATGAAGAGGATAATCTTGATTACGGACCACAGCATTCTCTGAGTTCCCCCGGCGTTAATTCAATGTCTCGCTCAGCGACTGGGCCGCGCCCACCGCCTCGCGCCGTTGTGCCGCTTGACCGGCCCAATCGGAGAGTTCGGCGCGGCCCTCTTCGGGGAGCGCCTCGATTTCCGCCAGAGCGTCCTGAAGCCGACCATCGCGGATCGCCGCTTCGGCGCGGGACAACACTGCGTCCGGATCGCTGCCTTCGCGCGGCTCGAGCGACCGTGCCCCAAATTGACTGCGCAGGAAACCTGTCAGCCCGGCGCCTTCGCCGGTGGCGTCGCGAGACGTGTCGAGCGCGGCGCGGGCAGCCTCGGGAAAGCTTTCCTGCAAGCTGGAGAGTGTCGGCACACCGGCGTCGGCGGAGGACACCAGGACTTCGGGCACGTCGACGCCGGTATCCTGAAGTTCGGCCACGGAACCGGCGAAGCCTGCGCCGTTGTCCAGAGCGGCCAGGATACGGCTGATCGCGGCCCGTTGCATTGCGGCGACCGCTGCTTCGTCGGCTGCCGTTTCGGTGTTCATCGCCTCGTCGATGAGGGCCTGCAGGTCTTCGCGCTGCGCGGCAAGTTCCTCGCGGGCGGCGTTCAGTTCGTCCTCGTAGGCGGCGATGGTTGCGGCGTCGGCACTTTCGGTGACCGGGCGCTGTTCGACGTCGCGCAGCCGCGCATCGATCGCTTCCAGGGTGTCCTCGGCCTCGGTGACGCGTTCTGACAGGGTGCCAAGCGCCTCGATCTGCGCCTCGAGCGCGGAGTCGTCGGTGTTGGCGATGCCGCCGACCTTTTCAGTGAGCGCGTCGATTGTATCGGCCTGTTCGTCGAGACGGCGCGCGGCTTCGCTGACTTCACCGACGAGCGCTTCGTCACGTGGGGGTGGATTTTGCGTCAGGCCGAAGTAGGCTGCGGCGAAACCGATTGCGCCTGCGACGATGCCACCCAGAATAAGCGCGCCTGCGCCGGGACCTTTCGCCGGTTGCGGCGTTGTCGCGGGGACAGAGGCGGACATCGGCGCGTTGGGCGCGGAGTCGCTCGTTGTATTTTCGTCGGGCTGCGCGTCCTGCGGCTCGTCCGCTGCCGCGTCGGCAGACGTTTCGGTTTGCGAATGTTCTGCCGCGTCGTCATGAGACGCTGGCGTGTCGTCGGAAGACTCTTCGTCCGCCTTCGTGTCGTCAGGCGTCTCGCCGGGCGTGACGGTCCCGCTATCGTCCTGCGGCGCGTCCTCAGAGCTCTCGGTGGCTTTGCCCGCCCCGTCGGCGGTTTCGTCCGTCTGCGATACATTCTTGTTTAGCGAGATATTCGCCTTGGACGGTGGTTTCTTTGCCACTTGAAAACCTCTTTCGAATCTTGCCGCTAGTGCCTGGCGTGCCAAGCTTACTGTGGCCTGTCTCTGCCCTCAAGCCGGTTGGCATGGGACCATAGTCTTGCAACGCACGCGAGCATTGCCGGCCCGTCGGGCGTTTCCGCGACCTCTATCCTATGCGCCTTGGCCGAAGGGATGACCTCCGCCACGGCGTTGCTGATCGCCGCGATGTGCAAGTTAGTGCCATTTGGCAGCGCATCTAGCAAAAGCTGCGCGCTGCGCGGTGAAAAAACCGGAACGACAATGGTGTGCGCCTGGAGGACACGGGCAATGACGTCGTCCGGCAAGGGGAGAGGAACCTGTTCGTAGATGATGGCATCATGCGTCTCTGTTCCCGCGGAATTCAGGTAACCTGCGATATCAAAGGCCACGTGATCGCCCCGAAGATGAAGGCAGGGCGTTGCCGGCGCATCGTTCCGGATGCGTATGGCCAACTCTCGGCCGGTGCCCGGGCCGACAATGGGGGACAAGCCGCATGCGCTGGCTTTTTCGCCCGTCGCCTTGCCCACAGCGTAGCAGGTAAAGTCACGGCACGTTGTGGCCTGAGCGAAAGCGTCAACCGCGTGGGAGGAGGTAAAAATCAGCGTGCGGTAGACCGACAGCGCGGGCAGGTCCGGCAATTGCCGGATTTCCATAAGGGGCGCGAGAAGGATTTCGGCTTGGGGTCCCAGCTCCGCTGCCAGACGGGCGGCAAAGCTATTGGCCGCCTCGATGGGTCTGGTGATCAGGATCAGCGGCGGCATGAATGCTCCGGAGTTGTCTGAGTGTCTCCGCGGTGTTACCTGCGACGAGGGCTTGGCGCAACGGGCGTGACATGACGGACAATCTGGTGATCCTTGGATTGGAAAGCAGCTGCGATGATACGGCTGCGGCAGTGGTATCCCTGTCGGGGGACAGCGCCGAGATCCTGTCTTCGGTCGTACTGGGGCAGGATGCGCTGCACGATGCGTTTGGCGGCATCGTGCCGGAAATTGCGGCCCGCGCCCATGCCGAGAAACTGGATATCTCGGTGAAACAGGCTCTGTCTCAGGCGAAAGTGGGTCTTGGGGATGTCACCTTGGTGGCGGCGACCGCAGGACCGGGGCTGATCGGCGGTGTGCTGTGCGGGGTGACGACAGGCAAGGCCATCGCCGCCGCGCGGGGCATTCCTTTGGTCGGAGTGAACCACCTTGCGGGACACGCGCTGACGCCGCGGCTGACCGATGGTCTGGCGTATCCTTACGTGATGCTGCTTGTTTCTGGCGGGCATTGTCAGTTCCTTGTGGTCGAGGGCTGTGACCAGTTCACGCGTCTGGGCGGCACGATTGACGATGCACCGGGCGAGGCGTTCGACAAATCGGCCCGGCTGCTTGGCCTGGGCCAGCCGGGAGGGCCGGCGATCGAGTGCGCTGCGCGCGACGGTGACCCGGGGCGTTTTCGATTTCCTCGCCCGCTTCTGGACAGGTCGGGATGCGATATGTCTTTTTCCGGTCTCAAGACCGCGCTGTTGCGGGCCAGGGACACGGTGATCGCAGAAAAGGGTGGCCTGACGCGGCAGGATCGGGCCGATCTCTGTGCAGGGTTCCAAAGGGCGGTCGCAGATGTGCTGCAGGAAAAGACGCGACGTGCCCTCACCGAGGCGCGCAGGCAACTGGCCGAACCGCCCGCACTGACCGTGGCGGGCGGCGTTGCGGCGAACACCGAAATAAGGACTGGACTAGAGACTGTTTCAGGCGAATTCGGCGTGCGGTTCGTGGCGCCGCCCCTGGCGCTTTGCACTGACAATGCCGCGATGATCGCTTACGCTGGTGGGGAACTCTTTCGTGCGGGGCGCATTGACGACATGACGTTGGCCGCGCGTCCGCGCTGGCCGTTGGACAAGCGCAGTCCGGCCTTGCTGGGCGGTGGAAAGAAAGGGGCAAAGGCATGATCTTGGTGATCGGCGCCGGTGCATTCGGCACGGCCCTTGCAGTATCGCTGGCGCGCAATGGTCCGGTGGCACTTTGGGCGCGGGACGAAGAGCACGTGCGGGAGATGAACGCGACCCGGGAGAATGCGCGACGATTGCCGGGGGTCGCTTTGCCGGAGAATGTAAGCGTTTCAGCAGAGTTGGAGACTGTTTCAGAGGCGGAAATCGTTCTCTTGTCGGTCCCGACACAGAAACTTCGCACGTTTCTGGAAACGCACGGTCGGTCGCTGGCGGGAAAGCCCTTGGTCGCCTGTTGCAAGGGGATGGAGCGCGGCACCGGGCTGAGACCGACACAGATCATCGCGGAGCACGTCCCCGACGCCGTCCCGGCCATGCTGACAGGTCCGTCCTTTGCCCATGACATTGCGCGGGGTCTGCCGACGGCGCTGACTTTGGCCTGTGCCGACGAACGCGTGGGCGAGAGCCTGCAACAGCGGCTGACGACGCCCAATATCAGGCTCTATCGCACTATGGATGTAACAGGTGCAGAGCTGGGCGGTGCGCTCAAGAACGTGATTGCGATTGCGTGCGGCGTGGCGATTGGCGCCGGGTTGGGCGAAAGTGCACGTGCGGCGCTGATGACTCGTGGTTTTGCCGAACTGGTCAAGGTGGCGGAAATGCACGGCGCCAGGGCAGAGACGCTGGCAGGGCTTTCGGGATTTGGTGACCTGGTGCTGACCTGCACCTCCGAGCAATCGCGCAACTACCGCTACGGCCAGAGCCTGGGACGCGGAGAGACATTCGATACTGGCGTGACAGTCGAAGGGGCCGCGACGGCGCAGGCGCTGGAAAAGATGGCGCGGGAGGCGGGGCTGGACCTGCCGATCACGCGCGTGGTGACCGGATTGGTGCGCGGTGAATTGAACGTTCGCGACTCGATGGATATGCTGCTTCAACGGCCATTGAAGGAAGAATGATGCTGATCGCTTTGATTGCCCGGGACAAGCCCGGCGCCTTGCAAACCCGTCTCGACAACCGTGACGCGCACGTGGCCTACCTGAAGGAGACGGGCGTCGTGAGCCAGGCGGGTCCTCTGCTGGATGCGGATGGTGGCATGATCGGCTCGCTGGTGGTGCTGGAGGTCGAGGATATGGCGCAAGCCGAGGCCTGGGCCGCGAAGGACCCGTACAAGGCGGCGGATCTGTTCGAAAGTGTCGAGCTGATCCCCTGGAACAAGGTAATCTGACCGATGCGGTATTGGCTGTTCAAGTCCGAGCCGTCGACATGGAGCTGGGATCAGCAGGTCGCACGGGCGGAGGCCGGCGAGGAATGGGACGGCGTGCGGAACTACCAGGCGCGGAACTTCATGCGCGAGATGGCGGTGGGCGATCGGGGCTTTTTCTACCATAGCCAGACGGAAAAGGCGGTGGTCGGTACCGTCGAGGTGATTGCCGAGGCGCATCCCGACAGCACGACCGACGACGATCGCTGGGACTGCGTGGATATCAAGGCGGTGGAAACAGCGAAAACGCCGGTGACGCTCGATATGATCAAGCAGGATCCCCGCCTTTCGGAGATGGTGCTGGTGCGCAACTCACGTCTGTCGGTGCAGCCTGTAACCGCTGAAGAATGGAAGATTGTCTGTGAAATTGCGGGTCTGACGGCGTAGCCGCTTCAGCATTTCGGCGGCGATAATCCCGTGAGTTCGTACGGAGGGTATCGCGCGTATCGGCCGATACCCTCCGTTGCCCCACGTGCTCCCTACGCACCACACGTGTCTCTGGAAATGGTTTCGGCCATACTGGCGCGATCATGAGTTGGATATCACTTTCTCGCCCGATTCACAAAAACCGAATGCCCGGCATTTCACTAAAATGCAGTGGTTGCCCCGCGGCGATGCGCGACCCGATAAAGCGGACAAATTGATCTGTTAACAGCCGAGTAAGACCTGGTCTGCTAACGATCGTTTCGGGTGAGTGAATAGGTGGTGAGATGAGTGCGTCTGGTGACAATGCCGCGCCAGTCATCATCAAACGGAAAAAGGTCACGGGCGGTGACGGGCATCATGGCGGTGCCTGGAAGGTCGCGATAATAGCATAGTCCTTTTGCTGCGACGCTTTTGCGCCGATACATGTCCACCGCCCCGGGGCGGTGGTTTCGAAAGTCGTTCTGACGTTTGCGATGCACGTTGTCGGCATCGCGCCATCCACCTTGGGACGCAGGCCGAGAAATGCCTTGAAAGTACTAAGAGAGTCCTAAAACGGCTGTGGGTCTGTGACTGGCATTTGAGACAAATTCTCTTGAAAAAAGTCCCGGGAATTATGCTCGCTTTTCCAACTGCCGCGTGACCTGGGCGTCGATCGTCTTCTTCTGTCCGTCCTCGCCGTAGGTCTCCAGCGAACGGCGCACCTTTCTCACGGCGGCAAGCCGTGCGGAGGCCCGTCTTATTCCCTGCAGCGCGCCATCGAGCAGCACCTGGTTCCGGGCAAGTTTGTCCTGAACTTCCGATATCGCGGCGGCATCTGCCGCGTCGAGTTCGCTCAGCGCGTCGATCAGGCTCTCCTTGCGCGCCAGCAGTCGTGACATGTCGTCGAGGTTGCCGCCGAGGACGGCCTCGCGCTCGGCGTCCAGCAGATTGTCCAGTTCGTCGACCAGGTCTTGTGCGGAATGTTTAGTCATTGCTTGTCTCCAGCATCGCGTTCAGGAAATGTTCGGAAAGGCCGATGCCCCCGGCCTCCGCGATCTTGTCCGCGACCGCCTGACGGTGGAACGAGGCGAACTGATCTTCGCCGGTCCCGCCGGAAAACGAGTTCACCTGTTCGCCGAAACCGGCGGCCTTCAGCATCTCGGCGAGAAATGTCGCTTCCAATTTCTGTGCGGCCTGCTGCGCAGCATGCAGTGACGTGCGTGCAACAGGGGGCGGCAAAGGGCTCACGCCCAGCTTAGGTTTCATCGGTAAATGATCGGTCACCAGAATCCCTCGAATGCTGTGAACTTTTCGGGATAGGACACCAAAGCGGTAAAGAACTGGTAATCACGATCTGCGAAGTTCGACGGGCTGAGGAAGAAATCCCGGAGCTCAAGAATGTTTTACACGGTCACAAGCGAGACGTCTGCCGCACAGACAAACAGCGGGAATGCGGTAAGGAATGTGCCTGCCGCGGAGGACGGCAAAGCCGAGGGCAATACGCACCGCCCCAGCTTTGCTTCCGTGTTTGTCGAGGCAGTACCGCGTCCCTCTGAGACCGACACTCCCAAGCAGAAAGCGAAAATCGATCTTCAAGTGGAGGATCCCGACGCGCACACAGAGGCATCGGGCGAGGCCATCGAATCCGACAGTGGTGAAACCGATGCGCCGGTTGAGGATGAGCACCCGATCGCCACGGAGGCCGCAGAAGAGTCTCGCCTTGTCGCCGGGGTGAGCGAGGCGGAAATCGAAGAGCAGAATGCCACGCCGAAACATGACGCGCTTCGCAAGGATAGAACGGCACTGACAGCGTCCTTGCCTTCGAAGCCTGTCATAGCGTCGGACGGGAAAGGTGAGGTCTCTTGGGCGGGCAACGCCCGGGACCACAAGGTTGAGGGCCGGAACGCTGCGCCGCAAGCGAGGCACCAGGCTCCGGCTGAGCCATCGCAGAACCCGGTGCGCAGCCCTGATGGTTTCGGTGCCGAGCGTGACCTCGCTCAGGGCAATGGCCCATCGGATCCGGCGGGCCGGACAAGTTCTGCTGCGCCTTCGCCGGGGGCCGCGAAGTCTGCAGAGTTTCTTGCCACAGCGGGCGTGAGACCTCAGGTCGGGTATTTCGCTCCTTCGGCAGACGGCGAGTTTCGTGCGGACGAAGCGCTGACACGAAGTCCGACAGTCAATTCCAGGCCAGAGAATTACATGCTGGTACCCCAATCTGGCGACAAAAGACCCAATCAGGCTGTTGTGATTTCATCGGATCAAGCGGGCGAGGCCGACAATACCGTCTCCAGGCAAGAGCGGGATATTCGCTCGGTTCCGAATGTCCAGAATCGCGTCGGCGCTGGCACGCTATCCCAGTTCGTGGTGCTAGACGGCGGGGTCGCCGCGCCGCCAACGCAAAGCATCGTGAAGTCCGAACCTTCGGTCGGCATGGGTCGTGGATGGTCATCGGCCGTTCCGGCATCCGATACATTCGCGCGTCAGATCGCGATGTCGAAGCCCGCGGCCGAAGTGCAGCAGGTCCCGAACTCGGAACCGGCCGACTATCGCAGGCTGTCCGCGGCGGAGGCGCGAACGGCCAACCAGGGCACTCTGCAGCCGGACCTCGCGCCAGCCTACGGCAGCAAGCCGGTTTCCAGCCCCCCGATTGTCACATCCGCAGTCGTTCCCGAGAACTTGGATGCGCACAGCAAAGGCGAGGATTGGGCTAGGACATTCGAACCGGACAGTAGCCGCATGAATACCGTCGGCGCCTTGACAAGCCAGGTCGAGACCAGCGCGCCGTTGCGCACAAGTCTTGTTGGCTTGGCGCGAATGCCGCGCCATGTTTCGGAACAACTGGCAGCGGGCTTGCGCCGGGCGACGGAACAATCCGCCGAAATTCGCTTGAACCCGGCCGAGCTTGGGCGGGTCCGGATCAACCTGCAGACCAGCGATACCGGCGTCGTCGTGAGCGTATTGGCTGACAGGCCGGAAACGCTGGACCTGCTGCGGCGAAACTCCGACATCCTGGCGCAGGAGTTCCGTGAGATCGGCTATGGCGCGGCAGAATTCTCGTTCGGACAAGGCGGCGATCCGCAAACCGGTCAGAAGAGTGCCGCGGATCGCGGCTCGTATCGGCATGACGTGGCCGAACCGGATGGTGATGCGACGCCTGACGTCGCGCCACTGGATGTATCTACCCGGATAGCGCTGGACCGCGTCGATATTCGGCTCTGATCTATTTCAAAGGACAATATCATGGATATCTCTACTCTTTCCGTAAACACCGCTGGTGCGTCCGCAAGCGGGACCGCAACCACTGCAAGCGGCTCATCCACACTGAGTTCGGATTTCGAGACGTTCATCCGCATGCTGACAGTGCAGATGGAGAACCAGGACCCGCTGAACCCGATGGAGTCGACGGAGTTCGCGACACAGCTTGCGACCTTCTCTGGCGTGGAACAACAGGTAAAGTCCAACGACCTGCTGTCGGCCCTCGGAGCGCAAATGAGCCTTCTGGGCGTGTCGCAAATGTCGGGCTGGATTGGTATGGAGGGCCGCGCGATCGCCCCGGTCAGGTTTGATGGAACTCAGGTGAATTTGACAATTTCGGGCGACAACCTCGCTGATCGGCACGACCTGGTGGTTCGTGATGGCTCAGGCAACGAAGTTCAGCGCCTTGCCGTCTCTGGCGAGCGGCAAGAGATTGCCTGGCTGGGCAGCGATCCTGAAGGTAACCAACTGCCGCCCGGAACATATGACCTGAGCGTCGAGTCTTTTACCGGGGAAGAGATCGTCGAGACGACACCGGTGCAGGTCCATGGCAGAATTGTCGAGGCGAGGAGGGAGGCAGATCAAACCGTACTGGTGATGGAGAACGGTCAGGAAGTGGGAGCCTCCGACATTCTGGGGCTTCGTTTGCCGAGGTAAGATGAAAATATTGGCGAATTGGCCACATTCGGGCGCTAATAACCGGATTCTTTTCGATCTCTACGGATTGGCAGGAGTCACATCAAAACCACGTCTTCAGAAAAACATCGTTGCCAGCAAAGTTGCCATGGCACCAAGCGTGATGCCCATACCCAGCCATAGCACGGATTTCCAGCGCAGGCCGCGCGTTGGCTCCGGTTCGGGCGACGATTGGCGGATCAACGCGCTTTCGACTATCTTGGGCAGGCGCGGCCCATACCGCGACAGCACCATCAGCGTGCGGCGCAGGTCGCGCACCGCGGCGCCGGGGCCGATGTTCTTGCGGATGTAATCCTCGACCACGGGCTTGGCGACCTGCCAGATGTTGGTCTGCGGGTTCAGGCTTCGCGCGACACCCTCGACAACGACCATCGTGCGTTGCAGAAGGATAAGCTCGGTGCGGGTCTCCATCCCGAATCTTTCTGTCACTTCAAATAGATAGCTTAACAGCCCGCCCATCGAGATCTTAGAGGCATCCATGCCGAAAATCGGCTCGCCGACGGCTCTCAGCGCACGGGCAAAGTCGTCCACGTCGCGGTCGGGGGGGACGTAGCCGGCCTCGAAATGCACTTCGGCGACACGCTGGTAATCGCGCTTGATAAAGCCATAGAGGATCTCGGCATAGACCCGGCGGGTGTATTCGTCGATATGCCCCATGATCCCGAAATCATAGGCGATGATATCGCCGTTCGGCGCGACCTTCAGGTTGCCCTGGTGCATGTCGGCGTGAAAAAAACCGTCTCGCAGGGCGTGTTTCAGGAACAGTTGCAGCACCCGTTCGCCAAGCTCCGCCCGGTCGTGGCCGGCGGCGTCTATGGCGGCGTTGTCGCCCATCGGCGCCCCGTCGGCCCATTCCATCACCATCACGCGCCGCCCGGACATATCCCAGTTGACGGCCGGCAGGCTGAAGCCTTCATCCTCGGCGGTATTGGCGGTGAACTCGCTGGCAGAGGCCGCTTCGAGACGCAGGTCGAGTTCTCCGTTAACCACGCCCTCGAAATGGGCGATCACGTCGCGCGGTTTCAGGCGGCGCGCGGACGGAGACAGCACCTCGATCATGCGCGCCGCGAAATAGAACGCGTCGATGTCCCGGCGAAAGGCCCGCTCGATTCCCGGGCGCAGCACCTTGACCGCCACGTCCTGTCCAGTGTCTCGCAGCCGCGCCTTGTGCACCTGCGCGATCGACGCGGCGGCAATCGGGTCGCTGAACTCCGAGAAAACGGCATCGACCGGCTGACCCATCGAGCTGGCGACACTGGCCTTGGCCACCTCCGCATCGAAAGGCGGCAGCTTGTCCTGCAACACCCGCAACTCCTGGGCCAGCGCATCACCGACGATGTCGGGCCGGGTCGAGAATACCTGCCCGAACTTGATATAGGCCGGGCCCAGCGCGGTCAGCGCGCGCAGCGCGGGCGGCATATTGGTGTCGCCCTTGTAGCCCAGCCATTGAAACGGCCAGGCGAGGAATCGCATGGTGCCGCGCACCAGCGGCGGCGCGTCCATCGCATCCATGATCAGGCCCATGGCGCCGGTGCGTTCCAGCGTGGCGCCCGTGCGGATCAGGCGCAGGATGTTGTGCGGTCCGCGCATGGCTCAGATCTTCCAGCCGGAATGCAGGCAGGCTATTCCCATGCTCAGGTTGCGGTACTTGGCCTGGTCGAACCCGGCTTGCCGCACCATGCCCAAGAACGTTTCCTGGTCGGGGAACTTGCGGATCGACTCAACAAGGTACTGATAGCTGTCGCGATCCCCGGCGATGGCCTTGCCCATCTGCGGAATGATGTTGAAGGAATACAGGTCATAGACCTTCTGCATCAGGTCGTTCGGGATCTGGCTGAATTCCAGCACCATCAGCCGCCCGCCGGGTTTCAGCACGCGAAAAGCTTCGTTCAGGGCCTCCTGCGGTCGGGTGACGTTCCGGATACCGAAACTGATCGTGTAGACATCGAAACTGTTGTCGGCAAAGGGCAGCGCCATCGCGTCGCCCACCACCCAGTCAAGGCTTTCGGCCATCTGTTCCGCCTCGGCCCGCTTGCGGCCTTCGACCAGCATTGGTTCGGTCAGGTCCAGAACCGTGGCGTGGCCCGATCCGGCGCGTTCGAGGAACCGAAAGGCAATGTCCCCGGTGCCACCCGCCACGTCCAGCAGGCGCTGGCCCGCGCGCGGCGCCAGCCAGTCCATCATCGCGTCTTTCCAGACGCGGTGGATGCCGAAGGACATCGCGTCGTTCATCACGTCGTATTTCGACGCGACCGAGCCGAACACGCCGCGCACGCGGCCCGCCTTTTCCTCCTCGGGGATGTCCTCGTATCCGAAATGCGTTGTTTTCCCGGTCATTTATCCCCGCGGCCTTGCCGTTTGATCCTCAAGTCCTTCTTATAGGTCGCCGGGGGCGGGTTACAATGCGCCCGTTTGGTCGCAGAGGGGGCAGAATGCCGGAATTGCCAGAGGTCGAGACAGTGCGCCGCGGGCTGGAGCCCGCGATGACCGGTGCCGTGATCGCGTCGGCACAGGTCAACCGCCCCGACCTGCGCTGGCCCTTTCCGCCGGGCATGGCCACGCGGCTGACCGGACAGCGTGTCCTGGGTCTGCGGCGGCGGTCGAAATACATCCTTGCCGACCTGTCCTCGGGCGAGACGCTGTTGATCCACCTTGGCATGTCCGGCCGCATCCTGATCTCGGGAGATCCGCTGGGGCAGTTCGTGCACGATCATCCCGCGGCGGAGAAACATGACCACGTGGTGCTCGACATGGCCAACGGCGCCCGCATCACTTTCAACGACCCGCGCCGCTTCGGCGCGATGGACCTGATGGCCACCGACAACGCCGAGGCGCATCCCCTGCTGGCCAAACTGGGCCCCGAGCCCTTGGGCAACCAGTTCGACGAGCCTTATCTCGTCGCAGCGCTGCAGGATAAGAACACGCCGATCAAATCGGCCCTGCTGGATCAACGAATCGTGGCGGGGCTGGGCAATATCTACGTCTGCGAGGCGCTCTTCCGGGCCGGCATCTCGCCCCTGCGCCGCGCCGGACGAATCTCGGCCAAGCGGGTCGCGGCACTGGTGCCGATCATCCGCGCCGTGCTGAACGACGCGATTCTCGCTGGTGGGTCTTCGTTGCGCGATTTCCGCCAAGCCGATGGCGAACTTGGATATTTTCAGCACAGCTTCGACGTCTACGACCGCGTAGGCGCCCCCTGCCGCCGCCCCGGCTGCCCGGGAAATGTGCGCCGCGTCGTTCAATCGGGCCGGTCGAGCTTCTATTGCGCGACCTGCCAAAGATAACCTTGATCCGACTGACCCAAATGGTAATGACTCAAATCTGACAGAAACAAGCGAAAGCAGATTTCATGGCCTATGAGACGATCATCGTCGAAGTAGAAGACCACGTCGCCAAAATCACCCTCAACCGCCCCGATGCCCTGAATGCCCTCAACGATCAGTTGCTGGGCGAACTTGTCGATGCGTTGCAGGATGCCGAAGGCAACGACAAGGTGCGCTGCATCGTCATCACCGGCTCGGAAAAGGCTTTCGCCGCCGGCGCGGACATCAAGATGATGTCGGAAAAGTCCTTCGTGGACGTCTTCGCCGGCAACCTCTTTGGCCCCGAGGCGGACGCCATCGTGCGCATCCGCAAACCGATCATCGCCGCCGTGTCGGGCTATGCGTTGGGCGGCGGGTGCGAGCTTGCCATGATGTGCGACTTCATCATCGCCGCAGACAACGCCAAGTTCGGCCAGCCCGAGATCAACCTCGGCGTGATGGCCGGGATGGGCGGCAGCCAGCGCCTTACCCGTTTCATCGGCAAGTCGAAATCCATGGACATGAACCTGACGGGCCGCTTCATGGATGCCGAAGAAGCTGACCGTTCGGGCCTTGTCAGCCGCGTCGTTCCGGCCAAGAAGCTTGTGGAAGAGGCCATGGCCGCCGCAGGCAAGATCGCCGAGAAGTCCATGATCACCGTCATGGCGGTCAAGGAAGCGGTCAATCGTTCTTACGAGGTGCCTTTGGCCGAGGGTCTGTTGTTCGAGCGCCGCGTGTTCCACTCGCTCTTCGCGACCGAGGACCAGAAGGAAGGCATGGCCGCCTTTGCCGAGAAACGCGAAGCGCAGTTCCGCGACAAGTGAGGGGCAGGGGCCTGTCTGCCCCCGCTCGATTTCAGATCACGAAATGCAGCGTGTCGAACCGCTTGCGCATTGACTGAGTACCCGGCGCGACCGCCTCTGGATCTTTGGTCAGGCCTTCGTGGATCAACGCGGCAAGCGCCGGAGCGTCTTGGGCCGTGACACCCCATCGCACCAATTCTGGCGTGCCGATGCGCAACCCGTTCATGTCGCCCGGAACCTCCGCGATGGGCAGGCCGATCCCACAAGCCAGGAAGCCGGCTTTGCGCAAGGTCTTTGACGCGGCCTGACCACCGCCGAAACTTTCCGCCTCAACCGCGAACTGGTGCGAATTGGTGTATCCGTTGGGCGTGTTGAAAACCGGAACGCCATTGGCGGCCAAGGATTCTGCCAACGCCTTGGACAGGTCGATCATCGCCTGCGCATAGGCTGGTCCATGCTCGCGCCAGTCCAGCATCGAGACGGCGAGAGCCGCCGACTTGGCAGCATCGAAGTTCGCGGTCATGCCCGGAAAGGCGATGGCGTCCAGACGTTCGGCCAACTCTGCCTCGTTGGTGACGATCACGCCGCCCGCCGGTCCGCCCAGGCTCTTGTAGGTGCTCATCGTCATCAGGTGCGCGCCTTCGGCCAGCGGGTTCTTCCATGCACGCCCGGCGATGATCCCGCATTGGTGGGCCGCGTCGAACATGACCTTCGCGCCCACGCCGTCGGCAATGGCGCGCACCTCCGCGACTGGATGTTCGAACAGGTTCAGCGAGCCGCCCACGGTGATCAGCGCGGGCTTTTCCTGTTCTGCCATCGTGCGCAGCGCGTCTATGTCCAGCGTGTAGCCATCGGGGTTGATCGGCGCCGGCACGGTGCGCAACCCGAACAGCCCGGCGCAGCCGTCAATGTGATGCGTCACATGCCCGCCGATCGTGGCCGGGGGCGCGATGATCGTGTCGCCCGGTTTGCAGGTCGCCATGAAGGCATAGAGATTCGCCATCGCGCCCGAGGCCACGCGGATCTCGGAAAACCGCGCCTGAAAGATCTCGGCAACCAGCTCGGCGGCGACAACCTCGATCTCTTCGATCGCCTCCAGCCCCATCTCGTACTTGTCGCCGGGATAGCCCAGCGACGGGCGCGAGCCAATGCCGGACGATAACAGGACTTCGGCCCGTGGATTCATCACATTCGTGGCCGGGTTAAGGTTGAAACAGTCGCGTTCGTGGATCTTGCGATTTTCCGCGGCAAGGGTCGCGATCCGCGCCGCGATGGTTTCGCTGTCCTGCGATGCCGTGCGCGTGGCGATGGTCTGAACAAGCGTTTCGCTGGGGGCGGGCACCCAGTCGCGATGGGCAAGGGTCATGGTCGGTACTCCGATTGATCTGCCCGGGATCATGCCGAGGCTCGACGCGGGGCGCAAAGCAGAATAAGGAATAATGAGGTTAGAAAAACTAAGGCTAGTTTAAGTGCCCGTGTCGCCTCCCCGCCCCAAGGGTCCGCCGCTCAATGCGCTGCGCGCGTTCGAGGCCGCCGCCCGACTGGGCGGCTTCGCGCTGGCGGCTGAAGAACTGTGCGTGACGCCGGGCGCGGTGTCGCAGCACATCAAGACGCTGGAAGACTGGGCCGGAACACCGCTGTTCGAGCGCCGTTCTCACGGTGTGCGCCTGACCAAGGCCGGGTCCAGCCTGTTGCCGAAATTCACCGCTGCTTTCGACCAGCTTGGGCACGCCACGCGGGCCTTGCGCGGTGTCGCGCCGGCCAAGACGGTTCAGATCGCGGCGCTGCCCTCCGTCGCCCAGCTTTGGCTGGCGCCGCGGTTGCCGTCGCTGCGCGCGGTTCGGCCAGAGGCGCGCATGTCCGTGACGGCACTCGAAACGCCGCCCAACCTGTCGCGGGACATGTTCGATCTCAGCCTGTTCATCGCAGTGCCAGGCAAACTCGAGGCGCAGCACGTGCTCGCCCGCGACGAAATTTTCCCGGTCTGCGCCCCGGCACTGGCGCGCAAGATCCGAACGCCGGATGACCTTGCGGCGCAGACCCTGCTTGTCGACGCGGCCTGGCCCGAGGATTGGTCGCTCTGGGCCACGCAGGCTGGGGTGACGCTTCCCGGCGATTTCGGCAGCGCGTCCTTTTCTCTTTACGCAATGGCATTGGAAGAGGCGCGTGCGGGTGCAGGCGTGTTGATGGCGCACCGTGTGCTGGTACAAACCGCGCTGGATGCAGGCCAACTTGTCTGTCCGTTCGACATCGCGGTCCCTACGGGCAAGGCCCTTGTCCTGACCGCCGCACCGGGGGCCGAGGATCTGGCGGCCGCGCTGCTGGAGGCCGGCTGAAGGCGCGTGGCGGGCACAGGGCCGGATATGTGGAACTTTGCTGTTTGCTTTCGCGGCATTTGCGGCTATACGCCTGCGCCATACATGCGCGTGCGGCCCGCTCTGGCCAGAATCATTCCGGCCCTTGGCCTGCCGGAACGGGCTCGTCCTCGTGCACATCTGAAACGAAATGACAGACCCGAAAAGGTTCACAACATGGCCAATACTCTCCAGTCCAAGAAGCGCGCGCGCCAGAACGCCCGCCGCCTCAGTGTCAACAAAGCGCGCCGCTCGCGGATTCGCACCTTCCTGCGCAAAGTCGAGGAAGCCATCGCCTCCGGCGACAAGGAAGCTGCACAAAATGCGCTCCGTGCCGCTCAGCCCGAACTGATGCGGGGCGTATCGAAGGGAGTGTTTCATAAAAACACCGCTTCACGGAAAATGGCGCGCCTGTCTTCGCGGGTGAAATCGCTCGGCTGAGACACGGCCCTAAGCTATTGAAGGAAAAGGTGCCGAATCGCGCGGCACCTTTTTTTTATGGCTATGAACGACTCGGGTTCGTGTGACTTTTTCGCGGCAAAGACCGAGTCAAGCGCTAAGATCAGTTGCCGTCTCGCTGACTCAATTGCTAATTTGCCAGAGCGATTCACGCTTGGGGGGACAGGCGCTCGCACCGGACACGGATCAACTGCTCTGATCATGCCGGTGTATCCGACCGATGTCGGGAGCCATATTGTCCAACGGATTGGCGCGATCCATGCGGCTTGGTCCACGCTTGTGGGGACGAGACAGGGCCAGCGCTGGGTGGCGCTCAGATACAGGCCAAACGGCTTTTCTCCCGGTACTCCGTGTCGGGTGATGGGTTGTCGTTTGCCTATTGCCGACCGAACCGCGAACGCAATTGTAAGGGGTATGCCAATCGGGGGCGTGCTGGATGGAAACGATAAGACCGCGGAACGGGATAAAAATGACAAGTGATCAATGGGGCCAGATCAAGCAAGACCTGCTCAAGACAATCGGCAAGAACAACTTCACCAACTGGATCGAGCCGCTGGAGCTGACGGCGATCAACGATGACGTTGTGACCTTCAAGGTTCCGACGACCTTCCAGGGCAATTATGTATCCCGCAATTTCGGCGAGCTGATCCTGTTCAAGGTGAACGGCTACGCCCCCTCTATCCGCCGGATCGATTTCCAGGTCGCGGCGAATTCCTCCCAGAAGCCGCAAGCGACCGTAACCAACGCATCGGAAACAACGAAAGATACGCCCCCCGCGGCTCCGGCGCGCCGTTTGACCGACGACGTCCTGTCTTCCGCGCCGCTGGATGAGCGCTTCACCTTTGATCGTTTCGTGGTGGGCAAGCCCAACGAGCTTGCTCATGCCGCGGCCAAGCGTGTGGCCGAGGGCGGCCCGGTCACCTTCAACCCGCTTTTCCTCTATGGCGGCGTCGGCCTTGGCAAGACACACCTCATGCATGCCATCGCCTGGGAGCTTCAGGCAGCGCAGCCAGAGCTGAACGTGCTCTATCTGTCCGCAGAGCAGTTCATGTACCGCTTTGTGCAAGCATTGCGGGACCGCCGCATGATGGATTTCAAGGAGCTTTTCCGCTCGGTCGACGTGCTGATGGTCGACGACGTTCAGTTCATCGCCGGCAAGGACAGCACGCAGGAAGAATTCTTTCACACGTTCAACGCGCTCGTGGATCAGAACAAGCAGATCGTCATTTCAGCCGACCGCGCCCCGGGGGAGATCCAAAACCTGGAAGAGCGCATCAAGTCGCGCCTGCAATGTGGCCTGGTGGTGGACCTACATCCCACCGACTACGAGTTGCGGCTTGGAATCCTTCAGTCCAAGGCGGACCGCTTTGCCGAGCAGTATCCGAGCCTCGAAATGGCCGATGGGGTGCTGGAATTCCTCGCGCATCGCATCTCGACCAACGTGCGTGTCCTCGAAGGCGCGCTGACGCGGCTTTACGCCTTTGCCTCGCTGGTCGGTCACCAGATCACGATGGAACTGGCCCAAGACTGCCTTGCGGATATCCTGCGCGCGTCCGAGCGGAAGGTTTCGATCGAAGAGATACAGCGCCACGTCTCGGAGCATTTCAACATTCGTTTGAGCGATATGGTCGGGCCGAAAAGAGTCCGCACTTTTGCCCGCCCCAGACAGATCGCGATGTTCCTGTGCAAGCAACTGACCTCGCGGTCTCTTCCTGAAATTGGCCGGCGGTTTGGCGGCCGGGATCACACCACGGTGATGCATGGCGTGCGCCGGATCGAAGAACTCAGCGCGCAGGACGGGCAACTCGCCGAAGACCTCAGGATTCTGCGCCGCGCGCTCGAGGGCTGAGGGGCAATAAAAGGCTTGAGCATAAGGCGAAACTTGCTAACGTGCCGGTCCCGGTGCCCGGCAGAGGCACGCACGCAGGGAGCGAGGGCATGAAACTCAGCATCGAACGCGGAACGCTGCTCAAGGCGGTCTCGCAGGCCCAGTCCGTCGTCGAACGGCGCAACACGATTCCGATCCTCGCCAACGTGCTGATCGAGGCCGAGGGCGATGCGGTACATTTCCGCGCCACGGATCTGGATATCGAGGTCGTCGACAAGGCCCCGGCCCAGGTCGAGCGCGCGGGCGCCACGACCGTTTCCGCCGTGACCCTGCACGAGATCGTGCGCAAGCTGCCCGACGGGGCACTGGTGACGCTGACCGACGATGGTGCCTCGGGGCGCCTGACGGTCGAGGCGGGACGCTCGAACTTCTCTCTGGCGACCCTGCCCAAGGAAGATTTCCCGGTGATGGCCTCGTCGGAATATTCCTGCAATTTCTCGGCCAAGGCTCCGGTGCTGCGCCGGCTCTTCGACAAGTCGAAATTCGCGATCTCGACGGAAGAGACACGCTATTACCTCAACGGCGTCTACATGCACGTATCGGACGCCGAGGGCGGCAAGGTGCTGCGCTGCGTCGCGACCGACGGTCACCGGCTGGCCCGGATCGACGCCGACCTGCCCGACGGCGCCGAGGACATGCCGGGCGTGATTGTTCCGCGCAAGACCGTGGGCGAGCTGCGCAAGCTTCTGGACGATGATGACATGGCCATCGCGGTGTCGGTCAGCGAAACCAAGGTGCGCTTTGCCACGCCCAATATCACGCTCACTTCCAAGGTAATCGACGGCACGTTCCCCGATTACACGCGCGTCATCCCGCAGGGCAACACCCGCAAGATGGAGGTCGACGCCAGCGAGTTTGCCCAAGCCGTCGACCGTGTCGCCACCGTCAGTTCCGAACGCTCCCGCGCGGTGAAGCTGGCGCTGGACGAAGACCGCCTGATCCTGTCTGTCAACGCGCCCGACAGTGGCGCCGCCGAAGAAGAACTGGCTGTGGCCTATGGCGACGAGCGACTGGAAATCGGGTTCAACGCCAAGTACCTGCTGGAAATCGCCAGCCAGGTCGATCGTGAAAACGCCGTCTTCATGTTCAACTCCTCGGGTGATCCCACGCTGATGCGCGAAGGCAATGACACCTCGGCGGTCTATGTCGTCATGCCGATGCGCGTGTGACGCCCGTCGGTGCCTCCGGCGGGGATATTTTTGGCCAGAGGAAAAGGGCGTGAATGCCCGGATTGTACCTGTCTTCGCTCAGCCTGTCGCATTTCCGGTCGCACAAGGGCGTGCGGATCGATGCGGACGCACGACCTGTCGCGCTCTACGGTCCGAACGGGGCGGGCAAGACCAATATTCTCGAAGCGGTCTCGCTCTTTTCACCCGGACGCGGCTTGCGTCGCGCCGCGGCACAGGACATGGCGCGGCGGCCCGATGCGATCGGATGGAAGCTGACCGGCGTTCTGCGGTCGATGCACCAGGTTCACGAAGTCGAGACCTGGTCCGAAGAAGGCGGCGCGCGGCAGCTCAGGATCGACGGCAAGACCGCGTCGCAGGTGGCACTGGGGCGGATTGCCCGGGTATTGTGGCTGATCCCGTCCATGGACCGGCTGTGGATCGAGGGTGCCGAAGGGCGTCGGCGCTTCCTCGACCGCATGACGCTCAGCTTCACGCCCTCTCATGCCGACGCGACGCTGGCGTATGAGAAGGCCATGCGCGAACGCAACCGCCTGCTGAAGGACCAGGTGCGGGACGGGCATTGGTACGTGGCGCTGGAGCGGCAGATGGCCGAGGCGGGGACGGCGATCCATGCGAACCGCGTCGCCGCGCTGGAGCAATTGGCAGAGGCGCAGGCGCAAGCCGAGACCGCTTTCCCGGTCGCGGAGTTGGAACTGACTATGACCGAAGGGGAGATGCCCGGCACCGAGTCCGATTTCCGCGATGCCCTGTCCGAAAGCCGCTTTCGCGACATAGCGGCCGGGCGAACGCTTGTCGGGCCGCACCGGGCGGACCTCTATGGCGTCTACGCGGCCAAGGGGGTTCCGGCCGCGGACTGCTCGACAGGCGAACAGAAGGCTTTGCTTGTGTCGCTGATTCTCGCGAACGCGCGGGCGCTGGCCCGGGACTTTGGCGCACCGCCGATCCTGCTCTTGGACGAGGTCGCGGCGCACCTGGACGCGGCGCGGCGGGCGTCGCTTTACGATGAGGTCTGTGCCTTGGGGGCGCAGGCGTGGATGACGGGAACGGGGCCAGAGCTGTTCTCGGAACTGGGCGAGCGTGCGCAGGTTTTCGAGGTGACGGAGGATGATGCGGCGTCGATCGTGAATGCCCGCTGAAATCGGGAAAATGACACCGACGCGATGCGACCCGGATACCGACACGATACCGATATTAAGATCCTGATCGTTAAACACAAAATCTTGTGTCTATCGCGTGACATTCCCCGCTGAGAATCGTATAAAATATGAAACTGAACGAAGGATAATCTGCATGGCAGAAGCCGCCGCGTCCCCCGAAGAATATGGTGCCGAATCTATCAAGGTTCTCAAGGGGTTGGAAGCTGTTCGCAAGCGCCCTGGCATGTATATCGGCGACACCGACGACGGGTCGGGCTTGCATCACATGGTCTACGAGGTTGTCGACAATGGTATCGACGAGGCCCTCGCCGGGCATGCGGACCACGTAACTGTCTGCATTCACAAGGATAGTTCTGTATCGGTCAGCGACAATGGCCGTGGCATTCCCGTGGAGATGCACGAGGAAGAGGGCGTTTCCGCCGCCGAGGTCATCATGACTCAACTGCACGCCGGGGGCAAATTCGACAGCAATTCCTACAAGGTTTCCGGGGGCTTGCATGGAGTGGGCGTATCGGTTGTCAACGCATTGTCGGACTGGCTGGAACTGCGCGTCTGGCGAAGCGGAAAAGAACATGTCGCGCGGTTCGAGAAGGGCGAGACGGCCAAGCATCTGGAAGTGGTCGGTGACGCCGCAGGAAAACGCGGGACCGAAGTGAGGTTTCTGGCGTCACTCGATACATTTTCGAACCTTGATTACAGCTTCGACACTTTGGAAAAGCGTCTGCGAGAACTGGCGTTTTTGAACTCCGGCGTGCGCATCATCCTGCGTGATGAGCGTCCGGCTGAACCGCTGGAAACGGAGTTGCATTACGATGGCGGCGTGCAGGAATTCGTGCGCTACCTCGATCGCAGCAAATCTCCGCTTATGACTGACCCGATATTTGTCACAGGAGAGCGTGACGAAATCGGTGTCGAGGTCGCGATGTGGTGGAATGATAGCTACCATGAGACTGTCTTGCCGTTCACGAACAATATTCCGCAGCGCGACGGGGGTACGCACATTGCCGGGTTTCGCGGGGCACTGACACGGGTTTTGCAGAAGTACGCTGCCGAAAAAGGGATCGCGAAGAAAGAGAAGGTCACCTTCACCGGGGATGACGCGCGCGAGGGTCTGACCTGCGTGCTGTCGGTCAAGGTGCCTGACCCGAAATTCTCGAGCCAGACCAAGGACAAGCTGGTGAGTTCCGAGGTGCGTCCGGCCGTCGAAAGCTTGGTGAACGAAAAGCTGGCGGAGTGGTTTGAAGAGAACCCGAACGAAGCCAAGATGATCGTTGGAAAGATCATGGAGGCAGCCATGGCCCGAGAGGCGGCGCGCAAGGCGCGGGAATTGACGCGCCGAAAGACCGCGCTCGACGTCAACTATCTTGCCGGAAAGCTGAAGGATTGTTCCGAGAAAGACCCTTCCAAAACAGAGGTTTTTCTCGTCGAGGGGGACAGCGCTGGAGGATCGGCTCAGACCGGTCGGGATAGGTCCACGCAGGCGGTTTTGCCCTTGCGTGGCAAGATCCTTAACGTGGAAAGGGCTCGGTTCGACCGGATGCTTTCAAGCCAGGAGATCGGCAACCTCGTGATGGCACTTGGCACCGGCATCGGCCGCGACGAGTTCGACATATCGAAACTGCGTTACCACAAGATTGTCATCATGACTGATGCCGATGTGGACGGTGCGCATATCAGGACTTTGCTGCTTACATTCTTCTACCGCCAAATGCCGGAGTTGATCGAAGGCGGCTATCTCTACATCGCGCAGCCGCCGTTGTTCAAAGTGAGCCGTGGAAAGTCCGAGGTCTACCTCAAGGATACGCCTGCGCTTGAGGACTACCTGATCGCGCAGGGAACCGAAGACGCGGTTTTGCGGCTTGGAACAGGCGAGGATATCATCGGGCAGGACCTCGTGCGCGTGGTCGAGGAGGCGCGGCAGGCAACCCGCATCCTTGAGGCCTTTCCGACGCATTACCCCCGCCACATCCTTGAGCAGGCAGCGATCGCCGAAGCGTTCGAACCAGGGCGCGTGGACGCAGATATCCAATCGGTCGCGGACAGCGTGGCGAAACGCCTAGACCTGATCGCACTTGAGTACGAGCGGGGTTGGCAGGGTCGTCAAACTCAGGATCATGGCATTCGCCTGACCCGTATACTGCGGGGCGTTGAAGAGGTACGCACCCTGGATGGGCCGATATTGCGTGGTGGCGAGGCAAAGCGTCTGGGCCAACTGACAAAAGGATTGCGCGAGATCTATTTCGAGCCAGCAACATTGCATCGCAAGGACCGGTCACAAGCCATTTATGGTCCGCTCGACCTGTTGGATGCGATCTTGAAAGAGGGCGAGAAAGGTCTTGCCCTGCAGCGCTACAAAGGCTTGGGCGAAATGAACCCCGATCAATTGTGGGAAACAACGTTGGACCCGGAGGCCCGCACACTTCTCAAGGTGAAAGTAGATGATGTGGCGGAAGCCGACGACTTGTTCACCAAATTGATGGGCGACGTCGTGGAGCCGCGGCGCGAGTTCATCCAGCAGAACGCGCTGAGCGTTGAAAACCTAGATTTCTGAGACCTTGTAGGATCGCGCATATTCATGCGCGATCCCCATAAGTTTGCGCAATTCACCCATAATCTTGCGCGAGCCGAAAATGGAGATCCCGAGATCGACGCAAAACAGCTTATAGTTCTGATGTCTTCGCCGTGGAAGGAAGTAGCCAGGAGTTAGAAGTTGCGAGCGCCGGGCTGATGCGGCGACCGACGCCAAGCGGACCTTAGGAGGTTGAGCGGGATTGTAGGCGCGCAGATATTTTTTCGCGATGCGCATATTTTTTCGTGTCGCGGAAGGTCATGCATCCCAGGTTTCATTGAATTATAAGTGGCGAGGGTGATATTTCCTTTTCGGCAGTTATTTGGGGTTCGGCTGCTCTTGGCCGGATCTGATCGGGCGTCTTCGTTTCAGTTGTCACTTGTCGATTGCTCAATTCTGCCATTGCCCATGAGTAACCGCTAACTCTCACTTCCTGGAGTTTGTGCCGGATCAGGTAGTTTGCACTACCGGTCAATTCCTTATCCACGGGTTGGTCAAGTCCGAAGGGAAGCGAAACTGCTCACTTCGCGATTCTGGCCATTCACGGCCCATTCCGGACCTTCATCGACACCCCGGCCAATGGAGGCTTCGAGCCCAGCGCGAACCTTACTCTTCGAGAGGCGGTAGGGTCACAGAAAAAGAGATCGTGGTGGGGCTGCGGCGTGGCGCCTTTGGCGACCTTGGGATCACCCATGTAGTCGGCCAAGCGTAGCACCTCACCCTCGATTGTGGCGGTCACCTGGTTGTCTTCAGTCATTTCAAATGCGGCAAGCGTTCCCTCTCCACCGTCGAGGCCAATTGATAGCGGTGCTTCGAACCCCTCTTCGTCAAACATCTCGACGGACAAAAGCTTCATGTCGCCAGAGCGGCGCTGAAGGGTTTCCTGCACCCTGGGTGCACCCGGTTTGGCGTCTTCGCCGACGCTGCGGCCAAGCACGTTCATGGTCAGGTAGCTGCCCATTATAAACTTTTGTTCAGCATATGCGCGATCGCGTTCGGTATCATAAGGGATGACGAGGTTCTGCGTTTCACCGTCAACCGTGATGCTAAAAGTGCCCGCCTGCTCGTAGCGGTTATCAAGCTCTGCTGCATTAATTGGTGGAGCCAGCAGAACGGCAGTCAACAACGATACTAAACGCTTCATATGGTTCTCCCATACTTGCGGAATAACGTCCCCAAGCCGATATCTGCGCCCCGTTTGAAATGGACACGTGCGGCAAGTCCGAGGTTGAAAATCCGAAACCGCCATCCCGCGAACCCAGAACCAACACGTGCTCCCTCACCTGCCATTCCGACGAAGAGAGCGCGCCATGTCACGCTTCCGGCGTATGCGAAGTTGGCAGAAATTCACCGCCGTCCATTCTTCAATCCACAATCTGTTTAACGCGGAGCGCAGCTTCTCCGCCCTCATTTCCTGAACGGAGCCAGCGGCGCGCGCGGTTGCGATCAAACCTTCGGCGAATGATGTGGTTAGATGATCTCGACCCCCGCTGTTCGCAAACCGTCGAGCTGTACGTCGGACGCGGCCCGGTTTGTCACAAGCGCTCCGATCGTCTCCACTTCCCAGGAACGCACTCGGCTTGTGCCTCCCAGCTTGGAATGATCCGCCAGCAAGACCGCCCGACCTGCCTGCGCTGCCATTGCGGCAGAGATTTCGGCCTCTTGCAGGTCGTAGAAATATGTCCCCTTCTCGGGATGCAGAGCCACCGGCGCGGAAAAGCACAGATCCACCTCGAAACGCCGTATTTCCGAAAGGGTAAGCTCGCCCACCGTGGCAGGCACGTCAGCTGCGATCCGACCGCCCAGAAGGAGTACATCCATGTTTGCGGCCTGTAACGTCGCGGCGATATCCAGCGAATTTGTGATCACCGACACGCCGGGCACCTTCGCAAGCTCTCGGGCGAACACGGCAGTGGTCGACCCGGCATCCACCATGATCGTTTGCCCCGGCTGGATCAGGCCGACCGCTTTCTTCGCGATCTCGGACTTGGCTCGGATCTGGCTCGTCATGCGGTTTTGAAACGGATCCTCTGTCCGCGCCTCAGGCAGAACGGCACCGCCATGTACCCGCGCCACCTTTCCCGCCTCTTCAAGGTCGAGCAGGTCGCGCCGCACGGTCTCGCGCGACACTCCCATCATCTCGGCCAAATCGTTTGCGCTGACCTGCTGGTTGGCCGCCAGCATCGACACGATCCGCTGATGACGCTCCTTCGCCCACATCAGGCCGTCCCCTTGTTCCCGCCACGCCGTCGCAAAAGCGCCAGTATCACCTTCATAGACAGGACGGCCAAGCAAACAACCGCCATTACACAAGTCGAGAAGGCCGCTGCCTGCGACGTCAGCCCGGCATCGTCCAGCCGCATGATCGTCACGGCGGCCACGCTCAGGTCCGGTGTTGTCAGAAAGACGACCGCCGACAGTGTCACCATGGAGCGCATGAAGAGAAAGAAGAAAACCGACACCAGCATCGGCGCGATGAATGGCGCCACGATGTCCCGTGCCGTCCTGCTCAGCCCGGCACCAAGACTATTGGCCGCTTCCTCCAGCGCCAGAGGCAGCTGTCGGAAACCAGTCATCAGCGTCAGGAAGCCTTGTGTGTGGTAGTGGTAAAAATTGACGATCGCGATCAGCGCGGCGGTACCGTAGAGCAGGTAAAGCGGCGTCGCCGTGGAATTGAACGTCAGAATATAGGCCAGACCCAGGACCATCCCTGGTACAGCGGCCGGCATCGCGGCCAAGATCTGGATCGGTTGCGCCACTGCCTTGGGCAGGCGTCGCAGGCCAAGACCCAGAAGGAAAACCGCAACGGTCCCGCCCGAAGCGGCAGCCAGCGAGATGAAGATCGTCATCCAAAGCGATGAATACCCGCCCGCCAGCGTGATATCGTAATGCTTGGGCGACAGCGCCATGTTGTAGGGCCACAGTGTGACGAAACTGGCATAGACCACGATCCCGATCACCGAAAGGATCCCGGCGCAGATAAGCAATGACAGCGCCGCCATGCTGATGTCTCGCAGCGGAGCAAAGCTGGGCCGATAGGGCTCTTGCCCGGTGATTTGTCCGGCCTGCTGCCGTTTCATCGCCTGCCGCTCGATACTGTAGGAGATCACCGTGGGCAAAAGCAGCATGATGCCAACAACGGCGCCCATATTGAAGTTTCTCTGCCCCACGACCTGGCTGTAGATCTCGGTCGCCAACACCGAGTAATCGCCGCCGATTACCGCCGCATTGCCGAAATCGGTTATGGTGATGGTAAAGCAGACGAACGCTGCGTTCAGGATACCGAACCGCGCGGCGGGCAGGGTCAGGTCGCGGAACTGTCTCCACGGCGGCGCTCCCATGACCTCGGCGGCCTCGTAGGTGCGGGCGTCCAGAAGCACCAACGCTGCGCCGATGATCATTACGGCCTGTGGCAGCGCGTAGAGGGTGTTCGCGATCAACAGGCCCCAGAAACCGTAAATCTCGATTTCGACCCCAAGCATACGACTGATAACGCCGTTGCGGCCCAGCAGGAAGATCAGCCCGAGCGCCTGTACCAGCGAGGGGGCCAGCAGAGGCAGAACAATGACGCTGCGTATCAGCCACTTGCCGCGAAATGCACAGCGGTAAAGGCCATGCGCGATGATGAACCCCAGCAACACACTCAGCACCGTGGTCGCGCCCCCCATCGCCAGCGAATGCCGCGTGGCCCGCCAGAACCCGGATGAGCCCAGCACTTCGGTGTAGTTGCCCAACCCGTAACTGTCGCCAACCGTGATCGAGCGCAGGAATACGATCACCATCGGGTAAGCGAAGAACAAGATCAGGCCCAGCAGCGGCAACCCGATGCAAGCCAGCGTCAGCAGGCGGTCGGCGTCAAATCGGCGGCGCATACGGGCACGGGATGACGTCTCGGCGAGGCTCATGCCGACACCGCCTCGGTTCCAACAGTGTCGTCAACAACCCATGTGCAGGCTTTGGGTGCGATGCTCAGCTCAACGCGGTCGCCCGGGTGATATGGACTACCGCCATGCGTTTCGACCAAAAGCGGCCCGGCGGGGCTTTCCACTTCCAGGCGCCGCAGGTTGCCCAGGAAACTGATGCTGCGGACGACGGCCCCACCGGTTTCGGAAGGGGTCACCTCGATCTGCTCGGGTCTGATACAGGCAAGATAGCTGTCTTCAGAGGCGGGACGAGTCGGCACCAAGTCGGGAAAATTCCGCGCGACCGTGTCGGCAGAGAGCAGGTTACTGATCCCCATGAACTCCGCGACAAAGCGCGTAGCGGGTCGGTGGTACAGATCCTCCGGCGTGCCCGCCTGCACCACGACCCCGTGGTTCATGCAGATAATCTTGTCGGCCAGCGCCAGCGCTTCTTCCTGATCATGTGTTACCATCAGCGTTGGTATGCCCAACGAGCGCTGCACCTGTCTGATCTCGTCGCGCAGCACGGCGCGGACCTTGGCATCGAGCGCCGATAGCGGCTCGTCGAGCAACAGGACGCGCGGATCCACGGCAATGGCCCGCGCCAGCGCGATGCGCTGTTGTTGGCCGCCCGACAGTTGCCCCGGCAGGTTATCGGCCACCTGAGGCAGTTTAACCAGCGCCAGCAACTCCTGCACCCGTGCGGCGATGTCGTCTTTTCGAACGCCCCGGATCTTCAGGCCGTAACCGATGTTCTCGGCCACCGTCATGTTCGGAAACAGCGAGTATGACTGGAACACGATCCCGAACCCCCGCTTGCGCGCCGGAAGATCCGAAAGGGTCGCGCCCTCCAGCGTGATCGTTCCTCCGTCCAAGTCGGTCAGCCCTGCGATCAGCCGCAGCAAAGTCGTCTTGCCGCATCCCGACGGGCCGAGCAAGCAGACGAACTCGCCTTTCTCGATCTCGATCGACACGTGGTCGAGCGCGGTGAAATTGCCGTAGGTCTTTGTGGCGTCGCGTACGGTCAGGTACATGTGGGGCGTGCTTTCTCATTCGTTGGGCAGGTTCGCGAACGGCCCGTCAAGTGTCGGGGCGGCCAAGGCCGCCCCAGTCTCGGGCTCAGCGCCCGAATTTTTCTTTCCACTTATCTTTTACGGCCGTCTGATCCTCCGCCGCCTTGACGAAGTCAATATCCGCCAGGATCGTCGAGATTTCAGCCGGAAGGCCGGCTTTCTCGGCCGCCTCCGATGCATCGACACCCGGCACAGTGATCAGCGCCTTGTAGGTCTGGTAAAGGCCGATCGCCTCGTCGGACATGGTCCAATCAAGGAAGGCTTTCGCCGCTTCCTTGTTGTCCGAGCTTGCCATCAGTCCCGACGCTTCCAACTCGTAGCCCACACCGCCCTCGGGAAAGACCATCGCCAGCGGGTAGCCTTCCTCGATCGACTGCATCGCGGTGAATGCCAGCGAAATGCCGACTGTATATTCACCCACGCGGGCAGATTTGCATGGTTTTGAACCCGAAGAGGTGTATTGCGCCATGTTGGGATCGACCGCGTCCAGCTGTGCCCAGCCGGCCTCTTCGCCCATGCTTTGCAGCACGGCGTTGACGTGCAGGTAGCCGGTGCCCGAGGAGTTTGGATCGGGCATCAGGATCTCGTCTTTGAATGCAGGGTCTTCCAGGTCGGCCCAGCTTGACGGCATCGGCAGGCCCTTTTCCTCGAGCCGTGCGGTGTTCACGCAGAAGGCGCCCATATAGCCGATTGGGGCGAACCACTTGCCGTCGCCACTGCGGAATTTCTCGGGCAGCACGTCGGAGCCGGCAGCCTCGTAGGGTTCCAGCATTTCAAGGATCTGCGGGTCCATCATCGCACTGACAGCCCAACCCCAGATCACGTCAGCCTGCGGATTCTCGGCTTCGGCCAGCAGCCGCGCACCAAGCTTGCCAGTGGACAAGCGCAGGACATTGATCTCGGTGTCCGGCATGGCGGCCTGTGCCGCTTCCACGTAGGCCGCGATTTCTTCTTCCTCGAGGGCAGTGTAGACGGTCAGTTCATCGGCCAGCGTTGGTGCGGCAAGGCAAAGCGCCGCGATCGACAGCGCGGTGGTCTGTGTCCAGGTGTTCATGGTGATCTCCTTGTTGGTTCAGTTCTGTTGGTCCGGGCCTGTATCCGGAAGACTGCGGACCCTTGCGATGGTCCGTTCTGGTTGCCCGACACGGAATTCGAGTCTGGGGTTATTTGTGTAGTCTTGCGTTTTTGTGGCATTTGTCTACGATAAATTTTCAAAGCGCACCTTCGCGGCCCCCCGTTCTCCGCATTTGAGGAAAAATCATGCAGTCTCTTTCGACCTTTCCGGAAACGGACCGGCTCGCACAGTTCGCTGAAGGTTTGGCCGACGTTACGGACGCCATGGCCATGACCTACTTCCGCAAACCGCTGGAAATCGAGGCAAAGGACGACGACTCGCCTGTCACACAAGCCGACCGCGCCATCGAGGCCGAGATGCGCCGGCAGATCACGCAAGCGTTCCCGACTCACGGCATTCTGGGAGAGGAACAGGCGAGCGCGCGACTGGAGTCCCCGCACATCTGGGTCATCGACCCGATTGATGGCACCAAGAGCTTCCTGTCCGGTATGCCCACCTTCGGCACGCTGATCGCCTGCCTCTCCGATGGCACGCCAGAACTCGGGGTGATCTCGATTCCGCCCACCGGCGAACGCTGGATCGGCCAGCGCGGCCAGCGCACAACACTCAACGGCACGCCCTGCCAGACCAGCGGGCGAACGGCCTTGGGCGAAGCGATCCTCTACACGACCAGCCCGGACAGTTTCGACACGGCCGGACTGGCGCAGTTCGAGAAGCTATCGGAAAAGGCTGCCATGCGACGGTTCGGCGGCGATTGCTACGGCTACGGCCTTTTGGCCGCGGGCCATGTCGACCTGCTGTTCGAGATGGACTTGCACCCCTATGACTACATGGCGCTCATCCCGGTGATCGAAGGGGCGGGTGGTGTGATCACCGACTGGCAAGGCGAGCCTCTCACATTGGCATCGGACGGCAAGGTTATCGCCGCCGCCAGCGCTCCCCTACACGCAGAGGCCCTGGCCGCTCTGAGGACAACACCATCCTCCCCATGACCTGCGCAAGCAAGTTGGAATGTTATTGGCCGCAGAAGCCGCTTGCGGCAAAAGGCTGGTCCAAGCCCAAACTGACCCGGGCGTGTCTTGTCCACGTCGCGCGCGCAGCGAGGTCCGCATCGACAAGGACGGCCCACAGCTGACCTTAGCCGGGATGGTCAACGCTGCGATGTGGCTTCCCTGAAGCGGTCGTCCGTGACCTCGTGCAGGATGCACTGGAAGGCCAAGGTTCGCAGTGTGGGAAACAGCAAAGATCTGGACAATCAATCATAGCTTTTTACTCTCTCGACATGATTGGCTCGGAGGCTCGTGAACTCGAGTACGTGACAGAAGCGGGACGTCTCGCCATTCGCTCGGATCACCTCTCCGCTCGCAGCGCCAACTCTACCGTGGGAGATTGCGTGTTCGACGATAACCTTCGCCGGAGCTCGTTCAGTTGGCAGGGCTTCCAAAACGGCTGTTCTCCCGACGATCCGCCGGGTGGATGAGGTTTCCCATGTTACCGCGGGATCGAAGGCTTCTGGGTCGAATATGCCGGTTTCCAAGGCGATCGCGATATCTTCAACGAAGCGATTCTTCGGAGAGTTCCCGCAGTCCGGGCTGCGGATAATTCGGGGCATCGTGACCTCTTTTCTCAGTTCGCGCCCTGCAAGGCCGCTTCGATGCCCGCGATATCAATCTTTTGCATCTCCATCATCGCGGCCTGCGCCCGCGCCGAAGCGTCCCGGTCCTGATGCGACAGCGCCTCCATCAGGACTCTCGGAGTAATCTGCCAGCGATAGCCCCAGCGATCCTTGCACCAGCCGCACATGATGGGCTCTCCGCCATTGCCCACGATGGCATCCCAGAGCCGGTCCGTCTCGGCCTGGTCCTCGGTATAGACCTGCAGCGAATAGGCATCGTTGGGTTGCACATGCGGACCGGCATTAAGCAGCGCATAAGGCAGGCCGAGAAGCGTCATCTCGACCACCTGAACGGTCCCGGCTGGCGCGCTCGGCGCTCCTTCGGGCACGCGGATCACGTTGTCCACATGGCTGTCCGGGAAGGTGGCGGCATAGAACTCCGCCGCCGCTTCAGCCTCGGTATCAAACCAGAGGAACACAGCCGCCTTTCGTTTCGTCATCGTCTTTCTCCTTTCAAAGGGCAGTTTTGACAGTGCATCGGAGCGTCACGCCGGTATCTGCGGGAGCCGTCCGACACCCGGTCAGAACTGCTGCCCGTCAATTAGCCAGACCTTGCATTGATCACAGTTCAGGCACTGTCCTCGAATATCGGGGTAAAGCCGCCCCACATCATGCGCTTGCCATCGAAGGGCATGTCCATGTCCTGCCAGCGCGGGTCGGTCTGCATGCTGGCGCCGCATTTGTCATGCGTTTCCTTGTCCGGCCAGATCATCCACGAAAAGCAGACGGACTCACCGTCCTCCAGTGCCACCGCGCGATTGAAATCGGTGTGTTTGCCTTCGGGGATCTGATCGCCCCAAGTTTCCATGATCTGCAAGGCTCCGTACTCCCTGAAAAGCGGCCAGGCCTTGCGGGCGCTTGCGATATAAGCCTCCTTGTTCCCGTTTGGGACGGGGGTGAGGAATCCAGCAATATAGGTCATGTCGACTCTCCTTGTATGGCTTGAAGCTCCGCCATCCATGCGTCGAAACCGGGCGGCGGATTACCCGTGAAATCGGCCATTTGCGCGGCCAGTGCTCTCTGAAAGGCGGGCCGTTCCGTGCCCCGCGCAACATAGTCGGCGAGATTGGGGAAGGTTTCGATCAAGCCTTCGCCTTCGATGATCCGAAGAACGCTGACCATCATCAGGTCACCCGCGCTGAAACGGCCCGTGAACCACTCTGCCGCCCCGAGCCGATCCGACGCCCCCTGCAACCGTTCCGCGATCCTCGTGTCAATCCCCGGCAAACGCGGCGCCGACCAGGTTTCGGTGGCCTCGAAGATCGTCGCCATGGAGCGATCCATGATTGGCGGCTCCAGTGTGTTTAGCGCGGCGAAAAGCCATTCAAGCGCGCGCGCGCGCCCGGCGGGGTCCTTGGGCATGAGGCCGGGAAACCGTTCGGCTATATGCCAGACGATGGCGCCGCTTTCAAACAGCGTCAGGTCGCCCTCTTCGTAGGTTGGCACCTGCCCGAACGGTTGCAGAGCACGGTGCGCGGCCTCCTTCTGCTGCCCCTGCGGAAGGCAGCGAACGGAATAATTCTGACCGACCTCTTCCAGCGCCCAGCGAACACGCAGGTCACGGACCTGCCCCTTGGCGAAATCCGGTACCCAATCGAAGGCGGTGATCGTGATCGGGGCGTCCGCCTTAATCGGCATGGGACATCTCCGCCGGCCCCTTCTCGACCGCCTCGGCGCTCATCCACATGGGCTCCCAGATATGTCCGTCAGGATCGGCAAAGCTGCGGCCGTACATGAACCCGTGCTCCTGCACCGGACAAGGATCGCCCGCGCCGCCCGCAGCCACAGCCGCGTCGGTGATGGCATCCACCGCCTCACGGTCCGCACGGCTGATACACAGCAGCACCTGTGCTTCGGTCGCGGGGTCGACCCGGCGCCGGTCGGTGAAGCTCGACCAGAATTCATGGGTCAGCAACATCACCCGGATCTCGTCCGATAAGACCATGCTCGCAGCTAGGTGATTGGTAAATCTGGTATCCTTGGTGAAACCGATTGCCTCGTAGAACGCCATGGAACGCTCGAGGTCTGCCACGGGCAGGTTTATGAAGATCATCTGTGACATCGCGTTACCTCCTGAGTCGCGTCGTCGATATGGACAGGGTACGAGAATGAGATTATAAAAAGCAACCATGAAGTTACAAAAAGAAACCAAATCGGCAAAAAACCCCCATGGCCGCTGGTACGGCGATGCCTGCGGAACGGCTTTCGGCCTTGAGCTTCTGGGAGAACGCTGGTCGCTTCTGATCGTGCGCGAATTGATGTTCGGGCCGCGGCGCTTCAGCGACATTCGCACAAACTTGCCAGGGATCAGTGCCAAGGTTCTGACCGAACGGCTCGCTGGGCTCGAAGCAAACGGCGTGGTCCTGCGCTCGACCGCGCCCGAACCTGCACCTGCACAGCTCTACGGCCTGACCGAATGGGGCTACGCCGCGGAACCGATCATTCAGGAACTGGGCCGGTGGGCCGCCGCCTCACCGTTGCACGATCCAACGCTTCCCCTGTCACCGGCTTCCTTCATGCTGTCGCTGCGAACGATGCTCGATGCCGAGGTGGCGCGAAACTTGGAAGCGGAAGTGCTCTTTACCATCGGGACCGCGCAATTCACCGCCCGGCTTGCCAACGGTGCGATGCCCGTAACGCGTGGTGATGCGAGAGAACCCGACTTGCGGTTCGAAGCCCCCGCCGCTCCCTCCCTTGCGGCGGTCTTCTATGGTGGAGCGGCCCCCGAACCGGTTAGTGTGCAGATCACGGGCGCCCCGGACATGGTTCGCACGTTCATTTCATGCTTCAATCTACCCCCCAAGCACGACCCCCCATAAATGCCAAATGTGTAAGGTGCGGTTGCTCGCGGGACATCCCGTTCGTTGATTATAGCTTCTCTCTGAGCGCTTCGTAAGGCGTCTTGGGTGTGCTTTTTGTAAACTGGATTGGGCGTCCCACGATAAGTGTCGCCCTCGATGCCGCGTCGGGGGCCACACTGGGCTTGGGCATCACACTTGATGGTCGATGTGCGCTACGACCTAACCGATATCCGGGCTATCGTTTTCCTGCATGACGTGGAAGGTGTCAAAAAACCCGCTGATTTTTCCGGCGAAGTCTGAATGTATGCGGGGCGGGTCGAGGGCGGGACTGATGCGCTTGCCGACCGTTCTCCTCGGCCCGGGTCAATCCGGAGTCGCATACCAAATGATGTCCGTGAAGCCATTTTAGAGTTCGCGCTCGACCACGAAGATCTGACGCCGTGCGAACTGGCGGTCAAATACACCGACGAAAAGCGGAATTTTGCCTCCGGGTCATCAGCATATCGTATCCTCAAAGCCGAAGGTCTGATCACGGCACCAGCCCATGTGGTGATCAAGGCGGCTGACGAGTTCCACGACAAGGCCAACCGCCCGAAGGAGCTCTACTCTCGGTAAATTGCTACGTAATGGCCTGTCGGGCAAAGGCCTGACCGATGTTACCTATTTCAAAGCCATCGCTGGGGTTGGCTCTGTCGCCTACGAAATCGCCTGATCCGTTTTCTTACCTGACCCGCGGGCACAAGAAAGGTATCTGTCAAATAGCTCGACAAAGTGTAAGCGTGCCCCAGGGTCCTGCCAACCTATCTCTAGTCAAGCGTCGGCATCCGAAGAAGAAGCTGTCCCGTTTTTTGAGCGAACAACTTGGTGCCATCCTCCGCACACCGCACCACCACGGCCCGCTCGCGTTGCATGAGTTGAACGTCGCCTACGGAGCCATCGCAAGCCTCGGCAAGGCTAAAAATCAGCGACCCGTTCTCGGTGTTCCGGCCCTGTACTGTGCCGGTGTCCTCACCGGTCAGAAACCAGCTGCCGTCGTCAGCGAAGGCCGCCGCTGTCACGATGCCCTTGCTCGTATTGATGGCACGGGTGCGGGGCACTTCGCCTTCGCCGCCGCTCTGCACCAATTTCGCGTGTCCGGTGGGGTCCCGCTCTACCCGGATCATCCCGTCACTGCTTTGGGCCAACAGCGTGGGGTCCTCCGAGGGCGTGAAATCAAGCATATCTTTCAAGCCGAGCCCGGACGTGATCGTATTGTCCCACACCCGCAGGACCCCGTCGCCCGAGGTGGTGACACGCCAGCGACTGTCGCGCGCAGTGGCCAGTCGGCTCCAGCCCGTGGCGTGGCCGTAATAGGCGCCGGCCAGCGCGCCGCTGTCGCGGGCGTGAAGCAAGACGCCTTGAGTGGTGTCCCCGACAGCGGTCGCGACAAGGTCGCTGTCTTTCAGAAAGGTCTCGTCCACAGCGATGCGGCCCTTCAGCTCGGCACGGCTGCGCCAATCTTCGGTGCTGACGAGGAGCGTGGGCGCGGAAGAGCCCCAAAGTTCGATCGCGAGATCTTGGCCATCGGGAGAAAAGACCATCCGCAAGACCCTGTCCTCGACCTTGTGCAGCAGGGTTCCGTCCGTTGCCGCGTAAATGCCGGCGCCGTGCTCTGACCAGGCAACCGCCACCTGCGTGCCATCGGGCGAGAACACGACAAGCTCTGCGCGCGCGGTGCCCGTCGGACCCTCCAGCCGGGTGATCGGGCTGCGCGTTATCGGGTCGATCAGGCTGACCGCGCCCGGGACGGGCTGGGCAACCGCTGAGAAATCCGGTGCGATGGCGTAGGCGTCGGAACGCAGGTCAGCATCGGGAAAGGAGGCCAGCACCTGGCCACTGTCGGCATCCAGCAGGGTGGGCGGGCCAAGCTCGGGAAAGAGCGCGAAGCGGGAGCCATCGGCAGACCATTGCACGTTCGCGACGTCGCCCTCATTTTCGAGCCGCGCGGTCCCTGTTTCGGCATCCAGTACGACCGCGCCGCCACCTTCCCGGGTGGCCAGGATTTCCGAGCCGTCGGGCCGGATCGCCAGGTGGCCCTTGAATCCATCTTCCAGACGGAAGCGTTCGGCCCAGCCGTCGGTGTCGGTGACCAACAGCATTCCCGTCCAGTCGACCGACACGAGGTAACTGGCATCGGGCGCAAAGCGTATCGTCTCGACCCGGTCGGCATGGGTGTCGATGGTGGTGTGCAAGCCTTCGAGGGCGGCCGCGTTCCAGCGTGCGGCCAACTGGTAGGCGGGCGGCAGCACGTCGGTCAGGTCGCGCCACGCGCGGTCGGCGGCCAGGGCGTCGCCGCGCGCACCGGCGATGCGGCCCAGTTCGATTCGCTGCCGCTCTTCGATGGACAATGCCTCCGGGCTGTCCTGACCGGCCCCGGACTGGTCCAGCAGCGCCTGGAAGGCGAGGGTTTGCCACTGTCCTTTCGGTAGGTCGCTTTCGGCGCCGGGGCCCCAGGGCGTCTCCGCTTCGATCGCGGCGATGACGGCGTCTTGGGGCACGTCGGGCTGGGGCACCTGCCAAAGGCGGGCCGGGCCGCGTCCCGAGGCGGTGGCGAACCATTGCCCGTCCGGCCCCGCGGCCATGCGGACACGCAGCCCGGCCGGGCCGTCGAAGGCCGCGATGGTGGCGCCGGTGGCGGGTTCCGACAGGTTGATCCGCCCGTCCCGCGACAGGGCCGCGACATGACCCGAGCCGGGTAGGAACGTCACCGCCTCGACCGGCGCGGCATGGGCGTCGAGCCGGGCCACAAGCTGGCCGGTCTGCGCGTTCCAGACCGACGCCGCGCCATTGCGGGCGCCGGTGGCCAGCAACGTGCCGGTCTCGTTCGTGGCGATGGCGGTGACCGGCGTGTCATGCGCCTGAAAGATCAGCAGGTCACTGCCGGTGTGACGCAGGACTTCGACCTCGCCCGTGGAAAGACCGACGAAGAAGCGGTCCCCCGAGGCAAGGTAGGCGATGGCGGGATCCTCGTCTGTGACGATCCGGTGGCGGCGCTCGCCGTTCCTGCGATACCACAGGCTCAACCCGGCCTCGTTCTCGCTGAGAAGATATTCGGGGTTGGTGCTGAAATACGAGCGGGCCACCGAGGTTTTGTCGCTGTGGGCGCTTTTCTGAAGGGTTGCGCCGTCCGCCGGATCAAGGATCACCCAGGCGCCGTCAAAGGACTGGTTCAGCTCGCGCGAGCGCATCCCCGCTACCAGTTCGGCGCCGTCGGGCGAGAACCCGACGCTGGTGGCGAACATGCCTTGCCGGACGCTGTGCGACCAGAGCGTTTCGCCGCTTTGAATATCGAGCAGCACGACATCCGAGCCCCCGGCCACCGCGACGCTGCGGCTGTCGGGAGAAAAGGCGATGGCTTGCACGCGCTCGCCGCGCGGGATGACGTCGTGCGACTGGTGCGGCGTGCAGCTTTCTGGGTCCACAAGATGGAGCGTGCCGTCCGCATCGCCCGCTGCAACCAACGCGCCGTCGCCCGAGAATGCGACCGCGTGGCCTGGCCCGTCGGTCAGGGTGCAGGGCTGGACGGTGGCGAGGTCCCAGAAGGTCACCGTGCCGTCGCGGGCGCCGGTGACCAGGCGCAGCGAGTCGGGACCGAAGGCCAGCGTGGTGCCGGCGGTGTCGTGCCCACTGATCGTGGCGATTATCCGTCCGCTGGCGGCATCGGAGATCGACACGTCCCCGGCATCGTCGAGCGCGGCAATCAGGGCGCCATCCGGCGACAGCGCGGTGCCGGTCAACCGCCGGCGGGGCATTTCGGGTGCGGCTTGCAGAACCTGCCCGTCCTGCGGGGACAGCACGACCATGCCGTGATCGGTGCCCAGAAGCAGCGCCTGGCCGCTGTCATCCGACGACACCGAACGTGCCGACCGCTCGGCCCGCCAGGCGATCTCGGGGTCGTCGTCCAGGCGCGCCACGATCACCTCGGCGGCGTCCGTGATAACCGCCAGCGCCCCAGTCGCGCCCAGAAGCGTCGCGCCGGTAACACGGCCCGCGTCACCCATTTGCAGTCGGGCGGCGCGGGCGCCGGTGCTGTCATCCCACAGCGTCAGATAGCCGTCGCGCGAGACCGTCACCACCTGGCCCCGGTCCGGCAGGAACCGCGCGAAAACGGGCGGCGCGGTGGGCTCGACCAGTTCCAGCACCGAGCTCTCGCTTGCAAGGTTCCAGATCCGCGTGGTGTTGTCGTCGGAGGTCGAAGCCAGCCGGGTGCCGTCGGGTGAATGGAGCAGCTGCGTCACGGCCTGGTAATGGCCCGTCAGCGTGCGTTCCTGGCCGGTTTCGATATCGTGCAGCAGGATCTCGCCGCTGTCGCCCGCGGCGGCCAACCCGGTTCCATTGGGCGACAACGCCAGTGCGCGCACCGCGGTGCCGGGCATGGCGGTGGTGGCGACCGGGGCGCCGGTGGCCTGGTCGCGCAGCGCGATTGTGCCGTCCGGCGCGGCCGAGGCCGTCAGCCCGTCGGGGCCGGTTACGATCACGCTGACCGCATCGGTATGGGCGGGCACCGAGCCCGCTCGCATCGAAGCCAGATTCCGCGCCTGCGAAAAGAGCGCGCCACTGCGGGCGTCGCCCGAGCGGGCATAGGCCGAACCGAGGATCAACATTGCGTCCTGCGGCGCGCCGCCCAGGATCGCCTGGCGGCCCCGTTCAAGGAAAAGCTCGTTCAGGCGGCTGTTCGCGGTGGCCTCGTTTTCGGTGGCGCGGGCGCGTTCGAGTTCCGCCGTGTTGCGTTCGGCCTCGGCGATATCGGCGTTGCGCATGGCCAGCGCGCGCTGGTCGTTGGCCACCCAGGCGGCGCCCATGGCAAGACAGGTCAGCACCGCGAGGCTGGCCATGGCAAGTTGCTTGACCCGGCGGGCGCGTTTCTGGCGGCGTCCCGAACGGGTGATGAAGTCGCGCTCATCCTCTGTCAGGTCGAAGCCGCCCTCGGTTTGGAGCGACTGTGCCTCGTCCAGGGCCCGGCCGGGCGGCAGCAGAAGCTGCGTGTCCCGCGACGCCTCTTCCCAGCGGCGCGCGGCATAGGCGAGGCGCGCGCGCATCCGCAAGAGCTCGCGGTCCCGTTCCAGCCACTCGACCAGCCGTGGCCAGGAGCGCAACAGCGCCTCGTGCGACATGGCGACAACAGGCGTGCCCGCGTCATTGGTGCCCGCCACGAAGAGCCGGGCGGCGGTGAAGGCATCGACGAATTCCCGCGCTGGCGTGCCCTCTGCAAAGCGGTCCAGCGCCGCCGGGCGCTTGGTGGCGGCGCGGCCATCCTGAAGGCCGGCATCGACCAACAGGCGCATCACGCGGGGCAGGGCGTCCTGTGCCGCCGGGCTAAGCGACTGAAAGATATCCTCGGCCCGGCGTCCCAGCGCCCCGGCCACGCCGCCGAGGCGGTCATAGGCCTCCCATGTCAGGGCGCCGTTCGGGGCGCGTTCGCGGTAGAGCTCTTCCAGCGTAAATTCCAGCAGTGGCAGGCTGTCGGGCTCTTCCGTGGCCACGTCGCGCAGCGTGTCGTCCAGCCGGGCGCCGGTGTCGGGATGTTCCTCGAAATGCAGCCCGGCGCGGCGGGCGGGCATGCGGATGATCTGGCCGATCTCGGCCGCCGTGGGCGCCGCGAGATCGTATTGGCCGGCCTCGCCCTTCAGCTCGGCCAGCGCGGGATAGGACATGGCGTGGTGATAGAAATCGCTGCGCAGCGTGGCCAGCACGAAGACCCGACCGGTCCGCGCCAGCGCCGCCATGGAAACCAGGAATGCTGTGCGCTCGGCATCGCTGATGGCGCTGTCCGAAAAGAGCTCTTCCAGCTGGTCGGCAAGAAGGACGAGGCGGGCCTGGGGTGGAGCCGAGACGATGGCCTGACGCGCGGTGTCGCGTTCCTCTTGCGGGGCACCCTGCATCCCGTCCAGCACTGTCTGCGCGTCGTCATAGGCCGCCGCCTGCGCCGCCTGTGACAACGCCCCCTTGATCAGCGGCGCGGTCGCGGACGGTGCATCGCGCAGCATCTGGCCCAGTTCCTTGACCGTTGTGCCGTCGCTGGTCAGTTCTGGCAGCGCATGGGGGGCGACAAGGGCTGTTGCGAAGGCGTCGAAGAGGTCGCCGCTGGCCGCACTGGGCCGAAAGATCGCGCGGCGCCAGAGGCCCACGCCCTCGATCACGCCCGGCTCGACCAGCAGGGGCAGCACGCCCGCGCGCACCAGGCTGGACTTGCCGCCGCCGCTGCGCCCCAGCACCAGCGCGAAGGCCTGGCCGCTGGCCGATTGCCGGCGTAGGTTGGCCAGCACCTGCGAAATCGCTTGGGTACGGCCATAAAAGACCGGCGCATGTTCGAACTCGAAGGTTTCCAGGCCCCGGAAAGGCGAGCCTTCCCAATCCGGCGCGTCGCCGGTACCCGGGTCGGCCGCCATCGCCGCGGCGGCGTCGGGGTCGAGCCCCATGTCGCGCAGGCGGCGCTGGATCAGCTTGTCGAGATGCATCTCGAACGCGTCCTCGAACTCGGCACTGTCGCCGAAGGAATGGAACGCGGCCATCAGCGAGCCATCCTGATCGTGGAACCACTTCTGGATGAACCCGTCGAGTGCGCGCTTCTGGCGCAGGCGTTCCTCGGCCTCGACATCGTTGGCCAGGCTGATCAGCGGTTCGGACATCTTGCGATAGACCAGCAGGTCGGGCCGGCCCGTGCGCTTGAGGGCCTCGAAGGCGTCCTCGAACTCGAACTCGGTGCCGCTGTCGTACCGGGTGCCGTCGTCGCGGGTGATGTGGGCGGGCAGGCGGGTGCCAAGCCGGGACCACAGCACACAGACCACGATATCGGTGGCCGACGGCTTTTCGATCTGGTCCTGAAAGGTGCTGGAGGCCAGTAGCGGCTCGTGTTCCCAGATCACCGGCGTGATCCGGGCCACCGGCGCGTAGCGGTCTGTCAGGCGCGCCAGCACCCTGTTGGCCAGCACGCGTTCCTCGTTGACGTCACCGGGCGAAGACAGGAAAATTTTCAGTTCGGGCCGCGCCTCGGCGCTGGTCGTGTCTTGCATGGTCCGTTTCCCGGGGTCAGAGGCTGAAGTCGATGCCGGCGGGCTGAACGAGCGACAGCAGCGCCTGGAAGGATTGCGTCACGCGCAGGGCCATGGCGTGGCCCGCGTCGCTTTCGACGTTCTCGATCTCGCCCGACGCGTCGTATTCCACGTCGATGGCACCAGTCCCCAGGATCTCGATCCGGATGGGCTTGCCCGCCGCGTTGTAGGTAAAGCGCATGACTTGGCCATCCTGGTCGATGATCCGGTCGATCCGGTCCTCGCGGGAATATTCCAGTTCGACGGTTCGCCCTTTGTCGTCCGAAGCTTTGACGAGGTTGCCGCGGTAGTCATAGCTGTATTCCGAGCGGGTTGTGCGCTCGGTGCGCTCGTCAAAGGTTTCGACGGAGGCGATCTTGTCGCTGCGCGGATCGTAGGTCAGCCGGGTCTCGACGCCATCCTGCCGCTTCATCGTCATCTGGCAGCGGTCGTTATAGTCGAACTCGGCCATCCGGTCGCCGCGCCGCTTCAGCGTGGGCTGGCCGCAGGCGTGATAGCGCCATTCGGACTCTACCCCGTTCTGCGCGATCAGCTGGCGGGAGGTGTATTGTTTGCCAAAGGCGTCGGCGCTGATCTCCCATTCCTCGCGGCGGGTGCGGGATGGGGTCTCGGCATCGCCGGAGGCGTAGGTCCGTGTTTCGGTGTAGTAGCTTTCCACGACATCGGAATCGCGGATGGGCAGGTCGCCGTAGTCGTAGCGCGTCATCGTGCCGTTACGCTCCACGGTGCGGGCGACGTGGCTGTCGTCCGTGTAGCCGATGCGATAGCTACTATCGTCGGTGTAGAGAATGGCCGTCATGTTGTCGCGCTCATCGTAGTCGAAGCGATAGACGTTGCCTGCCATGTCCCGGCTGCGGATCAGCCGGCCATCGGTATCATAGTTGTATTCGGTGTAAGCTGCCTCGTCGCCTTTGCCCTGGCGCAGGGAAAGAATCCGGCCTTTGGAATCGGTTTCCGCCCGGAACGGGTCGAAGCCAACGGGAATGATCTCGCGCAGGTGTCCCTTGGCGTCATAGCGCAGGCGGAAATGATAGGGCACGCCGTCATTCGTGCTGGCCCGTTCCTCGATCAGGTTTCCTTGCAGGTCGAAGCGCATCATCTTTCGGTTCGACCGATAGTAATAGCCGGCGGTTTCGCGGGTGATGACCGCGCCAGCCTCGCCCATGTCGCGCGAGCGCAGCTCGGTGCCGACGGGGATGTCGGCTGCGGGAACCAGCCCACGCTGCAGCAGGTCTCGGTAGCGCGTCCGGCGCGTTTCGGAATCGCGGGCCAGCATGCTGCGGGCGGCGCGGGCGGCATTGTCCGAGGCAAAACGTCCGGTCCGCTCGTAGGCGGCGAGCATCGTGTCAAGCATCGCGTCGAGGTCGGTATTGGAGCGGTATGGCGACGAGAAGATCTTGGTTGAGCCAGACCCGATATAGGTCAACTCCACGCTGCCATCTCCGAGAATCTGCAACCGGGTCTCCAGTTCGGAGCCCCAGCCGGAGCCGAACCATCCGCTGCCCGAGGCGCGTGAATTGTAGGTTCGCGTCAAACTGTAGGCCCCGTCCCCGAGGTAAATATCGGTGTAGCTGATGTAGAAATTGCCGTTTTTCAGGTTCACTCCGGCTTGCGCCAGCGTGGCGCCAAGGGCGATCAGAAAGGAGGTGGCAAACGATAATAGTTTTAACTTCATACTAACTTTCCCCCGGCGAGAAAACGATTTGCACCTCGGGGACCCCGCCCGGAACTTGCATGGGAATTGCGGATCGTGTCAATGTCCGCCTCGGATTTTAACGAAAACGGTGCGGCGCGCACCGATGCAGGAACGATGACGGGCCAAGCCGCAGGGATCACGATCGGGGTGACCGGACACAGGCCGAACCGGCTGCCCGCGGGATGGGAGGCCGCGTTGGCGCCCGCACTCGGCGCATTGCTGGACCAGGTGCGGCCGCAGGGCGGATTCGAACTGCTGACCGGGCTTGCGGCCGGGACCGACAGCGCGGCCGCCCGCGCCGCACGGGACCGGATCGGGCGCGTGCATGCGGTGCTGCCGTTTCCGGCTGCCGTCTATGCCGAGGATTTCGCGCAAAGCGCGGAACGCGACACGTTCGACGCGCTGCTGGCAGAGGCCGACCGGGTGACCGAACTGCCCGGCACACGTGACCGCGCGCAGGCGGCTTATGCGGCGCTCGGTGCGTACCTGGTTCGCCATGCCGATCTGCTGCTGGCGGTCTGGGACGGGCAGGCGGGCCGGGGCCCCGGCGGCACTGCGGACGTGATCGACCACATGCTCAAGGCCGGCCGTCCGGTCCTGCATCTGCGCCCCGGCGCGCCGGCCTCGGAGGCCACGCTGCTACACCTTGCGCCCGGGCAGACCCCGCCGCATGTCACCGAGCGGCCAGTCGCCAGCCTGTCGCCCGCCGATTTCCAGGCGCTGCTGTCCGCCTCCGCCGGGACCTGAACGCTTCACCTCATTGCACCGACCAGAGCCGCCGATGACCAACGCCAACGCTGTTTCCCTGTCCGCCAGAAACCTCGTCATCTGGGCCGTCGACACGTCCGATGACGATCCCATTCTGGCCTTTCTGCGCCAGGCCGTCGAAGGGCGCGGGTTCGTTGCCGTGGTGCGGTCCGCCTCCGCTGCCGAGGCAGGGAACGACCCGGCAGAGATGATCGCGCGGGCGGACTGCATCGTGGCGCCAAAGGGCTGGATGCCAAGCGAGGGCGGGTTGATGGATGCCGTGCCGACGCTGTTTCACGCGGCCCTTCATGCCGGGATCATGATGTTCGCCCGCGCGGGCGACGAGGACCCGGCGCAGATGCCCTGTTTCTGGCGCGGCATGATCGCCCAGAGCCGCCTGCCGCAATCCGATCCGCGCCAGTACCGCACCAACGCCGCCACCGGCATCGGCGCGCTGCTCGACAGCCTGACCGTCGTTACCGACGAGAAAGAGGCCGAGACCGGCTATGCCGCTTTCCAGACCTCGCGCGTGCCGGCTTTGATGCTGCGCCTCGAATACCAGTTGCTGATGTGGCTGACTGTCGGCCGAATTCCGCGCCGGTCCGAGCTGTTCCCGCGGGCGGGTGCTAGGAACCTCGCGCTGCAATCGGACAGCGAACTTGGCGTGTTCGACGTGGCCGGAGCGGCGGCCAAGACCGACCTCATGGCGAATGTCTATGCCCAGAAATACCGCTCGTCCTCGGTGGGCCGCTTCCTTTTGTCGGCCTTTGCCGCCATCGGCGCCGCGCTGATCGCGCTGCTCTATCCAGTTGCCCAAAGCCTGGCGTACGTGATCGAGATCGCCGCGACGATTTCCATCGTCGTCAGTTTCGTCATCGCCCGCAAGCAGGACTGGCAGGGCAACTGGCTACAACTGCGCTTTATCGCAGAGCGCCTGCGACTGGTGGACGGCCTACCGCAGGTGTCGGGCGTTCTGCTGGCCGGCCGGCGCGACCGGATCGACGAGCAGACGGGCTGGCCCGAGCTGCTGATCGACCGGATCGCCCGGCAATGGCTGGATGTGGAAGCACTATGGGCACCGGGCTGGCAGGCGGAATTCCTGGAGCGGCTGAAGACGCTGACCCGCTCGCAGATCGACTATAACCGGGCCGTCGCCCACCAACTGTCGCGGATGGACACGCGGCTGGGTGCCGTTGGGATCGTGTTCTTCGTGATGTCGATGAGCCTCGCGGCCACGGCGCTGACGCTCAACTTCACCGCGCCCGAACTGCTAGAGCAATTCCGCGTTCATATCGCCGCCGCGCTGGCGTTCTTCCCCGCCGCCGGTGCGGCACTTTTCGGCATCCGCGTGCAGCTGAACTTCAAGTTCGAGACAATCCGCGCGAAACAGGCATTGCAGCGGCTGGGCACGCTTGAGGACGATATGAAAGAGACCACCGACATCGCGCCGGTCGCGGCACTCGGCCTGTCCTGGCGCTTGGTCGATATTCTGAGCGGTGACCTGCAGGCTTGGAAAGGCGCCCAGACCGCGCGGGCCATGGACCTTCCCTGACCGCTCGCGGCGCGCCTTTGCGTTGACACGGGCGGCGCGGTGCGGTCGAAATCAACCGGAGCAGTCCGAGGAGCAGGCATGCAGACCACGAGCCAGACAGAGGCGGCCCCGGGCCGCGCCCGCGCGATCCTATCGCTGGACGGTGGCGGCGTGCGCGGCACCATATCCGTGGCGTTTCTCAAGCGCATCGAAGCGTTGCTGCGCGAGCGCGACGGCACGCCCGATGCCCGGCTGTGCGACTATTTCGATCTTGTCGGCGGCACCTCGACCGGCGCGATCATCGCCACGACGCTCAGCCTCGGCTACGAAGTGCGCGACATCGAGATCTTCTATCACGAGCTCGCCCCGCGCGTTTTCCAGAAGTCGCGCTTCCGCCTGATCGGGCTGCAGGCGGTGTTCAACGAGCGCAATCTGAAACGCGAGATCGCCACGGTCTGCGGTGACCGCACGCTGGGCACCGAGGACCTGAAAACGCTGGTCGCCATCGTGATGAAACGCATGGATACCGGCAGCGCGTGGATGTTGATGAACAACCCCGAAAGCGCGTTCTGGGAAACCCCCGCCGATGGCAGTTTCATCGGCAACAAGCATTATCGGCTGGGCGATCTTGTCCGCGCCTCGACAGCAGCACCGCATTACTTCGCCCCCGAGGCGATCTCGATCATCGACGCGGAGCCGCCCGGGCTTTTCGTCGATGGCGGGGTGACGCCGCACAACAATCCGGCGCTGGCGCTGATGCAGATGGCCTTCGTCAAGGGCTATGGCCTGAACTGGGCGCCGGGGACCGACAACCTTCTGATCGTGTCGGTGGGCACCGGCACGTTCCGCCCCACGCTCGATGCGGTGCGGGCTCGGCGTATGGCCGCGGCGGGGCTGGCGATCAAGGCGCTGGCCGGCATGATCTCGGACGCGGGCACGCACGTCATGACCCAGATGCAGATGCTCGGCCGCACCGACACACCATGGAAGATCAACTCGGAAATCGGCGACCTGCAGGACACGTCGCTGCTGCCCGAACCGCTGTTCACTTTCCAGCGTTACGACGCCCTGCTGGAGCATGACTGGCTGGAGCGCGAACTGGGCATCAAGCTTAGTGACCGGGCGCTTGAGACCGTGCGCAAGATGGAAGATCCAAGCGGAATTTCCCTGTGTCGCGAGATTGGTGAGGCTGCGGCTGAAAAGATGGTCAGTTCGGAGCATTTTCGTCTGCTCACAGGCAGGGCAAACGTCGAGACAAACACGGCGCGCACATAAAGCGATTGGAAGTCAAAGTCTGCCCAAAGTTGTCTCTTCATAAGGGACTTTTGCATTCATCCGGAGAGTGTAAGTAAAAGATCCGGTGTCACCAGAAGTTATGCCGCGGCGTTGAAGAGGCCGTCGATGAAGGCAATTTCGCTCATGACGCCTGGTTGCTTGTGATGGGCCCTTTGCATTGACCGTGATACCTCGCTCCGCAAGCATATCCCATATGTCCCGGTACGAAAACGGGTAGCGGCAGTACCAGCGCACCGCCCGCAGGACGACCTCGCGCAGAAACCTGTGCCGCTCGAACGGGTTACGCCGGATCATCGCTCCCTCCTTAGCTAGGGTAGAGGGTTCTCTGATGTCCCAACGGTTGATGCAACGGCCCCGCCTCATACGAAGCGAACGTGAATAAATCACGGCCTTGATTGCCCAATGTTTGAAAATCGCTAAGCGTGCCGGGAATTTCGGCAATACTGCCGAAGAATTAACACGTTGGCTTTACCATTAAAGTACTTTTATATCATATGTTTATGAGGTGAAAATCTAACGCTGCCCAGCCACTCTAGCTCTCCCGCTAAAGGGTGCCTCTATACTTGTCGAGTTCATGCGGTTCTAATTGCAAAGCCCAAATCCAGAACGCCTTCACCCATAGGCAAATAGAAATCCTGGTAATATATCGCCTCGCCAATCAGTGGGAATGACAGCACGTTCAGCACCGGAGAGATACCTCCGGCTGGAATGCCACAGCTCTGTGCTACGTGATCCGGCGTCGGCACAAAGCTGAGTCGTTGGCGGACCTTTTGGGTCGGCGATTTGTATTTCGCCGCTATCAGTTTTTTGAAGTTGAGCCCATTCAACTTGTCCTGCGGCAATTCGAGAAACTCGGGGAATCTAGAAGTCAACGCGTAGAATTCCGAATAAACATTGATCCCGCCGCTTAGAGCGAAAATGCGGTCTATTTTTGTCACGCTACCGCCGGTCTCGCCTAGCTCTTCATTCCAAGGCCCCTGCTCGAAAACTTCTTTGCGCGATACGATCCGAGTGTGCAGTTCAAGATATTTGTCCGGGCTGTCCTGAGGGGCGACGTAGCGTATGTGCCATGGATCTGAGAGTCGGCCATCGAGATCGACGACGACCGAACCGCTACCTCGACGGCGGTCGATAAGACCGTCGCTTGATAAACCGCGCAAAGCTCGCTGAACGGTGCCGAGACTGCACGGGGTATAACGCGCCAGTTCGGCCTCGGTAGGTAACCTCATGCCGGTAAGCCAAAAGCCTTCTGCAATGGCCAGAGTAAAGGCTTGTTTCAACCGCTCATGCTTGGGCTGATTGCTGTCATCGTTCCAGTATCGGTCAATGAAGTCTTCAGTATCATTTGGCTTCGATCGCAAAAATGTCCCTTTCTTCAGTGGGTTGGATGAATCTCATCAAATTATGACAGAGAAACATTGACCAGGCAAGATTACTATGATGTTTTTACTATATAGCGCTTTCCTGAAAACTGGATGGCTGCATTAATTTCTGGGAGGAGAAATCATGTTTAATAACTGGATCACTGCAGCGGCTACAGCTGCCGCAATTGCGGCGTGCGGCAGTGCCGTGTCGGCGTCGGAACGACTTTCACTGTCCACTTGGGGCAGTCCGAAGCACTATCAGGTCGAACAATTCGTTCCCAAGTTCGAGGAACTGCTTGACGAAAAATCCGGCGGTGAATTTCGTCTTAAGACATTCGAGGCCGGCGAGATGCTCAAACAGCAATTTGTCGCCACGGCAATCCCGCAGGGGACAATGGATATCTCCCTGACCACTCTCGACAACTGGTCGGGCCGGATCTCGGACGTGGGCATCCTGACGACACCGCTGTGGGATCACTCGATGGAGTGGACGTTGGGGAACCTGAAGCCGGGCATGCCGGTCTTCGAGTACTTCAACGATCAACTGAAGGAAGAGGGTGCTGTTCTTCTGGCTATGTTCGATATCGGCGCGCCGGTGGTCAGCACCAATTTCGCCATCGATGGGCCGGAAGCTCTAGAGGGTCGCTCGATCCGGGCCTATTCGAAGGGGTCTGCGGAACTTCTGCAGTCCCTGGGTGCTGTGCCAACTATCTTGGGGGTAGGCGAGATTTATTCAGCTCTGCAGCGCGGTACGGTCGAGGGTGCAATGGGCGGCCTTGGCGGTGCCGTTGGACTGAAGCACTACGAAGTGACGTCGAACATGTTTGTACCGAATGGCGTCATGGGCACTCTGATCCACGCCTACGTCATGAACCGCGATAAGTTTGAGTCCATGTCGCCCGAGAACCAGGAAATCGTGATGGAAGCGGCGACTGAGGCGCGCGACCACATGCAGCAATACGCGATCGACGCGCTGGCGGATCTGCTGGACGAGGTGCGTGAGAACGGCAACGAAGTCACGGTCGTCGAGCCGGATAGCGAGATGTGGAACGCTTTCGCGGCACAGCTTGAATCACTGACGGACAAGGCGAAAGAGACCTATTCTCCCGAAGTGCAGGCAGTCGTTTCCGGCGCGACAAACTGAATACGCAAGGCGGGCCGCAGGGCGACCCGCCAACCCATCACCCAAGAATTTGACCCTTTTTGCGACCTTGCGGAGGTAAGGCCCATGATAAGACTCGCCCAGATGATCGGCTTAGGCATGACCTATGTCTCGCTGGCCCTGATGATTTTGCTCAGCGTTCCAATTGCCTATGAAGCAATCGCGCGCGCCTTTGGCGCTCCCACGATTTGGGTCTTCGAAACCACGCTCTACGCATTCATTTTCCTTGGTTTCATGGGAAATGCGCTGGCAGTGAAGTCCGGTGCGCATTTTCGCGTCACTCTGCTTAAAGACGCAATGCCGCATCGTGCATGGCTCTTTAATCTGATCGCGGATCTTTCGACTTTGGCCTTTGCGCTGCTGATTATCGCCGCTGGAGCCTACTTCGTCGCCGACCTAGTCAAAAACGAAGTCGTCTCGGCCTCGCTTTTGGAGGTTCCGCTGTGGATTCCCGCGCTTGCGATCCCGCTCGGAGGCTTCGGTCTCTTCCTGCAAACTTTGGTGAAGGTCATGCAAGGCGACGGCGATCTCGACCTGCATCTGTCGGGGGACTGAACAATGCTTCAAGACTTCTTTTACGATTATGCAGGCTATATAGCGATCTTCCTGCTGTTCTCTTGCATGCTGCTGACCATCCCGGTCTTTGTGTCTATGGGGTTGGCGGCATTTGGCGCGGCCTTGCTGATTGAAGACCCGTTCCTGGCTTTCAAAACGCTGATCAACACGGCGTGGCAGGGGGCGTCGATCTTCGAACTCATTGCTCTGCCGCTGTTCATCTTTACCGGGACGATCATGCAGAGAACTGACGCAGGGCGCGACTTGTTCGAGGTGACGAAGGCCTGGGCCGGGTCGATCCCGAACTCGCTGGGCGTGGCGACGATCATCGCCTGCGGTATCTTCGCTGCAATCTCCGGCTCTTCCGTGGCAACTGCAGCCACCGTCGGACTGGTCGCCATACCGCTCTTGATCGAGGAGAAATATGGTGAGGCCCGCGCCGGCGGTTTCGTTGCCGGAGGCGGCACATTGGGGATCATTATCCCGCCGTCGATCCCGCTGATCCTTTACGGTGTCATCACCGAGACCTCGATCGGTCAGCTGTTCATCGGCGGCGTGATCCCCGGCATGATCATGATGACGCTGTTCATGGCCTACGTGTTCCTGTCGCGTCCCTCGGTTCGTATTGTGCACGACATTCCGTTCGAGGAACGAGTGAAGACGACCTTCAGTTCGCTGGGCGTGGTCATTCTGCCCGTGGTCATCATCGTGGCGATCTACACCGGCCTCTTCACCCCGACCGAGGTGGGCGCACTTAGCGTGATCTACGTGACCGTTCTGGGACTATTTCAGGGACGTCTGAACCTGAGAAAGCTCAAGGACGCGGCCTTGGCAGCTACCGCGACGACCTCGATGTTGTTCATGCTGATCGTCTTCGGCCAATACTTTGCGCACTTTCTGACATTCGAACAGGTACCGCAATCGATAGCGTCGGCCATCATCGACAATGCAAGTGGTGTATGGGCGATTACTCTGATCATCCTGGCCTACATCGTTCTGGGCATGTTCCTAGAGAGTGCGGCGATGCTGCTTATCTCCATCCCGATCTTTTTTCCGGTCGCGATGGAGCTGGGCATGGACCCGGTAGCTTTCGGTATCTTTGCTGCCATTGCGATGGAGATCGCGCAGATATCGCCACCGATCGGCGTCAATCTTTTCACGATCCACGGCATTTCGAAGATCAACCTGTGGAAGCTGGCACGCGGTGCATTTCCGTTTCTCCTGATCCAGGTCGCGATGCTCTACCTCGTCTATTTTTTCCCGGAGGTTGTCACCTGGTTGCCGGGGCAGATGAAATAACAAACAGAACTAAAGGAGTGCAGTGATGCGCCTAACAGACGAAGAACAGGCCATGTTGGCCGGGGAGATGGGAAAGGCCCAGCAGTGGGCTATTGACCATCAGATCAAGGTAGGCGGGATGTTCGATGCCAAAGATCTGGTTCCCGTCAGCCAAGCCCATATGATGGGCGACCCCGAAGCGGTCGGTGAGGCCGGGGCGGATTTCCTCGAGGGGCTGGCCCGAGACGGTGCCAAAGCGAAAATTCCGACGATCACGGATCCGCGCGGCGTCGACCTGAGCTATTACGAGCCAATGGGTCAGACCGAAGAGATGGCCAGCCTTGAGCGCCGGATCATCGGTGCGCTGGAAAAGATGGGCGTGATGATGACCAACACGTGCATCAACTACCAGACGATCATGCCGCCGATCCGTGGCGATCACGTCGCCTTTGGCGATACTGGAGTGGTGATCTATGCCAATTCTGCCTGCGGAGCCCGGTCAAACTTCGAGGGCGGTCCTTCGGCGCTGGCCGCCGGCCTTACGGGTCGCACACCGCGCTACGGTCTACACCTCGATGAAAAGCGCCAAGCGACGCGCCGTCTGCGCGTCAGCGAACAGCCAAAGGGGCTGACCGATTGGGGTATCCTTGGCGCGGTCGCAGGCAAAACCGTCGGTTCCTACTGGGAAGTGCCGGTGATCGAGGGATTGGAAGTCGTGCCGACCTCGGACGAGATGAAGCACCTTGGCGCGGCGATGGCCAGCTATGGTTCAACTCCACTATTCCACTTGGCTGGGATAACGCCGGAGGCACCGACCCTTGAAGCGGTCGGCGGAGAAAAACTTACAACCGAGGTTCTGGACGCCGATGCCATGAACGCGATGCGCTCGCGCTTTGGAGGCAAGGGTGACAAGCTGGACGTGGTGGTATTCGCGGCACCGCAGCTGTCGCTCGTCGAGATGGAGCAGGTGGCCTCGCTTTGCAACGGCAAGAAGATGAAGGTTCCGCTGTTCGCTTGCGCCGCTCCGCAGGTCTATCCTGACGCACAGCGCATGGGCTTCGTGGAAAAGATTGAGAACGCGGGCGGCAAGGTTCTTGTCGGCACATGTTTCTACAACGGTTTCGCGCGCGAAGTGGGCGAGGCCAATGGCTGGAAGCGGCTGTTGAGTAACTCGGCCAAGATCGTGAACATTCTGGGCGGCTACGGCTACGAGCCGGCGCTCGCAAGCATGGAAGATTGCGTATCTTCCGCAATCGCAGGGGAGATCGTCTAATGATCGTGCTGAATTGCCATAAGGGTATCGGAGAGAGCGTGCAGGGCGAGGCGCTTGTTGCAAAGGATAATTTCTCGGCGCGCTATGATCTGGATAGGATCAAGGGTGTTTTCTCGCGGCCGGACCACGCGCTTGCCGGGCAGAGCTATGACGGCAAAATCCTTGTCATGAACACGTCGAAGGGCGGCGTCGCCTCGGCCTGGATGCTGCACGAGATGAAGGCCCGAGGGGTCACGCCCAAGGCGATCCTGTTCAACACCGCCAACACGATTCTCGCTCAGGGCGCGGCGCTGGCCGGGTTGACCATGTGTGACCGGTTCGAGAGAGGCGACGTCACGGATTTGATTCAGAACGGTGATGTGCTGGAAATTGATCCCGAGGCCGGAACGGTGACGATTACCAACAGGGATTGAATTCTCCCGACACCCGTGGCTGGGGAATCCGAAGTGACATCACGTTACGTTTCGGTCCTCGCCACGGGATTGTTTCTGGCCGGCGAATAGCATCCGTCGCGGTGAGATGGGGCGGATATGCCTCGGTTGTATTCCGAGTCGTTCAGACATCTCGAAACGCCACGCTCGAACCGTGGCCGACAGACCTTTGAGGTCCGACGATTGACCCTATGAAGAGACTTTCCGTTCTACCCGCTGTGGAGTGGCTGCGTGCCAGCACTCGGTCTACTGTAAAGTCCGACATTCTGGCCGGGCTCACCAATGCGGCGATTGTTCTGCCGCAGGGCGTGGCCTTTGCCACGATTGCCGGGCTGCCGCCGGAATACGGACTTTATACTGCGATGGTGACCGCAGTTGTCGCGGCTCTATTCGGGTCTTCAATGGTGATGGTCTCGGGCCCGACGACCGCGATTTCCGCGCTGTTGTTCGCGACGCTGGACGGAATGGCAGAACCAGGCAGTGCGCGGTTTGTAGAACTCGCCCTGCTGCTGACCCTGCTCGTCGGAATCTTCCAAATCATGGCCGGTCTGGCGAGGCTCGGCGGGCTAGTGTCCTTCGTGTCTCATTCCGTGATCGTTGCTTTCACTGCCGCCGCTGCGCTTTTGATCGGCGTGAGTCAGCTTGCGGGTGCTTTGGGCGTGTCGATCCAGAGTGGTGGCAACGTCGTCGAGCGGCTGGTGCGCTTGGCCGAGTCGACGCACGAGATGAACATTGTGGCGTTGTTGATTTCCGGCGCGACCTTCGTGACGGTCGCCGTTTTCCAGACTTTTCTGCCGCGCGCGCCAGGGTTCCTGATCGCGCTGTTTGTGGGTGCCGGTCTGGCTGCGACGATAGGTGCCGAGGAAAAGGGGGTCGAGATGCTGTCGGCAATCCCCGCTGCGCTGCCGAGTTTTTCGGCGCCGCATATCACTTGGGCAGACGTGGTGCTGCTGGCGCCCGGTGCCGCGGCCGTGGCGCTGGTAGGCTTGCTTGAGGCCATCTCGATAGGACGCACCTTTGCACTACGGCGGAGAGAGAGCTTCGCTCCGAACCAGGAGATCGTGGCGCAGGGACTGTCAAACACTGTTGGAAGCCTATTCCAGTGCTATGCGGGGTCGGGTTCCTTCACGCGTTCGGGTGTGAATGCGGAGGCCGGAGCGAAAACGCCGCTGTCGGCGATATCAGCGAGCCTGTTTTTGGCAGCAATCCTCGTAGCTTTCGGAGGCTACATGACGGTCATTCCGAAACCGGCGATGTCAGGTTTGATCCTGTATGTCGCGTGGCGGTTGATAGATCGCAAGGAGGTCCGCCATATCGTAACGAAATCACGGCCCGAAGCGGTAATCCTGGTGTTGACGCTGGCTTCGGGGCTGTTCCTGGAACTGGATTATGCGATCTATGTCGGAGTCATCGCTTCGCTTTCGGTGTTTATTTACGAGAGCGCGCATCCTTCGCTTCTGGTCAGCGCGCCGGTTGAGGCGGCCAACGGGCGCAGGAAGTTTCGAAATGCGGTTTTGCTGGGGTTGCCTGAATGCCCTCAGGTCGTGACCGTCCGGCTGGACGGTCCTCTTTATTTCGGATCGGTCGAGCATGTTAAGGCTGAGTGGAAAGCCATTCGCACACAACGCCCGGAGCAGAAGCACGTCATTTTTTACTTGAAGGGGGTCGGCAAGATAGACCTAGCAGGGGCGGATTTTCTGATACACGCGATCCGTGATACCCGCGGCCAGGGCGGTACGTTCCATATAGTTGCAATGTTTCCGCCCTTATTGGAATGCCTGCGTCGCTTTCACGTTATCGAGGAGATCGGCGAGGACCATCTACATATTTCCAAGGGGGATGCCCTGTCATCGGTTATAGTAGAGATATCTCCGTCAATCTGTGCTGTCTGCACCAAGCGGGTGTTTTCGGAATGTGACTACCTCCCGGGCGCAGAGTGAACTGTCACTGGGGAGTGAAAGAACTTGGGGGGCGCATGAAGGTGAAATCTCCCCGGATCAAGCCATGCCAAGTTCACGCTGTGCTGAACCCCAAAGCTCTCCACCGTCGCCGCTAAATCACCTTCTGCCGGATCGTGCGACGCCGGAAATGCAAAAGCTATAGGCCGAACTTGGAGCGCGTCACTCGTTTCGGGAGGCCGCTCTTATTATGGCGCAACTGCCCTTTGTCGCGCGACAGTGCTGTCTTGATACCTGGAAGCTGATCGCGGAATTCTTCACGTACGTTCCAGTGCACGCAGGCCGGACGTGCCTTCATCAGTCCTGCGCGCGCGATGCCGAAGGTAGGCGGAGCGCACCAAAGGCAAGATCCGAGTCAGATCGTAAAGTTATATATAGGTATAAAGGGAGGCTGGCCGATTCGCTCTGGTATATTCTCTGAAATTACGAATTTTCGTTTATTTGAGCTACATCAAGGAGCTTTTTCGACGGGGCGTGGCCGGAGTCTGTCAGTTTTCACGCACGAGTATCGCTTTAAAAAATTGCATATGACTTAAATTCTGCACAAATTTTGCCAGGCTTTGAGTTGGAAGGTGGTCGAAATCTATAAGAGTTTTGTGGGAATCGCGTAATACTATATAGAAGAGGGAAAAGGAGACGATCATATGCAGGAAGCTGAAGTGCGGGGGCGTCGCAAGGCCAAGTATAAACTGGCAAGTGAAATCCTTCTTGATCAGATCGAAAAAGGAGATCTGCGGCCGGGCGATCAGCTTCCGTCCGAAGGTCAGCTGGTGGCGCAGCTTGGATACAGTCTCGGTACTATACAGCACGCGTTGAGGCATTTGTCGGCAATGGGTGCCGTAGTGCGCGTGCATGGGTCCGGAACCTTCGTGTCTGGCGTCCGTCCTCCAGATGAACATCTGCGTCACTTCCGATTCAGGTCGGAAGAAAATGGCGACCTGTTGCCGGTTTTCTTCGAAACCGAGAGCATCGAGCACACAGAGGCTCAAGGCCCGTGGTCCCGTTTTCTGCAGAGCGAGTCAAAAGGATACGTCAAAATCCAGAGGCTGATAAGCGTCAACCGTGAGTTTGAAATTTTCAGTGAGCTTTACCTGCCTGCCTCGCGGTTTCCTGATCTTCTGGCGATGGAGCCGTCAGATCTCGATGGGGTCTCAGTGCGCGACTTGCTTGCCGACAAGCTGAATACGCCCACGGTGCATACTGAGCAAACGATGCTTTGCGGCACATTTCCCCCAAGGGTCACACGACGGATCAACATGCCTTTCGGTGTGACCGGTCTGACTCTGACGATCCGCAGCGAAACGTTTCGTCAGACGCCAGTTATCTGGCAGCGCGCCTTTGTTCCCCCGAGCGACCGAGAGATGGAATTTCTAGACACCGCGCCCAACCCGGCGCGGTGGAAGTAACCGCCGTGGACAAGGCGGGATTGAATAAAAGAAACGAATGTACACAACAGGGAGCTTTCCAATGTACTATCCTCCTCAAGAACGCCATCCCGCAGCATTGCGCACTTTCCGCCGGATGATCCGATCTGCCGTGGCGGTGGCCGCGACGAGCCTTGCGCTGAACGGTCCGGCCATAGCTGCCGACTTCCCGGAAATGACACTTAAGTTCGGCCATCCCTACAACGAGTCGCATCCTCTGGCGCAGGGCGCTCAGCGTTTTGCCGATACGGTACAAGAGCGTAGCAATGGCAACATTACCGTTCAGGTGTTCCCGAATTCGACCATCGGGTCGTCCAAGGAGTTGGTCGAGGCGATGCGCGTCAACGTGGTAGACATCGCGCTGGTGCCGACGACCAACGTCGCCAGCTTCTACCCCAAACTCGACGTGTTTTATCTGCCCTTTGTGTTCCGCGATCGCGAGCATGCCTATGCTGTGTCGGACGGCGAGGTCGGCCAATCTATGTTCGAGGACATGAGAGAGAAGATCGGCATTCGAACCCTTGCCATGTACGAAAGCGGGTTTCGTACAATCACCACGCGCGACACCAAGGTCGAAGCACCTGAAGATATGCAGGGCATCAAGTTTCGTGTGATCAACAACCCGCTAAACGTCGCGACGTTCGATGCACTGGGCGCGAATTCAACCCCGATGCCGATATCGGAGGTTTTCACCGGCCTTCAACAGGGCACCGTGGATGGTCAGGACAATCCCGTCGGCAATGTCCGCGCTTTCGGCTTTGACAAGGTGCAGGGCAACATCACCCTTTCGAACCACCAGTGGGCCGGGATCATGTTCCTGATCAATGACGGCAAGTTTGCGGGCTTCGACGAAGCGACGCAGGAGCTGATCGCCAGCGTCGCCAAGGAGACCGAGGCCTGGGAGCGCGAAGAGATCAATCGTGTCGAGGGCGAGTTGCTTTCAGAAATGGAAGCGGACGGTATGGTCGTGACCCGTCTGACCCAAGAGCAGTCCCAAGCCTTTCAGGACAAGATGTCGGCTGTCTGGGAAGAGTACAGCGATCGCCTGGGCCAAGACCTGATCGACGCTGTGGTGAACGCAGAGTAAGCCGGTCCGCCGCTGGAAACACAGGAAGGATTGATTGAGATGAGCGGTCTGAAAACTCTCATGGACTCGACTGAAAAACTTCTGGCGGCGGCCTGCGTCCTGGCTTTTGCGGTAATGCTGGGGCTGGGGGTGCTGACTGTGTGGTACCGGTTCGTCATTCAGGACTCGCTTTCTTTTCCTGACGAGCTGATCCGGTATCTGTTCGTCTGGCTGGTCGCGTTGGGCACGGCCATCGGGTTGCGACGCAATATACACGCGGCCATCGGGGTGTTTGTGCAGCGCCTTCCGGCGCCCTTGATGCGCGGTGCACTTGTGTTCTCGTCGCTATGTGTGATCGGTTTCCTTGCGGTTGTTTTTTACACCGGCTGGCATGCGGCAGAGAGCGCCGCGAGCCAGATATCACCGGCGATGCAGATCCCGCTGATCTGGCTTTTCGCCGCGGCCCCGGCAGGAGCGGCCTTCGGCATCCTGTTCACGCTCGAACAGCTTGTAAAACAGGCAACCCTGCCCTTGGCCGACCTGTCGGCCGACGATCACTGACGCCGTCCCGCGGACGATCCAGGTAAAGGACCAGATCATGATTATCGCATCCATATTCGTAACGCTGGTCGTGTTGATGGCGCTGCGGGTGCCGATCGCGGTGGCACTCGGTCTGGCGACCGTGGCGGGCCTTCTGGTCAGCGGCATCAACCTAGAGATCGTCGCGCTCAAGATCGTGGGATCGAACGACTCTTTCCCCTTGCTGGCGATTCCCTTCTTCATCCTTGCCGGCGAGGTCATGTCCACCGGGGGCATGTCGCGGAGGCTGGTGAATTTTGCGCAGTCGCTGGTCGGTCACATGAGCGGCGGGCTGGGCGCGGTAGCGATCTTGGCATCGAGCTTCTTTGCTGCGCTGTCGGGCTCGAACGCGGCTACGGTCGCGGCCATCGGGGGCGTAATGAACGACCCGATGACGGAGAAAGGCTATCGCCCTGCCTTCATCGCGGCAACGATTGCCGCAGCGGGCGTGACGGGGATGATTATTCCACCGTCGATCCTGCTGATCCTTTACGGTGTGGTCACGGGCGTATCGATTTCCGACCTGTTCCTGGCCGGATTCCTGCCGGGGGTGCTGATCTGTATCAGCATGCTGATCCTGAACTACCTGATGACCAAGCGCGAAACGCAGATCGAGAAGGTTTCTTTCGAGGGCGGCGGGGCAGTGCTGGCGTCGTTCAAATCCGCCTTCTGGCCATTGATGATGCCGGTCATCATCTTGACCGGGATCTACGGCGGCGTTTTTACCCCGACCGAAGCCGCCATCGTGGCAGTGGCCTATGGGCTTGTCGTTGGCCTGGCCTTTCGCGAGTTGAAGGTGAAGGCGCTTTACAACGCGTTCTTCAAGGCGGTGCTGTCGTCGTCGGTCGTGATGTTCATCATGAACAGCGCGCATGTCTTTGCATGGTTGCTGACCATTAACCAGATCCCGCAGGGGATCTCGCAGTACCTTGCGGAGACCGCGAGCACGCAAGTCATCTATATCCTTTTCGTCAATATCTTCCTGCTGGTGGTGGGTTGCATGATGAACGCCGCCGCGGCGATCGTGATATTTACCTCAATTCTTTACCCGGCTGCGATGACCTTCGGGATTGATCCGCTGGTGTTCGGCATCATCATGGTGGTGAACCTGTCCATCGGGACCGTCACGCCGCCGTTGGGTGTCGACCTTTTCATAGCCTCGGCGATAACCGACGTGAAGATCGAGGATATCGTCCGCAATGTCTGGCCATTCATTTTGGTGCTGATCTTCGACTTGATGTTGATCAGTTATTACCCCCCCCTCTCGACCTTCCTTGTCGAGACCTTTGGCTAGATCGACGCCTCCCAAGCTCAACAGAACGAAAAGCAAAGGACGTAATCCATGTCTGCGACTGACTCTGCCACACCCTGGACCGACATGAACAGCGGGGTCGTGCGCGACGCGATTCCCCTCGATCAGCTCGGAGCCGCGTCAATCACACCTGACGGAGATTTCGAAGCAGGCTCCTACGCGTCCTTTACCCTGACTTACACGGCCGGGCTCTACGGTATCGACGACTCCGGCAGTCTGCGAATCTGTTTCCGGTTTGCATCGGACCAGAGCAATCCGCAGTTCGACGACCCGAAGGGGGCGAACTACACTGTGGTGGAGGCGTCAAATGGCGCTGTGCTGCAGGTCAGATGGGACCCCAAGGCCAATGTGCGTCCGTGGGACCGCACGCTCTGGATCAAGGTGGTCAAGGGGTACCTGACCGAAGGCGAAACCATTACCGTGCGGTTTGGTGTGACCGATCACGGTGGCCCGGGGATGCGGTTGCAGACCTTCTGCGAGGACACGTTCGAGTTTCGCGTGTTGGCCGACCCGATCGCGACGTTCAATTTCCAGCCTCTACCGGTGCAGCCGATGATCGCGATCGTGCCTGGTGCGCCGGAACGGTATGTCGCCGTGCTTCCGACCCGGCGGCGCGTGGGGCAGGCATTTGCGTTGAAAATGAAGGGCGAGGATGCATGGGGCAACCCGTCCGACAAGTGCGATACGACGCTGACCATCGAGGCGGACGGCCAGATAGAAGGCCTGCCCGAAACGGTCAAAATGGAACGTGGCCAGCGGGCGACAGTGATCGACGGGCTGTCGGTAACCAATCCGGGCCGCGTTTCGGTCCGCCTGAAAGACGCGGAAGGCTCGGTGGTGGCCGAGACGAACCCTCTGCTGATCGAGGACACCGACCTGATCCATTTCTGGGGCGACATGCACGGCCAATCCGAGGAAACCATCGGCACGGGTTCGGCCGACCAGTATTTCAGCTTTGCCCGCGACTTGGCCTTTGTCGATGCCTGCGGGCATCAGGGCAACGACTTCCAGATCACGGATGCGTTCTGGTCTGAGCTTAATCGCCTAACCGCTACCTATGATCAGCCCGGCACCTACGTGGCGCTGCCGGGATACGAGTGGTCGGGGAACACGTCGCTCGGAGGGGACCGCAACGTCTATTTTCCGACTGACAACCGGACGATCCGACGCTCGTCCCACGCCCTGATCGAGGGCGGCGACGTAAACGGTTCGGACGCACTTACCTGCGAAGCACTGTTCGCGGACCTTGCCGACGCCGGTGAGTGGGACGTGGTGATGTATGCCCATTGTGGCGGCCGTTACGCGGACATCTCTGTTGCGCATGACGGGCGTTTCGAGCGGTCGGTCGAGGTGCATTCGTCGTGGGGTACGTTCGAGTGGATTCTGCATGACGCCTTCCGGCTGGGATATCGCGTGGGGGTCGTCACCAATTCTGACGGACACAAAGGAAGGCCGGGCGCCTCTTATCCCGGTGCCGGCAAGTTTGGAGCGATTGGCGGGTTGTCCTGTTTTCTGATGGACAAACTGGACCGCGAGACTTTGTTGGACTGCCAGCGCAAGCGTCATCACTACGGAACTACAGGTGGCGCAAACGGGCGAATGATTGTGGATCTTGAAGGCCGATTCACGGAAAATGGTCTGCTCTATCACGATGATCCATCGCTGTTTGAGAATGCTGAAGGGACCGTAGCGGATCGCGCGATGATGGGTGATATCGTGCACCTGCCTTCGGGCGAGATGGAACTGTTCGTTTCAATCGAAACAACGGCGCCAATTGAACGGGTCGACATCTTCAACGGTCTGGAACTCGCTGAGACGGTCCGGCCTTATGGCAAAGACGACCTAGGCCGTCGTATCCGGGTTCATTGGGAAGGGGCAGAGTATCGCGGGCGTTTCCGCGAGGTTATCTGGGATGGTTCAGCCGATGTCTCCGGCAACGCGGTCACCGATGCAACGCCACTAAATTTCCTGAACCGGGACAAGTCATTGGGAGTCGATGGAAATAGCTTGTCCTGGAAGGCTCTGACCACGGGGAACTACGGCGGATTTGACATATCGCTCGCCGACGAGGATTCGGGCAGCCTGAAGTTGCAGACGCCGCTGGTGTCCTTCGAACAGAAGATTGCCGAGATCGGATTGGAAGACACGATATATGACGTATCGGGCGAACTTCCGCGCTTCGTGAAAGTGTTCCGCCTGCCGGATGAAAATTCCCACCGCGCGCTGAGCTTCGCCCGCAAGATCATGCTGAAAGACGATGGGGACAATCCAATCTATATCCGTCTCACGCAGGAAGACGGCACCCGTGCCTGGACCAGTCCAATCTATGTTTACAGGTAGTTGGCGGATTGCAGGTGAGATCGATGCCACAAGGCGCAGCAGACCGGAAGCAAGAAATCAGCCAAGTTTGGCGGCGGAAAATCTTGTCCAGCGTTCTCATCCCGCCTGCGAAGATCTGTGCATGGACATCGCATACCAAAAGTAAACGCAAACAGCCTGAAAGGTGCTGAGACTACAACGCAAAGCTTATTGTTTTGGCCAATGGCAAACTCCACGGGGCGCAATCATGAAATCGACATCGGCGCGCGATAAAGACTCTATCCTTCCTCTCATCGAGTATGCAGCAACGTTTGAAAGCAGAAATGTACCCGAAGCCGTTTTGAAACATACGGCGGACCTCTTTACCGACACCATGGGGTGCATTCTTGCAGGCAGTAGCGCCAGAGGGATCAATGAATTACGGGAAACATTGGCCTTCTGGGGAGGAAGTGGCCACGCCACCGTTTTTTCGTTCGGGGAAAAAACCAGCCCTCTCTCTGCAGCGCTGATCAACTCGGCAATGGGTCACGCCAACGATTTCGATGATACACACGATGGTGCTGTGAACCACGGCTGTGTCACCCTGGTTCCCGCACTTCTGGCTACGTGTGAAGTTTTGAAATCTCCAGAAAGCTTCGGCAAGCCGAGCTGGGTTCGTTCCAGAAAAATCAGCGGCCGAGAGTTTATTGCAGCGCTGGCCATAGGCTTGGACATCTCCAATCGGCTAGGCATGGCCTTTATCCGCCACCTTCATGTGGGCTGGCTTCCGACAACCCTATGGGGGCCATTCGCCTGCGCCGGTGCATGTGGACGATTGTTGAAACTTGACCGAGATTCAATGTCGAACGCGTTCGGCTTGGCGTACTCTCAAATTCATGCAAACAGACAGGGTTTGGTTGACGGAGTTCTGGCCAAGAGAATCCAACCCGGCTTCAGCTCTTCGGCCGGTGTTCAATCAGCATTCCTTGCTGCCGGTGGCATCACAGGAGCGAAGAATATCGTAGACGGTCAGTTTGGATTGCGAGAATTGTATGCGAACGGCCAATGTGACCCGACGCACTTGCTCGACCGCATAGGCCTCGATTTTGAGACCGCGAATGTCAGTGTGAAGCCATACCCCTGCTGCCGTTGCTCCCATCCAGTTATCGATGCGGCCCTCCATCTGAGCGCCAAGCATGGCTTCAAATGGCAAGATATCGAAAGTGGGACGATTTTCTTACCGCCTCAATCGATGGGCCAGATCGGTCACACCTTCGTCATTCGAGATAACCCCACAGTAGATGCTCAGTTCAGTGCGCAATACACGGCTGCACTGGCTTTCACGAAGGGTTGGCCGAAAATTGATGATTTCGAAAGGATTAAGGTGCTGGAAAGAAAAGATATTACCGGTCTGGCCAAAAGGTTTTCGGTGGAAGAGTTTGAAATGGACGCCGCCAGCGTTGTTCCCGTTGAAATGGAAATTGTGCTTAAAAGCGGAAGTAGTTTCCAAACGCGGATTGCAGAGACAAAAGGCAGTCCGGGCAACCCTCTCACGGAAGAAGAGCTGAACTTCAAGTTTCGCGACTGTCTATTTCAGTCTGAAAAAAGTTTTTCCAGTGCGGATTGCGATAGGATTCTGAGCTGTCTCAACAAAATCCTCGAATTCGACGACATCACTGATGTAATCGAGTTGTTTTGACGGGACTTTTGCATTCACCCGAAGAGTGTAAGTGCAGGCCCTCGTGTCACCAGAAGTTATGCGGCGGCGTTGAAGAAGCCGCCGATGAAGGCAACTTCGCCAATACCGCCTGTTTGCTTGTGATGGATTTAGCCAAGTTTGATGGTCCGGATTGTTGCTATTCCGCTTAGCGTCGCTTTGTCAGCTCAGGCCCGAACTTCTGAACCCAGCGATACACTTTCGATCGATCAACTGTGATGCCGCATGCTCAACCTCAAAAGTCTGAGCTTGGTAAAACCGTTTTTTTATGCATCACTTCCCATAACTGGTCGGCTTGTCAAAATCCGGATCTCAGTTTCCTCGCCAGGGTCTTAGTTAATCGTGCCGGTCAATCCTTCTGGTTGACCTGTAACAACGAACGTTAACCTGTTGGGATTAAGGCGTTCACGGGCGACCCGATTGATCTCCTCCAACGTGACAGCGTTCACCTTGTCATTGCGGTTGGCGATGTATTCCGTGCCAAGGCCGTCCATCTGCATTCCAACGGCTATGTTGGCGATTGTTCCATTCCCATCAAACCGAAGGGGATAGGCGCCCGTGAGATAGGTCTTGGCGTCTTCAAGTTCCTCTTCAGTGACGCCGTTCTCGCGCAAGCGCTTCCATTCGGCGGTGATGACTTCAACCGCCTCGGCCACACGGTCATTGGCGGACGCGACGCTGCCCATCCAGACCTGGGCATCATCCCGATCTGCGAGATAGGAATAGACGCCATAGGTCAGCCCCCTTTTTTCCCGGACTTCGGTCATCAGCCGGCTTTCAAAACCGCCGCCACCAAGAATGTGATTCAGGATGAAAGCCGCAAAGAAATCGGGGTCTTCCCGTTCCAGGCCGGGTTGGCCAAAGAGAGCGATAGACTGCGGGGTATCGTAATCCACCACCTTTATGCCACCTGGCAGGTTGAGCGTGGCGTCGTCGGGCAGCGGCGCGCCGGTTTCGGGCAGATCCGACAAGAGCTTATCGAGCAGCGCCGACAGTTCCTCGCTGGTGATGTCGCCCACGGCACTGACATAGAGCCGATCGCGTGCCATGGTTGACGCGTGTGCTTCAACAATGTCGCTACGGGTCAGTGCAGATACGGTTTCAACAGTTCCATTTTCATCGCTGCCATAAGGATGGTCGCCGTAGACGAGTGAGGAAAAACTGTTGCCAGCAATTTCCTGAGGGTCCTTCGCATCCGACTGGATAATCGAGATGATCTGCGCGCGAACCCGCTCTATCGCTTCCTCGTCGAAGCGCGGATTGATGAGGGTATCGCGCAAAAGCGCCATCGAGGCTTCGCGATTTTCGGTCAGAAACCGGACTGACACCCCTAGCGAGTCGGGTCCCGCGTCATAGGAAAACGAGGTGGCCAACGTTTCGGTTGCACGGGAGAACGCCCGAGCGTCCAGGTCTCCGGCACCTTCCTCGAGAAGACCGGTCATCAGGTTGACGGCGCCACGTTTACCCGGCGCATCCAGCGACGTACCCCCGCGAAAGCGCAATTCGAGAGCGACGAAGGGAATCGAATGATCTTCGACCAACCACGCGTCGATACCGCCCGGTGTGGTAATCTCCTTGATATCTACTTCGGCGCTGGCCGGGAGCCCGGCCAGCAGAACGACAGCAGACAAGATGATTGCGGCAAGGCGGTTCATTGGGTCACCTCCTCTGCAGAAATGTAGCCGGTGACGGAATTGTTGTCCTGAGCGAACAGGTCACGTGCGGCTTTCATCACGTCCTCTTCCGTTACGGCCTGAAGGATATCGGGCCAAGACTGAATATCTTCGACCGTCAGCCCCTGAGTCAGGCCGCGACCATAGAGGTTGGCCAAGGAGCCGACATCGTCGCGCGCATAGATTTGCGCTGCGCGGATGCTGGTCTTGATCCGCTCGAGGCGTTCCGCGTTGAAGCCGTCTTCAAGAAAGGTGGTGATCACATCATCCATTGCCTGCTCGGCTTGTTCGAGGGTGAAGCCGGGTGCGGGTACGACCGTAAGATTGAACGTCGTGTCATCCAGCGCCGTGCCGCCGTAGTACGCTCCGGTATAGACAGCCGTGCGTGTGTCGAATTGGAGCTTCTCGTTAAGGATCGAGGTGGTGCCGTCGCCCAATACGTCGGCCAGGATGGTCAGGGCCGCCGCGGTCTTTTGGTCGCCAGAATCCCGCTCGGGAGCCAAGTAGGACCGTTGAAGGTATGGTTGCGCAACGCGAGCGTCCTGAAAGAGTATCCGTCGCTCGGCCAATTGGCGCGGCTCCTGCGGGCGGTTTCGTTCGGGCAGCGTCGGATTGGCCGGGATGGGTTCATAGTATTCCTGGGCAAGGTCGCGCACTTCGTCGGGCGTTACGTCTCCTGCAACAACAAGGATGGCGTTGTTGGGGGCGTAGTAGGTCTTGTAATAGTCCAGCGCGTCGGCAAGCGACAGATCAACCATCTCGTGCTGCCAGCCGATAATCGGAACGCCATAGCGGTGGTTGAGGTACTGTGCTGCGCCTTGCTGCTCACGGAACAGGGCGGATGGATTGTTTTCGATCCGTTGGTTGCGCTCTTCGATGATGACATCGCGCTCTGTCAGGATGTCTTCCTCGTCGAGCTGGAGGTTGACCATGCGGTCACTTTCCATCTTCATCATAAGCTCAAGCCGGTCGGCGGCCACGCGCTGAAAATAGGCGGTATAGTCATAGCTCGTAAACGCGTTGTCGGAACCCCCGTTGCGGGCAACGGTGGAAGAGAACTCTCCCGGTGCCATGTTCTTGGTTCCCTTGAACAGGAGATGCTCGAGAAAATGCGCCACGCCCGAGACCCCCGGGTTCTCATCAGCGGAGCCTGCGCGGTACCAAACCATGTGCATCACGACAGGTGCGCGGTGGTCCTCGATGACGACGACATCCATGCCGTTTTTCAGTGAAAACGTGGTGACCATGTCATCAGCTGCGGCCGATGCGGCAGACATAACGAAAAGGCACACGCCGGATAGCCAATTGCGCATGGGGGACTCCCTTAAAGAATGCGAACACATTGCAGGGTAGATACGCCGCCCACGAGACGATTCAACAGTTCTGACCTTGTTGTGAGCGGTCGGCTGGTGTCAGCGCCTTGTACCAGCCGGCGGATATGAGGGTGTGGGAACCCCGATCCGGCGCAAGCGAGTCGCCTCGGCGCTCGAATCCAGCCACTGGCGCTTATACGCGAGGTTATAGTCATCATTCCTGCCGATATTCAGGATGTTGACACGACCGCGCTGGCGGCGGATCTCGACATCCTCGCGCGCGAGGGTCTGGCGGATGCCCGGCACGACGCCGAAGCGGTTGGCATAGTTCACGAGGCCACCGTCGGCGCGTCCGATCCCGGTGTTGGCCAGCGCAGCGGGATTGCCGCCAAGCGCGGCCACGCTGTCACCGCGCGGTGTGGGGTCGGTGATGTTGGTGCCGCCAGGCGTGGGTGCGGGCAAGGCGCGATAGCTATCAGGAGCCTGGAGGGGCTTTCCGGGGACGATGTTGAACTCTTCGGGTCCGTTGCCCGTGTTCTTGATCCGCGAAAGCGTGATGTCCCTGTCACGACCACCACAGGCGGAGACCGCCATCGCGAGGGTCAAGACCAAAATCGCCGGAAGTTTCATTGCCCACTCCTGCTCCGTTCCGTCAGACTTACCCTATTCGCTCCGGAACGTCACGCCGCCTTTTTACCGTCCGAGCTGAAGATTACCATGCCAAAGGCACCAATGAAAACCGCGATATCGGCTACGTTGAACGAGGTCGGGTTAGTGAAGCCGCAACATGACATGTTCAGGAAGTCCGCAACGGCGCCGTAGATAAGGCGGTCGATGACGTTGCCGAGAGCCCCCCCCACCAAAAGACCTGCCGAAATCTGCTGCCAGCGGCCATGCGGGTCGGTCCAGACCCACCACAAAACCGCCCCTACAATCACCAGAGCGACCACAATCCAGATCCAGGGGCTGGCCCCGGCGAAGGCGCCGAAGTTGATGCCGGTGTTCCAGGCCATTTCGAGGTTCAGATAGGGCGGCAGGACCTCGATCGAGCGCACTGTCTTGAGGTCCAGGATCTGGACGATCCAGTATTTAGTGATCTGATCGAGTACGAAAATGATACCCGCGACCCACGCAAGCGTGCGCATACTGCTCTCCTTCAAGGCCCGCTTGCATGTGCCGGCCGCTTATCGTTTCGGTTCTTAGTGCCGGAAATGGCGCATGCCGGTCAAGACCATGGCGAGCCCGGCCTCGTCGGCGGCGGCGATCACCTCGTCGTCACGCATAGAACCGCCCGGTTGGATTACTGCGGTCGCGCCGGCCTCGGCGGCTGTCAGCAAGCCGTCGGGAAAGGGAAAGAACGCGTCGGACGCCACCACGCTGCCCTGGGTGAGCGGCGCGGAGAGACCCAGCTCCGCAGCCATATCCTGCGATTTGCGGGCGGCGATGCGGCAACTGTCGACGCGGCTCATCTGGCCCGCGCCGACGCCCACGGTCGCGCCATCCTTGACGTAGACGATGGCGTTGGATTTCACGTGCTTGGCGACCTTCCAGGCGAACAGCATGTCAGCCATTTCCTGGTCCGACGGCGCGCGCTTGGTCACAACCTTGAGGTCGTCCGCCGACACCTGCCCGCTGTCCTTGTCCTGCATGAGGTAGCCGCCCGAGACCTGCTTGAGCATCAACGCGGCCTGGGCCGGGTCGGCAAGGCCATCGGTGGTGAGCAGGCGTAGGTTTTTCTTCGTGGCGAAAACAGCCCTGGCGTCGTCGTCGGCGCCAGGCGCGATCACCACTTCGGTGAAGATGCCGGCAATCTCTTCAGCGGTGGCGCCATCAAGCGGCTGGTTCAGCGCGATGATGCCGCCGAAGGCTGAAGTGCGGTCGCAGTCAAAGGCGCGCATGTAAGCCTCTTTCAGCGTGCTGGCGCGGGCCACGCCGCAGGGGTTGGCGTGTTTGATGATGGCGCAGGCGGGGCCGTCGACGGGGGCGAACTCGCTGACCAGCTCAAACGCTGCGTCGGTGTCGTTGATGTTGTTGTAGCTGAGTTCCTTGCCCTGCACCTGTTGTGCCGTCGCGACGCCGGGACGGGCGGAGCCGTCGGTGTAGAACGCCGCACTTTGATGCGGGTTCTCGCCATAGCGCAGGGTTTGCGCCAGCTGTCCGGCCACGGCGCGGCGGCGCGGAGCGGTCTCGTTCAGGGCTCCGGCCATCCAGCCCGAGACGGCGGCATCATACGCGCCGGTGCGCGCATAGGCGTTGAGCGCCAGTTTTTGGCGGAAAGCATAGGTTGTCTGACCATCATGGGTGTCCAGCTCGGCCAGCAGGGCCTTGTAATCCTGAACATCCACGACGACGTTGACGAAGGCGTGGTTCTTGGCCGCCGCGCGGATCATGGCCGGGCCACCGATGTCGATATTCTCGATGCAGGTGTCATAGTCGGCGCCCTTGGCGACGGTTTCCTCGAACGGGTAGAGGTTCACCACCAGCAGGTCGATGAGGCCGATACCGTGCTCGTCCATCGATGCCCGGTGGTCGTCATTGTCGCGCAGCGCCAGAAGCCCGCCATGCACCATCGGGTGGAGCGTCTTGACGCGTCCGTCCATCATTTCTGGAAAGCCCGTCACTTCGGCCACATCTTTTACGTCGAGTCCCGCGTCGCGCAGCGTTTTGGCGCTGCCGCCGGTGGACAGCAACTCCACATCGCGTTTGACTAGCGCATGGCCCAAATCGACCAGACCGGTCTTGTCGGAAACGGAAAGCAGCGCGCGGCGCAGGGGGGCGAGATCGGTCATTGGGCAACCTGTCCTTGTGGCAGTCTATGGGTATCGTTCAACTGAGCGCCACTGGTTTTCGTCCGTCTTCTGCCAGATCGCGCACGCCGATCGGAGAGTCCTGCGGTTTGGCCAGTGACCACCTTGTGCGCGTCGCATACTCCATTGCGCGGCCGGATAGAACGATTTGTTTGGTCGCACGTGGCTTCAGCCTGCCGGATTCCAGATAAACGCTTGATTCTACGGACAGGCTGGTGCTGCCATCACCTCGGAAGATCCATATTTCACCGCTTTTCAACGCCATCGAGACGGCAGTTCCACCCATATCGACAGAGACATCGACATCGGGATGCAGGTGAAACCGGATGTCAAACGGAACGCCCCTTAGCTTCATCGCATCGATGGCACGATCAAAAAGCTTTTTGTCTGAGTCCTCCAAGGCAAGAAGCATATCCTCGCCCGCGATGCCGCGTCCGTCAAATGTCATTTCCAGCTTGCGCACGTGTGTAAGTCCGTACCCCCGGACATAACCGTCGTGACCGCCTTCGAATGTCAGGCCATCCGGCGCGTGGTTCACCCTGATCGGAACGTCCCGGGGGCCTTCGACCAGATAGTCCTGCTTTTGCGGTCCCTTCCCGAGGCGGCTGCTGGATTGGCCGTTAAGCACAAGGGTCGAATGTGACGGCGTGGCCCGTCCGGCGCGACGCCAGGCAGCACCGAAAGTGGCACCGCTACCGCAATTCACGATCAACGGCCGCCGCCCTGCCGTCAATTCAAACGCGAGCGTGGAGGCATGCGCGCTGGCAGACGCCTTCGCTTGGGGTGGAACGGCGGCGTCGATGATCAGGGAGCTGCGCCCCGCGCTGAGCCGAGCAAACCCCATGGACAGGCCGTTTGCATGGCGCCCTTTTATCTGGCTTGCCGCAAGCGCGGCATCGAGCCGACCGTCAATTCCCCGCCCTCCGCCGTGAAAGCAGGCAAGCCCGCCGTCGGCATGGCGAAGGGTGCGCAGCGTGGGGCTGATGCGTTCGATGGCCGTCCAGTGCGCGGGCAAGGGGTTTTGCCCGGCCTCGGTCAAGGTTTCGGCGGCCCAGGTCAGCAGCGTGAAGACTTCTAGCAGTTCTTCAGGGTTTCGGGTAGGCAGACCACCCTGTTCATCAATCTGACGCGCGCACTCACGGGCCAAGGCGACCGACGCCGGGACTACATTCGCCGATAACCCCTCAAGGGAAAGGCCGGCGTAGACAAGGCCGGTCAGAGCCTCGAACCGGGGAAGCCCGGGTGCGGTTGCACGCCAACGCCGCGCAAGGAACTGCGTTTGCTGCGAGAGCGATCGCAAAAATAGATCGGATTGCGCCTGTGTTCGGCCCGACAGCAAAAAGATCGCATGATTGATCCAGCGGATGACGCGCCGCCCTGCAAGATCAGGTGTCCAGCCGGGGCCACGCCCGCGCCCATAAAGTTCGATCCAGCGCCAGAGCCAGTCTTGCGCACAGGAACGTGCCTTGGCATCCCCGGCCGCCGCAAGGTCGTCCAGCCATGTAAATCCATGTACTTCTCGGGAAAAAGCAGTGTCCGGAGGGTGGATATCCCACGGCGACTTTTCGGAGTCCCGCACAAGGGTGCCCGCAAACAGGAAGTTCCCGGCGCAAAGCTGCCGGCCCCGGGCGAAGCTGCCGATGGTACGTGGGTCGGGCTGTGACAGGAATGCAGTTATTCGGCCGCCGAACGTTGCCCGGCGAGCCGCCAGACGATTGAGCAGCCGCGTTACGCGCGGTATATCTTGATCGGGTGTCGACATCGGTTCCCAGCCTCGGCACGCTCTTTTTGGCGCTGTTTGGCAAGTATACTCTGCCCAGCAGCTCAAGTCACGGAGGAACGCGACAGGCTTGCCTAGTCCCGGTGCAGTACCGCGACATAAAACCCGTCCATTCCGCCAAGATCGGGCCAGTAGTCCGGTCGTAGGCGAAGGCCGCCTTCCTCGGTACGCCAGTCAGTCTCGATGCCGGGCAAGTCGAGCGCCGAGCGGTCTGTCTGCAGGCCGGAATGACGGGCAAGCGCGTCCTCGATCTGGACCTCACCTTCGTCCGGCAGAAGCGAGCAGGTGCAGAAGACCAGCCGGCCACCGGGCTTCAGAAGGGTAAGCGCGTGATCGATCATTTTCGCCTGCAATTCGATCAGCGCGCCGAACTCCGAGCCGTCCTTGGCGTAGGGCAGATCGGGATGGCGGCGGATCGTGCCTGTAGCGGAACACGGCGCATCGACAAGGATGGCGTCAAAAGGAGCCTGTTGGTACTCAAGTGCATCGCCAACGACAAGATCGGCGACAAGCTGGGTTCTGCTGAGGTTTTCAGACACGCGTTCCATCCGCTTTTCCGAAATATCCAGCGCAGTGACTTGCGCGCCTGCCGCAGCGAGTTGCAGCGTCTTGCCGCCAGGTGCGGCACAGAGATCGAGAACGCGCTCACCCGCCTTTGGCGTGAGAATACGCGCGGGCATGGCGGCTGCAACGTCCTGCACCCACCAGGCGCCATCCGAAAAACCGGGAAGGGCCGAGACCTGACCCGGGTCCGTCAGTCGCAGTGAACCGCTCGGCAAAACCGCCGCGCCCAGTCGCTCGGCCCATTCGTGAGGGTCTTCGTCTGGTTTCAGTGTCAGGTCTACGGGGGCACCTGCAAACTGCGCATTTTCCATCGCCGCGACCGCACCGTTGCCCCACGCTTGGACGAGTGGCTCGCGCAGCCAACCGGGCATGCGAGGGATGCGCAGGTCTTTCCAAGGCTTGCCGGCGTCGCCCGCCATCTGTCGCAGAATTGCATTTACCAGCCCGCGCAAGCGCTTGTAGCGTGGATTCGTTCCAACGAGCGACACCAGTTCGTCCACCACGCCGTGTGCGTCCCCGCCCATGCAAAGTTCGACCGTGCCGAGGCGGAGGATATTCATTACGTGCAGTTGCGGTGTCTTGCGCAACTGGCGGGCCAACAGACGGTCGGCCCGGTCGATACCGCGCAGCGTGTCGCTGGCCAGACGTAATGCGCGCGCGCGATCCGCAGGTGAAAGGCGCGAGAGCGGAGCGTTGAGCTCAGCCAGAAGGCGGCCTTCCCCCATGACCTTGTCAAGCAGGGCCACGGCGGTACTGCGGGGGGTGGGCGAGGGCATGTCAGTTCCTTGGCCTTTGAACAGAACGGGCCTATATCAGGCGTACCCAGAGGAAGGAAGCCCGGCCATGACAGACGAAAGCAAGGACCTGCCCCCCGAAGCAAAACGCGCCTTGGCAGAGGCCGAGGAACGTCGCAAGGCGGCTGAAGAAATCAATATGCCGACCGAGTTGGGCGGGCGGAAAGGCCCCGAACCAGTGCGCTTCGGGGACTGGGAGAAGAAGGGCATTGCCATCGACTTCTGAGCAATGCCCCGCCTAACACACTAACGCAGGTTTAGATCTGCATACTCTCCGGCGCCTTGGTCAGAGATGAAACGGACCGTGGAACCCTGAACCTTTACCGCCTGGCAGTTTGGACCAAGATTTCTCTGACCCCAGTATAGATCGCGACAGAAATAGCCCGATTTCCATTGCCAAGCACCTGTAACCGGGCGACCAAAAGCCTTTCCCTTGATTTGGCCGGAAGGCGTCACAGTAAGGTTGATACCAAGCCGGGTGAGGTTCCGATCAGCAACGACCGACAAGAATTCAGACTTATTGTCGATCTGGTCGAACTCCTCCGCGATGGCTGGTCCGCTGGCAAACGCAGCGATTAACGCAATAACAGTCAGGCGCATTTTCTGGCTCCCGTAACAAACAATATCTAATACGGGGCACTGGCGGGTCTGGATTAGTTTTCGTTCAACCCCAGTACGTCCAACATGTCGTATTCGCCTGGTTTGCGTCCCTGACCCCACAAAGCGGCCTTCAAGGCACCTCGGGCGAAGACAGCGCGGTCAGAAGCAACGTGACGCAGAATGATGCGTTCGCCCTCTGTCGCGAACATCACGTCATGCTCACCCACGATATCGCCGCCCCGAATGGCGGTGAAGCCGATATGACCGGGCTTGCGAGCGCCCGTAATGCCGTCGCGGCCCCGGTCGGCATTCTGTTCCAGCAATATTCCGCGCCCGTCGGCGGCCGCCTGTCCGAGCATGAGTGCGGTGCCAGAAGGCGCATCGACCTTCTTGTTGTGATGTGCCTCGATCACTTCGATATCGTAATCCTCGTCCAGGGCGGCGGCGACTTTCTTTGTCAGTTGAACGAGCAGGTTGACGCCAAGGCTCATGTTGCCAGCACAAATGATGGTCGCGTGCCGGCCGGCCGCGGAAATCTTTGAAAGATCGTCATTGGCAAGGCCGGTGGTGCCAATGACGTGAACGCATCGGGCCTGCGCTGCCAATGCTGCGAACTCGACCGTGGCTGTAGGCGCCGTGAAATCCAACACGGCATGTGCTTTCGAAATTGTTTCCAGTGGATCGTCTGACACAAAAATGCCCAAAGGCGCACCGCCCATCGCTTCGCCTATGTCTTTACCAATCCAGGCGTGACCGCTTCGTTCCAGCACGCCGATAAGTCGCGCGCGTTCCGAGGCTTGCACCGTCTCAATCAGCATTTGGCCCATGCGGCCGGAGGCGCCCGTCACTACGATACCTGGCAGGTCGGTCATATCATTCTCCGTCTTACTGTTTGCATTCCATAACTCGGTGATCATCGCTTGGCAAAGGCATGCACAAGGCTTAGATGCATTCATATGGCAAAGAACAAGTTCCATGATGGGCCCGGACCGTCGCAGCGGCAATTGCGGGTTGGAGAGTTGATACGCCGGACGCTGGCCGATGTGCTTGCGCGCGGTGATATCCATGACCCCGATCTGAACCGTCTCTCGGTTACGGTGGGCGAGGTGCGCACATCGCCCGATCTGAAGGTGGCGACGGCATATGTTCTGCCTCTTGGCGGTCATGGCAAGTCCGACGTGCTGGAGCTTTTGGGTCGCAACAAGGGCGAGTTGCGCCGAATCATCGGCAAAAAGGTTGGTCTGAAATTCGCACCGGAATTGCGGTTCCGGCTGGATGAAACGTTTGACCAGCTTGATGAGACGCGGCGACTGTTCGCGCAGGACGCCGTACGGCGCGACGTCGAGAACTGAGCCAATGTGGCGCGTGGTGCTTTTGGGGATGACGCTGATAGCCGGGCCGGCTTCGGCCGTCGAGTGCCAGCAGATCAGCTATGACGGTGCGCGTTTTACCACCTGCAAGGTCGACGTGGGCAAAGACAATTTGCGCCTTTTTCTGAATGACCCGATGTCCGGCGACCCGTTGGGCAGCTTTTCCAGCGTGGAGCGCAATGTGCGCGGAGAGGGCGGCGAGCTTTTGTTCGCGATGAACGCGGGAATGTACCATCAGGACCGAAGCCCGGTCGGGTATTATGTCGAGAACGGAAAAGAAACGAAGCCATTGGTGATGCGGGACGGACCAGGGAACTTTGGTCTGTTGCCGAACGGGGTCTTCTGCATCCGGCCAAATCGCACGGACGTGTTCGAAACGCGACGCTTCGACCGGGACAAGCCCGACTGTAGTTTCGCAAGCCAGTCGGGGCCGATGCTGGTGATCGATGGCAAGCTGCATCCACGTTTTCTCAAAAACAGCGACAGCCTATATGTGCGCAATGGCGTGGGCTCTTCTGCCGACGGACGCACGGTATGGTTCGTCATTTCCGAGGACAGGGTGAACTTTCATACCTTTGCCAAGGTTTTTCGCGATCTTCTGAAAACGCCGCAGGCGCTGTATTTTGATGGCAACATCTCGCGGCTTTATGCGCCTCAACTGGGGCGGCATGACGGCGGTTTCCCGATGGGTCCGATCGTAGGCGTTGTCGCTGATTGAGCGCCGCTTGACGAATTGACTTGCACGGGGTGCTGCGATACGCGGCGATCTTTACACAGGCTAAGGCAGGAAGGTCATGGGGCGCAAACGCAAGGGACGCGATATTTCGGGCTGGTTGATCGTGGACAAGCCGTCAGGTGTGACTTCGACCGCAGTGGTCAACAAGGTACGATGGGCGCTTCAGGCCAAGAAGGCTGGCCATGCAGGAACACTGGATCCCGATGCGACAGGTGTGCTTGCGGTGGCGCTGGGCGAGGCGACAAAAACCGTGCCGTTCATCACCGATGCGTTGAAAGCTTATCGATTTCTCGTGCGTTTGGGGCAGGCGACCAACACCGATGACGCGGAGGGTGAGGTTGTTGCCGAAAGCAGCGAACGGCCGAGCGATGAAGATATCAAGAGCGCGCTTTCCCGGTTCGTTGGTGACATCCAGCAGGTGCCGCCAAAATTCTCGGCGGTGAAGATCGATGGTGAAAGGGCCTACAAGCGCGCCCGGGAAGGTGAAGAGTTCGAAGTCTCGGCGCGACCGCTTTGGGTGGAGGAATTACTGCTTACCGACCGGCCGGATGCCGATACGGTCGAGCTGGAAATGATCTGTGGCAAAGGCGGCTACGTGCGGTCCATTGCGCGCGACCTTGGCGAGGCGCTGGGGTGCTACGGGCATGTCGCTAGCCTGCGGCGAATTTGGTCCGGCCCTTTCTGTACTGCGGATGGCGTGACGATGGAACAGGTTGAAGCGATGGCACACGATCCTGCGCTGGACGCCTATTTGCGGCCTTTGGAAGAAGGCCTGAGCGAGCTGCCGCGAGTCAGTTGCAATGAGATGAGCGCAGCCCGGCTAAGGCATGGCAATCCTGCTCCGGTGATTGGTGGCGATGTCGAATATGGTGGTGAATGCTGGGCCGCGCTGAAGGGCCAAGCCGTGGCGGTGGGGCACTTCAAGGGCGGTGACCTGTATCCCAGCCGGGTGTTCAACGTCGCCCCGGTGGCGCAATGAAGCAAGCTGCTCACGATCCTGGTGGCAAGGTGCGCCTTCGCTTGCCAGACGGTGTTGTCGGTGAGGCGCAGTTTTCGGATTGCGGGCGATACCGGCAGTCCCTGACGCGAGACTGGACGCCGAAAGACGCAGACCCTCGCGCGGTGCTGTTTATCGGTATGAATCCATCGGTTGCAGATGAGTCTACCTCGGATCCTACATGTCATCGGGAACTGATGTTCGCACGCGATTGGGGGTTCACCCGCTACCTCAAAGGGAACGTGCTTGACTGGCGGGCAACCTCACCAAAGGATATTCCGCACGATCCCGGTCTCGCGTGCAGCACGGACAACATTCCCGCGCTGGTCGAAATGGCTATGGATGCAGAGATGATTGTTCTGGCCTACGGCAAGCTGCACAATCGGTTTGCGCCGTTGGTGCACGAAGCGCTGTCTGCTGTTGCAGCAACGGGACAGCCGTTGAAATGCTTAGGATTGAACAAGGATGGCTCAGCCAAGCATCCGCTTTACCTGCGGAAGGATACGGCTCTGCAAGAGTTCCCGACGCCGTTTTGAATGGTGGTCGCTTCGAAACGAAAACGGGCGCTTTGTAAAAGCGCCCGTTTCCCGTTCTGACTAAATAGCGTCTTTACTGAGGCTCATCTTCCGGTGCATCCAGCGACAGCGCTACAAAGCGGGGTTCGCCAGCGCGACGTACCAGAAGGAGGATCGACTTGCGGCCCGCTTCGCGTGCATCCTCGATTCGGGCTTCCAGGTCGGATATGCTGGACAGCTTTTGTTGGCCGGCCTCGGTGATGACGTCACCGGCGCGCATGCCTTTCTCGTAGGCTTCCGACAGGTTGTCGATGTCCGACACGACGAGGCCGTTGGCGTTGTCGTCCAGCTCCAGTTGGCTGCGCAGTTCGTCGTCGAGCTGCGACAGTGTGAGGCCAAGAATTTGGGCTTCGGACGGCGCTTCGGTCTCGCCCGGCTGGGCCGCGGGAACGACGCCTTCAGCCGCTTCGCGGCGGCCAAGCGTGACGCGCAGGGTCTGGGTCTTGCCTTCGCGGAAGACCACGACGCGCACAGTCTTGCCCACGGCGGTGTTCCCGACCCGGCGGACCAGCCCGCGGGTATCCTCGACCTCGTAGCCGTCGAACTGCATGATCACGTCGCCCGCTTTCATACCGGCTTCTTCGGCAGGGCCTTCGGGAACGTCCGTCACCAACGCACCGGCGACCTCTTCGAGGCCCATCGCCTCGGCGACGTCGTCGGTGACGTCCTGAATGCGGACGCCGAGCCAGCCGCGGCGGGTTTCACCGAATTCCTGCAGTTGGTCGACCACGCGGGTCACGACGTTGGAGGCCATCGAGAAGCCGATGCCGATCGAGCCACCGTTGGGTGACAGGATCGCGGTATTGACGCCGACGACCTGGCCGTCGAGGTTGAAAAGCGGTCCACCCGAGTTGCCGCGGTTGATGGCGGCGTCGGTCTGGATGTAGTCGTCGTAGGTGCCCGAAAGTTCGCGGTTGCGGGCCGACACGATCCCGGCGGAAACCGAGAAGCCCTGACCGAGGGGGTTGCCCATGGCGATCACCCAATCGCCCACGCGGGCGGTGTCGCTGTCGGCAAAGCTGACGAAGGGCAGCGGTTCGTCCGCATCGACCTTGAGCAGGGCGATGTCGGTCTTGGGGTCGGTTCCGATCACCTCGGCTTCGAGCTCGCGACCCGAGAAGAACTCGATGATGATCTCGTCCGCGGTTTCGATCACGTGGTTGTTGGTGACGATGTAGCCGTCTTCGGAGATGACGAAGCCCGAGCCGAGCGCGGACGTGCGCCGGGGGCGGTTGCCCTCGCCGTTGTTCCGGTCTTGGAAATCGCGGAAGAAGTCCTCGAAGGGCGAGCCTTCGGGAACAATTGGTGACGGGCCGGTGCCCTGGGCTACGACGGTCGAGGTCGTGATGTTCACGACTGCGGGGCTAACCTCCTGCGCGAGGTCGGCAAAACTTTCGGGACGGGCATTGGCGCTGATCGCCTGTGCGATGATCAGGGCCGTTGCCAGCGCCGTGAGCCAGATCGCGCGGATCGCTCCAGGCGGCGTCATGGGTTGAGAGAGAGTTTGTGCTTTCACGCGGGACCACTCCTTGATCAGTATTTGGAATTCCGGGGCCTACCGCGTGCGCGCGCGCAGACCGCTCTGGGCCTTATTTAGGCACGCTCAACGAGAACGCAAAATTCACAACACGATGTCACGCCCATGTGAACGCTTTGTCAACGGTGGTGCAATCACCTTGCGTCACGCGCCTACCATTTTGGCGCACCAGACCAGGATTACGCCGAAGGCAAGTGCCGCGAGGCCGACCAGCCGCCGGTGTTCGTCCGGCAGGGTGCGCAGGGCCGCCAGCATCTGTTCCACAAGCGAAGGGGCCAGTGCGTACACCAGCCCCTCGACAATCAGCACGAGCCCGAAGGCCAGAAAGATCGTTCCGATCAATTTGTGACGTCCTCGTCGCCCGCGTTGTCTTCCGCGGCCTCCTCGGCGGCGCCTTCCCTTTCGGCTTCCGCCTCCTCGGCCTCTTCCGCCTCTTGTTGGGCGGCGTCCTCTTCAAGGCGCTGGCGTTCGCTTTCAGGCAGGTCGGGTGAAATCTCTGTCTCCGGTGCCATATCGCGGAGACGGTCGATGTCGATATCCTCGAGCGCAACCTGGCCCAAGCCATCGGCGCGCACAGCGTCGAACATCTGGCCCAAGAACTCGCTGTTCGGCGAAAAGACCAGCGTGGAGTTTTCCTCGTTCATTGAGCGTTCAAGCGCGGCGAGCGAGCGGTAGAAAGCGAAGAAGTCGGGATTGTTGCCGAAGGCTTCGGCATAGATCCGGTTCCGCTCGGCGTCGGCTTCACCGCGGGTGATCTCGGCCTCGCGTTCGGCGTTCGACACGGTTTCCACCACCGTCCGGTCGGCGGCGGCGCGGACGCGCTGGGCGGCCTCGTTACCGCGGGCGATCTCGTCAGCAGCCTCGCGTTCACGTTCGGCACGCATTCGGGCGAAGGTGGCTTCGAGGTTTTGCTGCGGCAGATTGGTCTGCTTCAGTCGGACGTCGACGATTTCGAGCCCCAACCCGGCCGCGCTGGCGCGGGCCTGTTCAAGAATACGCACGGCAAGTTCGCGCCGTTGCGGCGACAAGATGGTGTCGGATGTCACCTGATCAGCGCCGAGAACCTCGCGGATTTGGGCGTTCAGAACAGAAGCGAGCCGATCTTCGGCAACGCGGGTACCGCCGATGCCGACGGCTTGCCGGAACTGAACCACGTCTGCGATCCGGTAGCGGGTGAAGGCGTCGACCACGAGGCGGCGATCATCAGATGGCGTGACCTCGATCGCGTCGGTATCCAGCGACAGGATGCGGCGGTCATAGCGCACGACCTCTTGGATCACCGGGATCTTTATACCGATGCCCGGCTCTTCGACGACCTTCTTGATCTGGCCGAATTGCAGCACGAGTGCTTTTTCACGTTCGTCCACGATGTAGAGCGAGGACAGGATACCGATGATCGCAACGGCGAGGACGGGAAGTAGCAGAGCGGATTTACGCATCAGTTCGATCCTCCGTTGCCGGTCTGGTTGGAGCGGCGCAACTGGTCAAGGGGCAGGTAGGGCAATACGCCCTCGCCCGAGGCCCCGGTGGATTCGTCGAGCAGGATCTTGTCCATCCTGCCCAGCGTGCGTTCAACGGTTTCGAGGTAGAGGCGGCGCTGCGTCACTTCGGGTGCCTCGTTGAATTCCTGCGCCACGGCGATGAAGCGGCTGGCCTCACCGATCGCTTCGTTCACCACGCGGGCGCGGTAGCCCTCGGCCTGTTCGAGGATCTGCGCGGCCTCACCGCGAGCCTCGGCCAGAACGCGGTTGGCGTAGGCGTCTGCCAGACGTTGTAGGCGGTCACGTTCCTGTTCGGCGGCCTGAACCTCGCGGAAGGCGTCGATCACGTCACTCGGCGGATCGGCGGTGTCGAGGTTGACCCGGACGATGTTGATACCGCTTTCGTACTCGTCGAGCGTCGCTTGGATATTCTCCCGCGCGGTGTCGGCGATGAGACCCCGGTCACGGTTGAGGATCGGTGCGAGGTTGGTGGCCGCGATGATCTCGCGCATGACGGCCTCGGACACGGCCTGTACGGTCAATTGCGGATCGCGGATGTTGAACAGCAGCTTGGCTGGCTCATTGATGTTCCAAACGACTTGGAAGTCGATGTCGACAATATTGGCGTCGGTGGTCAGCATAAGGCCGTCACCGCCTGCGGAGCTGCCGCGTCTGCTGCCGATATTCTCGGTCCGCTCGGAGGTGACATTGACCACTTCCGCGGTGACCAGCGGCCACGGCGCAAAGTTCAGACCGGGATCGCCGGTGGAGTAGTACTTGCCCAGAAAGAGTTCGACCGACTGTTCCTCGGGCTTTACGGTGTAGAAGCTGGCCGCACCCCAGAGCGCCACCGCGATCAGGGCGCCGATCACTATGGTGCCGCGCCCGAAGCCCGGGCCGCCGCCATCGCCGCCGCCGGCACCGTTGCCACGGCCCTTGCCGCCGCGCCCGCCCATCAGCACGCGCAGCTGATCCTGTCCGCGACGGACCAGTTCGTCGATCTCGGGAATCTGCGACCCGCCTTCGGGGGGGTGCCGGTTGTCATTGCCGCGGTTGCCGCGATCGTCGTCGTCGCTCCCGCCGCGGTTGCCACCATTGCCGCCGCCGCCCCAAGGACCGCCAGAATGTCCAGCCATATAATCTCTTCCCTCTATCCTAACGCGCAGAGCGCCATCCCTGTGTCATAACTGTGCACAACAGTCAAAAATTCAACCAGTGCGCATCGGGTCGCGCATCGTCACGATCTCTTCCGACATGGTCGGGTGCACGGCGACAGTGCGGTCGAAATCCGCTTTTGTCGCGCCCATCTTGATCGCGACGCCGGCCAACTGGATCATTTCGCCCGCGCCCGGTGCGACGATGTGGCAGCCCAATACCGTGTCGGTCTCCCTGGATACGACGAGTTTCATCAGAACGCGGTAGGGTTGATCCGCGAAGGCCGTGCGCATGGGGCGAAACGAGGTGCAGTAGACATGCACCGGCTCCTGCTCGCGGGCTTCGTCCTCGGTCATGCCGACGGTGCCGAATTCGGGCTGGGTGAACACCGCCGACGGGATCAGCTTGTGATCGACCGGCGTGGGGTTGTTGTTGAACACGGTCTCGACGAAAGCCATTCCCTCGCGGATGGCGACGGGGGTCAGGTTGACGCGGTTGGTCACATCGCCAATGGCATAGACCGAGGGCACGGCAGTCTGGCTGTATTCATCGACGACGATCTCGCCGCCGCGGCCGAGTTCGACGCCGATCTCCTCAAGCCCCATGTCTTTCGTGTTGGGGGCCCGGCCGGTGGCGAAGAGAACCTTGTCGAAGACCGCTTCCTTGCCGTTGGTCGCCTTGACCCAGATCGGGCCGTCGTGGTCCTCGGCAATGTTGTGGGCCTCGGGCTCGTTCGCGGGGGCACCCATGGACGCGTCGGACGAGGTGAGCGCGCCGCTGACGCTGTGATCTTCGGAGGCGGGGGCCATATCGACGATATTGGTGCCGAAATGCAGGTCGATGCCTTTTTCGCTCATGCCTTCAGCGATGATGCCGCGTGCCTCTTCGTCGAAGCCGCGCAGGATCTGGGCGCCGCGATAGTAAAGCGTCACGTCAACGCCAAGGCCCGCCAGAACGCAGGCGAATTCACACGCGATATAGCCGCCGCCGACGATCAGGATGGATTTGGGCAGGGTATCCATGTGGAAAAGGTCATCCGACACGATGCCGAGTTTGGCATTCGGCACTTCGGGCCGGACGGGGTGGCCGCCCGTGGCGATGAGGATGTGTTTCGCGGTGACGTTCTCCCCCGTGGACAGGGTGACGGTGTTGGCGTCCTTGAGGCGGGCGCGGGCATCATAGGTGGTGACGCCGGAATTGCTGAGCAAGCTACGGTAGACACCTTCGAGGCGGTCCAGTTCCCCGTGCAAACGGTCGCGGAAGCCGCACCAGTCGAAGTCGCCCAGCGACATGTCCCAGCCATAGGCGCGTGCTTCGTCGGGCAGGTTGGAAAATTCCGACGCGAAGACCATCAGCTTCTTTGGTACGCAGCCCCGGATGACGCAGGTGCCGCCATAGCGGTCGTCCTCGGCCAGGGCGACTTTGGCGCCGGTGGCGCTGGTCACCCGGGCCGCGCGGACACCGCCGGACCCGCCGCCAATCACGAAAAGGTCGTAGTCATACGGCATGTCGGTCGCCCTTTCAGTCCTGCAGGTCGGTGAAGAGGTTGTCCGTTTCGACGAAATCGAGTCGATCCTCGGCGACCGTGCCTTCGTTGATGTCTCGCGTCTCGACCCGGCCATCGCCGTAGCCGAGGATGACGACATCGCAGATGTCTATGAAAAGACCGTTCTCCACCACGCCGGGCATTTGGTTGAGAACCATTGAAAGCTGATGCGCATTGCCGATGCGGCCCAGATGCAGGTCGAGGATGTAATTGCCCTCGTCGGTGACGAAGGGGCTGTCGCCGTTCATACGCAGGGTGGCGTCTCGGCCCAAAACGTCCATCGAGACAAGCAATTCCTCGATCAGCGACTTCGTGGTCTGCCAACCAAACGGGATGACCTCGACCGGCAACGGAAAGGCACCGAGTTTCTCGACTTCCTTGCCGACATCGGCGATCACGATCATCTGGTCGGAGGCTGTGGCGACGATTTTTTCCTGTAGAAGAGCGCCGCCGCCACCCTTTATAAGATTGAGGTTTCCGTCGAATTCGTCTGCGCCATCGATGGTCACGTCTATCCACCTTGCCTCGTCAAGGCTGATAACCTCGATGCCGACTTCGCGCGCAAGCTCCGCGGTTCGTGTGGACGTAGGCACGCCCCGGATCTTGAGCCCGTCTTCACGCACGAGCTCTCCGAGGCAGCGCACCATCCAAGCGGCTGTAGAGCCGGTTCCAAGACCAACGCGCATGCCGTCTTCCACATAGTCGACGGAGCGCTTTGCAGCTACAAACTTGGCCTTGTCGATCGGTGACAACTCTCCGGTCATGCGCAATTCTCCTACAGGCGTGCATCATTGCCCGCGTTATAGGGAGTTTGCGCGTCAGGGGCGAGGGGTCATTTCAAGACCCAGGAAGTTCGCTTTTTACTGCGCGCGTATTGCGGCCAGATCGGGCGAGATGGTGGAGGGCAAGGTCTTCGTGCCGGTAGATTCACCGCCGAAGAATACAATGACACCGGCAGCGAGGAGGAGGATGAACCCTGTTGTCTGCATTTCAATTCTCCATGTTTAAAGAGAACGTTTGAGGCCGTTTCCGGTTCCATATTGACGTGAGTCGGTTAACCTTAGATGAACGCCCGTAAACCTTTGGCGAATATCTGCGCGTCGACGTCGGTTTTGTGCGACACCAAGAGCACGGCGCAGCATAGTGATGGCTTGGGTAACAGCCCCGAATGCGCTAGGTATTGAGCTCATGTTTCTGTCTGTCTTCGATATGTTCAAGATCGGCATCGGTCCGTCCTCTTCACACACGATGGGGCCGATGGTGGCTGCCGCCAGATTTCTTGATCTGATGCGTGCGTCACCGTTCGAATTTCAAGGTCTGCGCGCCAGTTTGCACGGATCTCTGGCCTTCACCGGCGTCGGGCACGCGACGGACCGCGCGACGATCCTCGGCCTTGCCGGGTTTCGTCCCGAGAATTACGATAATGACAAGGCAGAGGCGGTTCTGGCGGATATCCGCGAGACCCACAGGGTGACACCGCCCGAGCTGCCTGCGCTTCATTTCTACCCCAAGGAAGACCTGAAATTCGACTTCGGACCCAATTTGCCGGGCCATGCCAACGGGATGATCCTGATGGCGACCGACAAACAGGGCGACGTGATTTTGCAAGAGACGTACTATTCGGTTGGCGGCGGTTTTGTTCTTACCGCGGATGAACTGGCCGCCGGGCAGGACACCGACGATGGCCCACCTGTGCCCTATCCGTTCAAAAGTGCGGCCGAAATGCTGGAGATGGCCGAGACCAGCGGCAAGTCCATTGCCGAAATGAAAAAGGCAAACGAGATCTCGCGCGGGGGCTCTGAAAACCTGCGCAGCGGCGTGTCGCGCGTCTGGCAGGTCATGAACGATTGCATCGAGCGCGGGCTTGCGAATGACGGTATCCTGCCGGGCGGTTTGCAGGTGCGTCGCCGGTCCAAGGCGATCTATCAGGCTCTGCTGGCAGAGCGCGGCACGAACCTGAACGCTCCGCACAAAATCAACGATTGGATCAGCATCTACGCGATGTCCGTCAATGAGGAAAATGCCGCCGGCGGTCAGGTCGTCACTGCGCCCACCAACGGGGCAGCGGGTGTGGTTCCTGCGGTCATCAAGTATTGGCTGGAACATGTGCCGGGCGCCAACGAGCGCGAAATCGAGACATTTCTTCTGACAGCCGCAGCGATTGGCGGACTCGTCAAGTTCAACGCGTCGATCAGCGGCGCGGAGGCAGGATGCCAGGCCGAAGTTGGTAGCGCGTCTGCCATGGGGGCTGCTGGGCTGGCCGCGGTTCTGGGTGGGACGCCCGCGCAGATAGAGAACGCCGCAGAGATCGCGCTTGAACATCACCTTGGCATGACATGCGACCCGGTGAAGGGGCTCGTCCAAGTGCCCTGCATTGAACGAAACGGGCTGGGTGCGATCAAGGCGGTGAGTGCCGCGAGTCTCGCACTGCGCGGCGACGGGGTGCATCTCGTGCCTCTGGATGCCTGTATTGAAACAATGCGCCAGACAGGTGCGGACATGAGCGAACGCTACAAAGAAACCTCATTGGGGGGGCTTGCCGTCAACGTACCGAACTGCTGATCGGAAACGGCGAGCGAAGTAGCGAACTTCTAGAAACTAGAAGCAGCTTCGTTTCTGACGCAGAGTTAGCGTGATCCGCATGACGGAGACAGGTCAAATACTAAAAGGTGTCCTTGCCCGCGCCGCAATCTGTTAGGCCGACGGCGGCCATGTGGCGGCGCTCCGCATCAGAACCTCCGCCGTCGCTTCAAAAGCTGACGCGGGCAGGATCAAGAGCATCTTCGGCGCTGTAAACTGGAGCGAAATGGGGCCGGTCGCCTTGTTCGAGGTTCCGATCCGGCCGTCCGGAGTGAAGGTCAGACCGGCGATCGGCCACTCAAGCCCATCCGACAAGCCCTCGACAATACCCAAGGGAAAAAGCGAAACTGGTGTTTCCGGCGCAAGATCCAATGCAAAAGAAGGCGGGGCGACGAAGATGATATTGTTGCTACCCAGAAGTATGCAGCGGCGATGGGGATATCGAACCAGCGTATTGAGATTGGCCAAGTGGTGATCGATCCGCTGCCCAGTGAATCCCACTCCCAGGATCAACGGTGCATCGACATTACGGAGGCATTTTTCGAAGTCGGTGCTATCTTGCTCAGAGATGTGATGCAGGCGGTCATGTGGCAACGCCGCGCGCGTGTCATCACCTAGTGAATCGAAATCACCGATCACGGCAGAAGAAACCAGCCCAGCGGAACGTACGGCATCCGCGCCGCCATCTGCGGCGACGATGTGGTCACCGATGGCCAAAGCCCGGATAAAGTCTGTTTCACCAAGCTGGCCGCCACCGACCAGTGTGACTGGGTGAGAATGCTCAACAATCAAGGTGAATTTCCATCATTAACCACTATTTTGGAAACAGGACACATTCTCGCCTCGAAATGATACGGTAAAATTCTAAGAATCGGGCCGCTTTCGACGCTGCCATCATGGTAAAAAATATGATTGCAGGCAAAGTAGAGCGAGCGAAAAAATGGTAAGCACAAGCAAAATTCTGACCGTATCCTACGGCACGTTTTCGTGCACTTTGGAAGGTTTCGACGATTCGTTCGAAACAATGAAGGCCATTGCAGAGTATTTTCGCGACTTGGCTGCCGACGATAGGTATTTCGGTGCGGAACCACCGAGCCCGGACGCCGAGATGCTTGCCCGCATTGCCGAGCGCGAGATTTCCCGCCGCGTCGAAGCACGCGAAGAGCAAGGAAAAATCCACCTCCGGGCCGATGAGGGACATGGCGTTGCCGAGGCTCTTACACATGCCGCGCCGGTCGCGGCACCTGCCGCCGCCGACGAAGCGCCCGAAACCAAGCCTGAGTCGGCGAAGGAAAATGTCGGCTCCGAAACTGAGCTTGAAGCTCAGCAGCCAACCGAAGCATCCGAGGCGACAGCTGACACTGTGGCCGAATCCGCGCCCAAATCCCCGGTGGAAGCGTCGGAGTTCGAAACGCTGCCAGCGCGACAGCCTGAAGATGATGCCAAGGTGGCTCCCGCAGAACCCGACGCGTTCGAATTGGCCGCTGAATCTCCAGAGCAGGTAGAGTCCGAATCAAAAACATCAGGCGAGGCCGAAACGGCCGGAAACGAACCAGTTCCTGAAGCCGAAGACGTAATGGCCGGAATCGAGATCAAAGACGAAGCAATCGCCGATGAGGAGATTGCGAATGCCGGGACCACCTGTTCCGCCCCCGACGTTACGCGAGACGTAGATCCGTCTTTGGAAAGTGTGGTCGGGAGTGAAGCTTCGCCGGAGTCTGAGACCAAAGGCGATGCATACGACGCGGACGTCGAGGCGTTCATCGCCGACGCGGCGGCGGACGAGGCCAGTTCTTCTGCGCCGGACCAACGTGAAGCCGGAACCAGCGCTGCGGGTGATTATGACGCCGAACCCGCAGAGGCCGTGGTCACGGGGTATGGAGCACTCTCCCCAAGAGCCGAAGAAACTGAGGCGACTGTTGAATTTGTTACCGGTCCGCGAGACGAGCCTACGGCACGCGACGATGACGCCGATAGCGTCGCGGAAAAACTTCGTCGCATAAGGTCGGTCGTTTCGCAAAGTCATCTTGACTACGAAGTGTCAGATTACAGCGAAGATGAGCATGCCTACGGCACGATGAGCAACGCCTCGGAAGAGTTGCACGCACTGCTTAACGAATCTTATGCTGATAACTATGAAACGGCACACCATGCCGCACATACGGATGAAGCTTCGTCGGAAGACATCTTTACCGAAGAGCTGTCTGAGCTTGAGGGCGAACCGGAGCCGAAAGTCACCACCGCAGCAGAAGACGACGATGCAGAACAGACTCAAAGCATTCCGTCCGACGAGGATACGCTTGATGCGCTCATGGCCGACTTGGACGCGGATGCAGAAGAACAGTCCCAGAGCGCTGCTGAAGACACTACCGATGCGGATCTCGATGCTGAAACGTTAGAACGTGACAACAATGCCCAATCCGCACCGTCACTGGACCATGACACGGCCGCAAGAATAGACCAAGACACGCTGTCGCAACTTCTCGCGGATGCGGAGCCTGTTCAGGGCGCCGGTGCAGATGTGCCGGCGATTGCTGATAACCTGGATGATTTGGCAGAGGACGATCTGGGTGAAGACGAGGCCCCCGAGTCGCTTTTTGCCGATCTCGACGACGCTCTCGACGCAGGCGAAGAAGACTTGGATGACGAAGGTCAGTCGCCATTCGTACTGGGCGAGGAAGCGCGCATATCAGAGCACCACGAGAGCGCTACTTCGCGTCCTCTGAACGCTCGTGTACTCAAGATGAAACGTTCCGAATTCGAGACCGCGTTCGCGCAGGGCATGATCAAGGAGGAAGCCGAGGCGAACGCGTATATGGGCGACGGCGCGTACCTTGGCGATGAGGCGATCCTCAGCCCCGAAGAAGAAGCCGATCTGCAGCGCGAGCTAGCCGAAGTCGAGGCGGAACTGGCCGATAGTGGCTTTGAAAAGAGCATGGCTAGCGAAGCGGATAGGGCCCAATTCGACACCGAAGACGATAACTGGGAAGAAGAGGCTGACTTCGAGGATGCGGCCATTGCCGAGGCAAGCTCTCAGAATAGTGCGCTTGTGCAAGACAATCGTCAGCACGCCACAACAGAGTTTGAGGACGAGGATGAAGACGAGTCTCAGTCCGAAGCCCGGGATCGTGAGTTAAAGGCCTCGATTGACGAAGCCGCTTCCGCCAATGACGCTGCCCGGACCGAAGGCGAGCACACAGCAGGTGAGGTGGCCAAACCTCGCAGCGGCCTCTCGCGACTGCTCGGTATGGGAAAACGCGCTCCCGAAGATGAAAAACGTATTTTCGAGGAAGCTGACAGCCAGATGGACGACAAGGACGCCAGTATGCGGCGCACGGCAATTCAGCATCTGCGTGCCGCCGTTGCCGCAACAAAAGCCGAGAAGAGTGCCGGCGTTGACGTGAACCAGGGGGTTGATGAAACCCCTTATCGCTCTGACTTAGCCGAAGTGGTGCGCCCGCGGCGCCCCAGCGCCCCGGCCTCGACAAGCCGTTCGGTACGGCCGAACGAACAACGTCCAGCGCCGCTCAAATTAGTGGCCGAGCAACGGGTTGATACTGAGCGTGCACCGGTGCGCCCGCGCCGCGTCACTTCGGTGCCGGCGCCGGTGCCGAAATCAAACGACGGTGGCTTCACGGCCTTTGCCGAAGAGATGGGGGCGACCGACCTCTCAGACCTGCTTGAGGCCGCAGCTGCCTACATGTCGGATGTCGAGGGTCACTCGGAATTCACACGTCCGATGCTTATGGGTAAGCTGAAAGAAGTAAACAGTGGAAACTACAGCCGCGAAGACGGCCTTCGCTCTTTCGGGCAGCTTCTGCGGCAAGGAAAATTGCGCAAAGTCCAAGGCGGACGTTTCTCGGCTACCGACGAAACCGAGTTCCGGGCCGAGGCGCGAAACGCCGGCTGATCTGGGCCAGGTTCGTCATGAAAACCCCCGGTCCACCTGCCGGGGGTTTCTGGTTTCAGTGAATGCCGTTGAAGGCCTGTCGTCGTACACTACAGGGAGTCTCGCCGTATTTTTTCTGAAACCAGCGCTTCATAAGCGTGACGTTTGAAAATCCGCAGGCAATGGCGACTTCGCCGACCGGTAGAGAAGTCTGTGTCATCAGGTCATGGGCGCGGTCGAGGCGCAGGTCGCGATAAACTTTCAGGGGGGAGCTCCCCAACTTTTCGGCAAAACCACGCTCAAGCTTTCGCGCCGAAATTCCTATGATTTCAGAAACTTGAGATACGCTCAAAGTGTCCTCAATATGGTCTTCCATGATCTGGAGCGCATCTGAAATCATTTCGCAACCCTGCGCCCGCCGGTGCAAACGCCAGCGCTCGCCAGCCCCGTTGCCGCTCCGAGACTCGGGTCCTTCCAGACCGAGATCACGCGCCAGTGCGGCTTCGGTAAAATTGCCTTCGCGGGCACCGATGAGTTCGACTATCATCTGCATTGCGGCGGCCGGACCGGTGGCGCTGCTGAAGGCTTTATAGTGACAAGTGGCCTCGTCTTGCATTTCCACGGTCGAGCAGGTTTCCCGCACACCGGCATGGAATGCCGAGTGCACGGACAAGCGCTTTGCCCCGAGCACGCCTGTCGCCAATGGCACGAATACTGCTCCCCCGACGACGCACACCCGCGCGGCGTTGCGTATTGCGGACCGCAGCGGAGATACCTCTGACCCAGTCGGTCGCCAAGGCGTTTCGACGCCGCCAATCAGCACCAGTATCTGATCCGGTGCACAGCTTAGTGTTTCGCTGCAAGAGTTCGCTGCTTCAACGCAGGTCCAGTCGTAGATATCGTGGGCCAAAATCTTGTTGGCGCGTCGCAGCACATGAATACAAGTTTCTGCGACAAATGCACTGTCTCTGTTTTGAACGAAGAAAACGAACTTATTCGAAAGGCTGCGCTGGTCTCGCAGCGGGCGCGGGTCGGGCGTGCCGACGGGATCTAGGTTTGAGAGGTACATGTCCTTTGTGACTTTCCCTGTTGTGAACGGATCCCTGAATTCCGTGCTTGATGAATTGCCTTTAGGTTACGTTGACGAGAGAGGTCTCGACCGCATGCAGGAAGGACCCTGCAGAGGAGGATGCGGAGAGCAGAAGATAGGCGTCGGGGCCAGTGCAGATAATCAGCACCCCAAGATGCTCCATGACCGTGCGCGCGGCGGCACCTTCGTCAAAGGCGTCGGGATGCAGATCGATCGGGCATATGCGTTCCAGCGCGGTTCGGACCAGCGGTCCGTCGAGCATCAGACCTGTCCAGACATCGGTCTGGTCGGTGGTATAAGCCGCGCCTTTCAGCAGGCTCTGCACATGTGGTTCTGCATCCGGCGTTGCGCGCGTGAAAATCGCGAAGGCCTGGTCGGGGCCAAGGCGCACAAGGCGGGTATCGTCCTTGCCCATGACCGACTGTCCCGGCGCGGGCAAGTCGGCGCCAAAGCCCGATTTGACCGCTTGAAGCGTCGCATCCTCGGCACCGAGCGGTAAAGCGATGGACACGATCGCCAGGTCGTCGGGCGCGTAAAGCCGCGTGTCGCCGAAGTTGTGGTCGACGCCCTTGAGGGGGGGGGCGGCAATGAGGGTGAAATCAGCCACGCAGACGCTCTCCTTCCGGGTCGACGAAATGGGCCGAGACGATCTCGACCTCCATTTCGGTGCCGTGCACGGGGCTGACCGCGCGGACGATCTCGCCCATGCGCTCGTGCCCGCTCTTGATGAAGCCCAGGCCGATATGGTGGCCGAGGTTGGGCGAATAGGCGACCGAGGTCATCCATCCCTGGTCATGCTCCATGTCGGCGAGGGCCTGTTTGTTCAGGAAATGCGAGCCGGCGATCAGCTTCTTGTCGCGGTCGACGGGGCGGAAGCCGACTAGCCGAACGGCGTCCTCGCGCACCATCTCGGGGCGTTGCGCCAGGACCTGGCCGATGCATTCCTTTTTCTGGCTGACCATCTTTCCCAGCTGGATATTGTGGGCGGTGGTTTGGCCGTTCAGCTCGTTGCCGGTGCAGTGGCCTTTTTCGATCCGCATGACGCCAAGCGCCTCGGTTCCATACGGTGCCGCATCGAATTCTGCGCCCGCCTCGTTCAGCACCGCCATCATCGAGTTGCCGAACCGCGCGGGCACGGCAATTTCATAGGCCATCTCGCCCGAGAACGAGATCCGGAACAATCGCGCGGGCGTGCCGCCGCAGACGGTTACGTGACCGCAGGCCATGAAGGGAAACGCCTCGTTCGACAGGTCGTGTTCCGCGTCGATCACCTTGCGCAGCAGGTCGCGCGATTTTGGTCCAGCGACGGCGAACTGCGCCCAGCCGTCGGTGGTGGAAATCAGGTGAACGTCCATGTCGGGCCAAAGGCACTGGCGTGCGAATTCCAGCCGGCGAAAAACCGTGACGGCGTTGGCGGTAGTCGTGGTCATCACGAAGTGGTTTTCATCCAGCCTTGCGGTGGTGCCATCGTCGTAGCATATGCCATCCTCGCGCAGCATTAGGCCATAGCGGACCCGGCCGACCTTAAGGGTCGAGAAGGTGTTGGCATAGACCTTGTCGAGGAAGGCGCCGGCATCCTTGCCCTGGATGTCGATCTTGCCCAGCGTTGTGACGTCGCAGATGCCGACGCTAGTGCGTGCTGTCAGGGCCTCGCGGTCGACGGAATCGCGCCAGCCTTGCTCGCCCGGACGCGTGTACCATTCAGCCCGCAGCCAGTTACCCACGGTGACGAAGCTGGCGCCGTTCTGCTCGGCCCATTTGTGGCTGGGGGTCAGGCGGTAGGGGCGGAAATCCTTGCCGCGCGCGCGACCGGCCAGCGCGCCGATGGGCACGGGTGTATAAGGCGGGCGGAAGATGGTTGTGCCGACCTCGGGAATGGTCTTGCCGCGTTCCTCGGCCAGGATAGCGAGCCCCGCGATGTTCGAGGTCTTGCCCTGGTCGGTTGCCATGCCCATCGTCGTGTACCGCTTGAGCAGTTCGACCGAGCGGAAACCCTCGGTGTTGGCCAGCTTGATATCCTTGACGGTGACGTCGTTCTGCAGGTCGACCCAGGCCCGATGCTTGCTTTGCTTGACGTGCCAGAAGGCGGCGGCCCCGCGCGGTTCATCCTCGGCCTGCGGCAGGTCGGTGGCCTTGGCCTCGATGCCGAGCGCGTCGAGTTGCGCGGTGGCTTGGGCCTGGCCTTCCGCCAGTGCGGCAGCGAGGGTCATGGACCCGTTCGCGGCCCCGGCGACGGCCATGCCCACCGGCAGGTCGCCGCCCGGTACGAATGCGCACAAGTCGTCGCGCCATTTAGGACGGCCGCGCTGGTGGCAGGTGAGGTGCACGTTTGGGTTCCAGCCGCCTGACACGGCCAGCGCGTCGACGGGAATGACCTTGCCATTGGTCAGGGTGATCGACTTTACGCCCTTGCGACCGATGGTGTTCATAACCGCCTCGCCCGCGACATGCCGAACGCCTGGCAGGTCAATGGGGGCGGGCGTGTCACGGCTGTCGACCACGACGGGAACCTCGATGCCCTTGGCCACAAGATCGGCGGCGGTGCGCCAGCCGTCGTCGTTGTTGGTGAAGACGGCGACGTGCTTGCCCGGGGTGGCGGCATAGCGGTTGGCATAGCTGCGCACGGCGCCGGCCAGCATGATGCCGGGGCGGTCGTTGTTGCCGAAGGCGATGGGGCGCTCGGTGGCGCCTGCCGCCAGAACGGCCCGCCTGGAATAGATGCGCCACAGGATCTGGCGCGGCTTGTCGCCGCCATCCGCAAGGTGATCGGTGCAGCGTTCGAGCGCGCCGTAGATGCCGTGATCGTAAGCGCCGTAGACGGTGGTGCGGGGCATAAGACGGACGTTATCCATCGACGCCAATTCGTCCGCGGTTTGCGCCGCCCAGTCGGTGCCGGACATGCCGCCCAGCTCCAGCGTCTCGCAGTTGAGGCGACCGCCGGGGCGGGAATCCTCATCCGCGAGGATCACTCTGGCACCTGAGCGCGCGGCGGTCAGTGCCGCCATCAGGCCCGAGGGACCCGCGCCGATGACCAGCAGGTCGCAATGCAGGAAGCCCTTGTCGTACGTGTCGGGATCGTCCTTCATCGACAGGCGCCCAAGTCCGGCGGCGGAGCGGATCACTGGCTCGTAGAGCTTTTCCCAGAACGCCTTGGGCCACATAAAGGTCTTGTAGTAAAAACCCGCCGACAGGAAGGGCGAGAAGAAATCGTTGACCGCTAGCAGGTCGTATTCCAGCGTGCCGCGATGGTTCTGCGAGGTGGCGTTCAGCCCGTCGAAGAGCTCGACCATTGTGGCGCGTGTGTTCGGCTCCTGATAGGCGCCTTCGCGCAGGTGGACCAGCGCGTTGGGTTCCTCGGAGCCGTCGGTAAACACGCCGCGCGGGCGGTGATACTTGAAGGAGCGGCCCATCAGAAGCTGGCCATTGGCGAGAAGCGCCGAGGCGAGCGTGTCGCCGGGATGGCCGCGGAACCACTTGTCGTTAAAGCGGAACTTGATCTCTTTCGAGCGGTCGATCAGGCCGCCCTTGATACGGTTTTTCTGGGTCATTTGCCGCGCCCCCGTTTGCGTGCCACGTCACGGGCCAGTTCGACCGCCGTGATCTCGTGGGTCAGGGTGTTGCGCGTGACCACCAGCCAGGAGCGGTCGCCTTGTTCGTGGTACCAAAGCTCCTGGTGCTGGCCTGCGGGGTTGTCGCGCAGATAGCCGTAGCTGTGGAACTGTTCCATCGCGTCGGCGGCCTGCCAGTCGGGCCGGTCGATGAGGGCGGCATCGCCGAGATAGACGAATTCGGCGGCGTCTCGCGGGCCCAGAAGGGGATGGTCGATAATCATGTCTGTGCGCCCCTCAGTGCAGGTTGGGCTGGTTGCCCATGCCTTTTTCGTCGATCAGGTTGCCGGTCATGAACCGGTCCAGCCGCATTTCCGTCGCGGTGGGGTGCGGCTCGTCCTTGGCCAGCAGGTGGGCATAGCAGAAGCCGGAGGCGGGCGTGGCCTTGAACCCGCCATAGCACCAGCCGCCGTTGAAATAGAGCCCGTCGATATGTGTCTTGTCGATGAAGGGCGAGCCGTCCATCGACATGTCCATGACGCCACCCCAGGACCGCAGCAGGCGGGCGCGGCCGATCATCGGCATGATCGCCATGCCGCCCTCGCAGACGTCCTCGACGACCGGAAGGTTGCCGCGCTGGGCGTAAGTGTTGTAGCCGTCGATGTCGCCGCCGAAGACCAGCCCGCCCTTGTCGGACTGGCTGACGTAGAAATGGCCGGCGCCGAAGGTGATCACGCCGGGAAGAGTCGGTTTGAGACCTTCAGAGACGAACGCTTGCAACACGTGCGATTCAATGGGTAAGCGCATGCCAGCCATCGCGGCGACGCGGCCGGAGGACCCGGCAACGCACATTGCCACTTTCTTGGCGCGGATGGGGCCGCGCGAGGTTTCGACCCCGAGGCAGCTGCCATTCTCGATCTGAAAGCCAGTGACCTCGCAATTCTGGATGATATCAACGCCGCGGCTGTCGGCGCCGCGGGCATAGCCCCAGGCGACGGCGTCGTGCCGCGCGGTACCGCCGCGGCGTTGAAAGAGGCCGCCCTTGATGGGAAAGCGGGCGTTGTCGTAATCGAGGAACGGCAGTTCCTTTTTCAGCTGGGCGGCATCGACCAGTTCGGCATCGGCGCCAGCGAGGAACATCGAGTTCGCGCGCCGCACGAAGGCATCGCGCTGGCCGTCGGTGTGGATGAGGTTGAGGATCGAGCGCTGCGAGACCATCGAGTTGTAATTCGTGTCCTGCTCGAGGTTTTCCCACAGCTTCATCGAGAATTCGTAGAACGGCTCGTTGCCGGGCAGCAGGTAGTTGGAGCGGATGATGGTGGTGTTGCGACCGATATTGCCCGAGCCGAGCCAGCCTTTTTCAAGAACGGCGACGTTGGTCAGGCCGAATTCCTTGGCGAGGTAGTAGGCGGTCGACAGGCCATGCCCACCGCCGCCAATGATGACGATGTCATATTCCGCCTTGGGCTCGGGTTCGCGCCAGGCGCGTGTCCAACCCTTGTTGCCGGTCAGGCCTTCCCAGAGGACCTTGAATCCACTGTAGCGCATAAGATGATTCCCACGATTGCTGACATCAGTGTGCGGCATTCTTGGCGAATGGACTTTTCCAAAACGGACGGATAATTTCTGATTATGGACAATATTGGTTCAAATCTGGATGCCTCGCGCAGAATCGGGATCTTACCGGTCCCGGGCTTCGCAATGATGTCCTTTGCCGCGCTGACTGAACCGATGCGGGCTGCGAACCTGCTGGCGCGGCGGCAGCTTTACGAGGTGGTGACCGTCGGATCTGACATGGATCCAGTGCCGAGTTCCGGGGCGGGCATGGTGGTGCCCGAGATCGAAGTGGGTGAGACGGACGCGTTCGATTACCTCTTTGTCGTGGCGGGCGGGGACCCCACGCTTTACAACGACCGTGCGGTGCTGAACTGGCTGGCGCGGGTGGCCCGGGCGGGCGTGCCGCTGGGCGGGGTGTCGGGCGGGCCGATCATCCTGGCCCGGGCGGGGCTGATGCAAGGGCGGCGCATGACAGTCCACTGGGAACACGCCGGGGCGCTGGCCGAGATTTCCCCGAGCCTGGTTCTGGAACGCTCGCTTTACGTGATCGACAGGGACCGGGTGACCTGTGCGGGCGGCACCGCGCCGATGGACCTGATGCACGCGCTGATCACGCAGCATCACGGGGCGCATTTCGCGCGGTTGGTCAGCGACTGGTTCATGCATACGGAAATTCGCCCTTCGGCCGGTCCGCAACGCTCCGGTCTGGTGGAGCGGGTGGGTACGACCGTTCCCGCCATTCTCGATGCGGTGGAGGCTATGGAGGCGAATGTCGCCGAACCGTTGGACCTGTCGCGCCTGTCTTCGGTTGCAGGCCTTTCGTCGCGCCAACTCAACCGCGTGTTCCGCGACAAGCTGGGTCGGCCGGTAATGCGTTACTATCGTGAGTTACGACTTGAAAAGGCGCAGAGTCTTTTGCGAAATTCCCCGCTCAGCCTGACCGAAATCGCGCTCGCCACCGGCTTTGCAAGTTCCGCCCACTTCTCGCGTACCTACAGCAAACGTTTCGGTCAGCCGCCCTCGGCCTACAGATAGGTTTGCGTCAATCGGGCTGCGGTTTGCGCCGCGCGGCTTGCCACGGCCATTGGGCGCGTTAGGGTTCGGAAAACATCTACGGCGAGGTTACTTATGCACATCTTGGTACTGCAACACGAACGCGTCGAGCATCCTGCAGTTTTTCGCAAGTTCCTTCGCGAGGACGGACATACGTGGGACGCGATCGAGCTGGACGAAGGAGAGGCGTTGCCCGAAAGCATGGATGGTTACGATGCACTTTGGGTACTGGGCGGTCCGATGGACACCTGGCAGGAGGATCTGCATCCGTGGCTGAAGGACGAAAAGGTGTTCATCCGCGATGCGGTCGAGGGGCAGGGTATTCCGTTTCTCGGGCTTTGCCTGGGACATCAGTTGCTTGCAGAGGCATTGGGCGGTGCGGTCGGCCCATCGAAGACTCCCGAAATCGGCGTGTTGGACGTACAGTTGACCGAAGCCGGGGCAAGCGGGGTGTTTTTCGATGGCTTGCCGGAAGTATTCCAATGCCTTCAGTGGCATTCTGCCGAGGTGACCGAGCTGCCGGAAGGGGCGCAGGTCCTCGCGACGTCTCCTGCCTGTCCCGTGCAGGCGATGAAATGGGGAACGCGCGCTTACTCCATGCAGTTTCACATCGAGATTGAACATGACACGGTCGAGGCGTGGGGAGAGATCCCGGAATATGCTGACGCCCTGGAAAAGGCGCTGGGCAAAGGAGCCCTTGGCTCTTTTCAGGAAGATTGCGCCAAACGCATGGACAGGTTCAACGAGATGGCCGAGCGTATCTACATCAACTGGCTTCAGGCGACGGCGCGGACCTAGGCGCTTTCGGAAGCGAAGGGCGGGTTCTGCGGTGCAAGCTGCGCATGCCCGGCGATGAAATCCGCCGCACGGGCCGCTAGCATCTGGGCCGGCGCGTTGAGATTCGCGCTGATCACGCGGGGCATCACCGCGGCATCCACAACGCGCAGCCCCTCTATACCGTGAACGCGAAATCTTTCATCTACCACGGAGTTCTGTCCCAGCCGCATCCGGCATGTCCCGCATGGATGGAAATCCGTTGTCACGTTCGCACGGATCCATGCGCGGATTTCTGCATCGGTCTTTACGTCCGGTCCTGGGTCGACCTCGACGTCGCGAAATGTATCGGAAAGCTCACGCGGCTTTTGCACATCGGCCCGGCCTCGAGAACCAGGATTTTCTTCGACCTGTCGCGTCCCAAACCGTTGGCGAGCGTACATCCGGCAGTTCCTGCGCCGATGATGATATAGTCAAATTCGCGGGACGGATGGCTCACGCGTCTTGGCCCCAGCCTTCGGATTGCATCTCTCGAAGGCGGCTCGCGGTGCGTTCGAATTCAAAGCTGCCCTCACCTTCGACGTATAGATACTCGGGTTCTGCGGCAGCAGAGCAGACGAGTCGGACCTTTGCCTCGTAAAGCGCGTCGATCAGGGTCACAAATCGCTTGGCCTCATTGAAGTTCGACCGGCTGAGTTGTGGTATGTTTTCCAGCACCAGAACCCGGGCTGCCTGAGCGAGGGCAAGATAATCAGCGGGACCAAGCGAGCGCCCGCAGAGGTCATAGAAACTGGCCCGCGCCACGCCGTTGTGAAAAGCGGGAATCTCAACCTCGCGTTTATTGACGACAAGGGTTAGTGGCGCGCCCTTGCCCTCGGTCAGGTCGCGCCACACTTCCTTGATCTTGGCGCGGGCCTCTGGGGTATTTGGTGTGAAATACGTTGGACTGCCTGCCAGCCGACCCTGACGATGGTCGGTGGGGCTGACCATCTCGTGGATGACCATCCGTTCTTTCAGAAGCTCGATGAAGGGCAGGAACAGCTGGCGGTTGAGACCGTCCTTGTAAAGTTCGTCGGGCTCGCGGTTGGAGGTTGTCACCACCGCAACACCCGAAGCGAATAGCGACTCGAAGAGCCGGCCCACGATCATGGCGTCAGTGATGTCGGTGATCTGCATCTCGTCGAAGGCCAGGCACCGCACCGAATCCGACACCTCCTTGGCGACGGGGGCCAGCGCGTCTTCTTTTCCGGCGGCGCGGGCCTTGTGCATCCCGGCATGGATCTCCTGCATGAAGGCATGGAAATGCACGCGGCGCTTGGGCACCGACAGCGTTTCCACGAACATATCCATCAGCATCGACTTGCCGCGCCCGACACCGCCCCAGAGGTAAAGACCTTTGGGCGCCTCGACCTGCCTGCGAAAGAACCCCTTTTTCTGGGGTTGAGCCAGATCGGCGCGCAGACGCTCCAGCTCCTCGACGACCGCGACCTGCGCATCGTCGCGTTTCAGAACGCCCTCGTCGACCAGGCGTTCGTATTTGTCGGGGACCGTCTCCATGCCCTTGTGGATACCGAAGCTGCGACGGCGTGGAAAGCAGGAAGCGGTTCGCGAAACCGAATTGTATGCATCACAATCGCTGAATTGACGCTTCGGCGGGGGCGGGTACTGTCGCGGCATTCTTCGGAGGGTCCCATGCAGAAATCCGCGTCGATCTTCACACCTGTGCTGGTGGCGGGCTGCTTGATCATGCTGGTGTCGTTCTCTATCCGGGCGGCGTTCGGTGTGTTCCAGATCCCGATTGCCGAGGAATTCAACTGGCTGCGGGTGGAGTTCAGCCTGGCCATCGCGGTGCAGAACCTGGCCTGGGGGATCGGCCAACCGATATTCGGCGCGATTGCCGAGAAAGTGGGCGACCGCAAGGCCATCATCCTTGGTGCGTTGATGTATGCCGCCGGACTGGTGCTATCTTCCTTTGCCACGACGCCGCTGGCGCATCAGCTGTACGAAGTGCTTGTGGGATTCGGGATTGCGGGCACAGGGTTTGGAGTGATCCTCGCCGTGGTGGGGCGCGCCAGCAGCGACGAGAACCGCTCGATGAGCCTGGCCATCGCGACCGCCGCAGGATCGGCGGGGCAGGTATTCGGTCCACCTATTGCAGAGTACCTGCTGTCGATGATGGGCTGGCAGTCGGTTTTCCTGATCTTCGCGGCGGCGATCCTGGCTGTGCTGGCCTGCCTGCCGCTGATGCGCGCGCCGGAGCCTGTCAGCACGACGGAGTTGGAAGAGACCATGGGCCAGATCCTGGTCAAGGCGTTCCGCGACCCGAGCTATACGCTGATCTTTCTCGGCTTTTTCTCCTGCGGCTACCAGCTAGGCTTTATCACCGCACATTTCCCGGCCTTCGTGACGGAGTATTGCGGGCCGATCGTGGCGGGCAGCGTGTTGCACAACATGGGGGTGACCACGACCTCGGCGCTGGGGGCGGTGGCCATCGCGCTGATCGGGCTGGCCAATATCGCGGGGACGCTGACGGCTGGATGGTTGGGAAAACGCCACTCCAAGAAGCTGTTGCTGGCCGGGATCTATACCGGGCGGACCCTTGTCGCGGCCGCTTTCATCCTGTTTCCGATCACGCCGACCAGTGTGCTGCTGTTCTCGGCGGCGATGGGGTCACTGTGGCTGGCGACCGTGCCACTGACCAGCGGGCTGATCGCGCATATCTATGGGCTGAGATACATGGGTACGCTTTACGGGATCGTTTTCTTCAGTCACCAGCTGGGTAGTTTCCTGGGTGTTTGGCTGGGGGGGCAGTTGTATGATATCTACGGAAACTATTCGATGGTCTGGTGGATCGGCGTGGGAGTGGGCGCATTTTCAGCAATCGTGCATCTTCCGGTAAAAGAACGGGCGCTGCCGCGCGGTGCCTTGGCCTGACGCTCGCGTCGCTGTTTCTTCTGGCGCTGGGCCCGGCCGTTGCGGAGGACGTCGACGATTGGATCGCCGCCACGCCCGAACGGTATCATCAGACGTTGCGCGCGGGACAGGAAGATCCGACATTTTCGGCCTTTCGCGAGATGTGCCCGGCGGATGTTTTTCGCGACCTCGGCCGCAAGCCGGGCGGTTCGCGGGATTGTACGGATCGACCGGGATGGTGCTTGGCGTTGTGCCGGACGGGGCAGGCGCGGGCCTGTTTCGGACTGGCGCGCGCGGTGGAAATCGAGCTGGACGTCGAGGGCCAGGCCACGGTGAAGTTTCCTTTCTTCATGGCCGCATGCGCGGCTGGGGACGCCAATGCGTGCACGAATGCCGGCGCCACGGCGACGCGCGGCAGCTGGATCGCGGGAACGCGACCCGCCGTCGCCGAGGCGCGGGAGTGCCAAGTTCGCACCTACGAGACGGCCTGCACGGCGCAGGCACCTTGGGGCTGTTACATGTTGGGCGCGGAATGGGCGCAGGCGGGTGACACTGCCAAGGCGCGGGACGCGTGGCAGCGCGTTTGCGATGTCGACGCCGATGGCAGCGCCTGCGAAGCAGCGCGGTCCCAACTGGATTAGGGCGCCACGCCCTTTGCGACGTGAAGCGTGTCCATGACTTCGGAGACCTCGGCCACATGGGTGTAGGCCAGCGTGTGCCCTGCGCCGGGGATGACAACGTTGCGCGCAGCTGGGTTCAGTGCTGCCAGCCGGTCGCGGCCCGCAAGGGGGATCACGTCGTCGGTCTCGCCCCAGATCGCCAAGGTCGGAATACCGGCGTCGCAGATGGCGCGGTGGGCGGGGGCGAGGTCTTCGTCCATGATGCCCCTGAGCGAAGACAAGACGGCAGGTGCGAACCCGTGTTTGCGGCTTTCGGCAATTTGCAGATCGACCATGTCGGGGATGGCCGACGGCAGGCTACGTTCGGAGTTCAGGCCACGGCGCAGGCTCCGGGGATAAAAGCCCAGCATCATCCACTTGCCGATATTGGGGTGGTTGATGGCCATCTGGGCCACCGGCCCGAGGTCGTGACCCAGACCGGCGGGCGCGATCAGGCAAAGCTGGCACACCCGGTCGGGATGTGCAGCGGCAAATCCCGTCGCGATGGCACCGCCCATGGAATAGCCGAGCAGGGTGAAGTCGCCCTCGATCCCCTGGTGATCCAGCAGCGCGGCAAGCTGGGCTGTGAAGAATGTGCTGACCTGTTCGCCTTTGGGGCGGGCCGAGAGGCCGCGACCATAAAGGTCATAGGTCAGGACGCGAAAGCCCATCCCGGAGAGGTGGTCGGCGAGCGGACCCCAGACAAAGCTGGGCGTGGTCAGGCCGTGGACGCAGACCGCGACAGGGCCACCTTCGGGCCCGCGCCACTGGAACCATGTCGGGCCGTTCGGCAGATCGGCCACCTGGCCCGTGGCCGCTGCGCGTTGCTTGTTTGTGACGCGGGGGCGGAAGGCCTCGGCGATTAAGGGGGCGGCGACAAGGGCAGTGCCGGCGGAGAGAAACGCCCAGCCGATCACCGCGACGCCTGCCAAGCGTCGAGGATGTAACGGCTGGTCATCAGGTCCAGATGCGCGCCGCCGCCGTTCTTGAATAGGGTGATGTCTTCGTCGCTGCCGCGGGTGAAGTGTTCCGGCTCGTAATAGTCGGCCACGAGGTGATCGCGGGTGATCGTGCCGGACTCGAGCGGGATCTTGATCTCGCCGATATGACCCACCGTCGTGTCGTAGCTGTCGACAAAGACGCGGGCGCGTTGCAGGGCGGTGTCGTCGGCCTCTCGCATGTCGGGGCGGTAGGCGCCGACAAGGTCGATATGCTGGCCGGGCTGGAACCAGTCGCCCTTGAGCACGGGTTCGTTGGACATGGTGGCAGAGGTGACGATGTCGGCGGCGCGCACGGCGTTTTCCAGATCGTCGGCCACGGTCAGGCCGGCGCAATCATCCACCATCGCCACGGCATTGGCGCGAGTGCGGTTCCAGACGGTGAATTGTGCGTCGGGAAAGCCCGCGCTGTAGGCCTGGAAGAGCGACCGGCCCACGGTGCCCGCGCCGACGATCAGGATGTTGCGGCTGTCGGGCCTTGCGAGCCGGCGAGCGGCGAAAAGGCTGTCTCCGGCGGTCTTCCACTTGGTCACGAGGTGGAAGTCGATGACGGCCTCCAAGCTGCCATTGCTGTCGGAAAAGACGCTGACCGAACCGTTGATCATCGGTTCGCCCTTGTAGGGGTTGCCGGGGAAGATCGTGGCGGATTTGACCGCCAGCCCCATCCCGTCGATCCAAGCCGACCGGCTGAGCAGCGTGTCAGGGTCGCGGTAGAGGAAGGTATCGCCGATCTCGGCCTTGGGGCGCTTATGACCGGCCTCGAACGTGTCGCAGAGCGCCAGCCAGTCGAGCAGCGTCTCGCCTTCGTCGAAGGGGATGATGGATATGCTCATGGGCGCGCTCCTTGCTTTTGGTATCGGAAGGTATGCGTGCTGGCGCGGTTGGCGTCAAACGCCGCGCGCGTCACAGGTGGCGGGGTTCGTCACTGGCTACGATCTGATCCTTCCGGGACTCGCGCCAGATCAGGTAGAGGCCGGAACCCAGGATCAGGGCGATCCCGATCCACGCTGTGCGGTCGGGCCACGTGCCAAACACGGTGACGCCCCACATAATGGCCATGGGCATGGCGACGTATTCGAAGGGCGCGGCGAACGCGGCCTCGGAAATGCGGTAGGCTTGGCTGATGAAGAACCCGCCCAGCACGCTGCTGACGCCCAGCATGACCAGAATCCACCAGTCATGCGCCGCGATCGTACCCCACGCACGGAACAGGAAGGCCAGCGAGGCGTGATCCTGCTGGGCGAACTTTCCATCGCCGATCGAAAGACCGATGATGCAGCAGGAGAGGATGAAGGTGATTTGGATATAGACCGCCATGGTCGCCGCCGACTCCGTGCCGCCGACCTTGCGGGCGACCATGTGAATCACGGCGTAAAGCACCGCCGCGGCCATGGGCAGGAGGGCGGCAGCCTGAAAGGCTGAGGTGCCGGGCTTGACGATCACCAGAACGCCCACGAAGCCCACGGCGATGGCCGCCCAGCGCCGGGCGCCCACGGTTTCGCGCAGGAAGATCACCGAGAAGACGGTGATGACCAGCGGCGAAATGAAGAACACCGCCACCGCGTCGGCGATGGGCATCGCCGCCAGTCCGAGGAAGAGGCAAGAGTTGGCGCCGACCACGCAGATCCCGCGCAACAGGTGCGCGCCGGGGCGCCGCGTGCGCAGCACCCGCAGGCCGTAGAAAGGCAGGAAAATCACCGCGAAGGTCAGCAAGCCGATGGCCGACCGGAAAAACACGATCTGGTGCAGGGCATAGTCGTTAGACAGGAATTTGATGCCCACGTCGTTCAGCGAAAAGCACATGACAGCCAGCAGGGCGCAGCCCGCGCCGGCAAGGTTTGTGCGCGACACGCTCATCCTTGCGCTGCCTTGCGGACCATGCGTTCCAGCGCATCGAGAAAGCGCGAGCGGTCGGCCTTGGTAAACCCCTTGCCGCCGCCTTGCCTAAACGGGTCGGCGGCGCGCAGGTCGCTCATCAGGTCGCGGGTGGCGAGCGCGTTGCCGATATTGGCTTGGGTCATCGCCTCGCCATTGTGTTTCAACACCAGCGCGCCTGCCTCGACGCATTTGGCGGCGAGGGGGATGTCGCCGGTTATGACGACATCGCCCGGCCCGGCACGCTCGGCGATCCAAATGTCGGCCACATCGGGGCCGTCGGGCACGATGATGGTTTCCACCAGCGGATTGCGCGACGGGCGGAGGCCGCCGTTGGAAACGATGAAGATCTTCTGCTTGTGACGGGTGCCCACCCGCTCGACCTCGTCCTTGACCGGACAGGCATCGGCGTCGACGTAAAGGGACATGGGCCTATTCCGCCGCCTTGGCGCCGCGCGCGACCTTGTATTCCTCCGGGATGGGCATGCGGTTGAAGGCGTCCAGACCGGCGATCTTGTAGGCCTCGGCCAGCGTTGGATAGTTGAATGTGTTCTGCACGAAATAGTCTACGGTGCCCTTCAGGTTCAGCACGGCCTGCGCGATGTGAATGAGCTCGGTCGCGCCTTCGCCGACGATCTGGACGCCCAGCACCCGGCGGGTTTTAAGGGAAACGAGCATTTTCAGCATCCCGTGTTCCAGCCCCATGATGTTTCCGCGCGATGTCTCGCGGAAGCGGGCGATGCCGACCTCGTAAGCGATGCCACGCTCCTGCATTTCCTCCTCTGACATGCCGCAGGTGGAAATCTCTGGGACGGAATAAATGCCGTAAGGGAACCAGGGGCTTTCGGGCAGGGTGGGCGTGTCGAGCGCGTGACAGGCGGCGATGCGGCCCTGTTGCAGGGAGGTCGAGGCGAGCGAGGGATGCCCGATCACGTCGCCCGCAGCATAGATATGCGGCACGCTCGTCTGGTAGGTTTTGCGATCCACCTCCAACCGGCCGCGGTGGTCGGTCTTCAGCCCCGCCTTGTCGAGGCCCAGCCGATCCGTGGCGCCCATGCGCCCGGCGGCGAAGAGCAGCATCTCGGAGCGGACGTGCCGCCCGTTGGCGAGCGTGGTCTCGATATGCTCACCCGCGTCCTCGATCGTCTCGATGGCCGAGCCGAGGCGCAGGTCGACGCCATTCTCGCGGATCTGGTGGGTGAAATCGTCGATCAGGGTCTTGTCGATGAAGTCTAGGAAGCTGTCGCGGGGCTCGATCAGGGTGACGCGCACGTCGAGGGCCGAGAACATGGTGGCGTATTCGACGCCGATCACGCCCGCGCCCACAACGACAAGGCTGCGCGGGATCTGGCCCAGTTCGAGAAACTCGTCACTATCCACGACCGTCTTGCCGTTGAAAGGCACGTAATCGGGACGGTACGTCTTGGTGCCCGTGGAGATCAGGAACCGATCGGCGGTGAGCGACATGGTCTCGCCCGCCTCGGTCGCCACGTCGAGGGCATTGGGCCCGGTGAAACTGGCCAGCCCGTGCAGGGTATCGACGTGGTTGCGGTTGAACTGGTGTTCCAGCACGTCGACCTCGTAATCGAGGGTTTTGTGCAGGCGCATCTTGAGATCCTGCGCGCCGATATCGTCCTTTACCCGGTAAGAGCGGCCATAAAAGCTGCGCTCGCGGTAGCCCGAGAGGTTGAGCACGGTTTCCCGCAAGGTCTTGGACGGGATCGTGCCGGTATGCACCGACACGCCGCCCAGGCGCTCCTTGCGGTCCACGACCAGCACCCGGCGTTTCAGCTTGCCCGCCTGGATCGCGGCAGAGCGTCCGGCGGGGCCGGAGCCGATGATGATGAGGTCGTAATGGCTCATGTCTTACCCTGCGTAGAGCGCTTCGGCGTGGAAGGCGACGTGTTCCTCCATGAAGGAGGAGACGAAGAAATAGCTGTGGTCGTAACCGGGCTGCATGCGCAGGATGGATTGCTGGCGGCGGGTGGCGCAAGCCTTGGCAAAGCTTTCGGGCATCAGAAGGTCCAGAAACTGGTCCGAGGTTCCGGTATCGCACAAAATCGGACCATCGAAGCCCTTCTCGTTCATCAGAAGCGTGGCGTCATGCTTGGCCCACTGGCTTTCGTCAGAGCCCAGGTAAGCGCCGAACTGCTTGCGGCCCCAGCTGCTTTGCGTGGGGTTCACGATGGGCGAGAAGGCCGAGACCGAGGCGAAGCGGTCGGGCATGTTCATCGCGATGGTCAGCGCGCCGTGCCCGCCCATGGAGTGGCCGGTGATGGCCTGACGGGCGCTGTCGATGGCGAAGTTCGAGGCGATCAGAACGGGCAGCTCCTCGGTCACGTAGTCCCACATGCGGAAATGCGGCGCCCAGGGGTCCTGGGTGGCGTTGACATAAAAGCCCGCGCCCTGCCCGAGGTCGAAAGCGTCGTCATTTGCCACGCCCTCGCCCCGCGGCGAGGTGTCGGGGAAGACCAGCGCGATGCCCTGTTCGGCGGCCCATTGTTGTGCGCCGGCCTTGGTCATGGCGTTTTCATGGGTGCAGGTGAGGCCTGAGAGATACCACAGCACGGGCACGGTGCCCCATTTCGCCTCCTGCGGCATGAACAGGCCGAATGTCATGTCACAGTCGCACGCCTTGGATGTGTGGGTGTAGACACCTTGCGTGCCGCCGAAGCAGGCATTTTCCGAAACGGTTTCCATCACGATCTTCCTTCTGTCCTTTGAGCGGTGAGACACCGGATTGTCGTCACCCGGCGGCTGTCGCGCGGACCGTATCATGCCCAGCCCTGCGGCCAACCGCGAATTTTGTCGGCATCGGCATAGCGCCAACAGGTTTCAGTTTTGCAAATGCCGGGCAGCGGGGCAGGCCGATTACTGGTATAGGCCGGTGACCCAGCCAATGACGATCGACACGGTAAAGACGGCAACGGCGGTAGAGACCAGGATCGAGGCCGAGACCCGCTGCGGCGCGACGCGGTAGTGCTCGGCCAGGATGTAGACGTTGCCGGCGACGGGCAGGGCGGCGGCGGTGATCATCACGGCGGCCGGGTAGGGATCGACCGGGAAAAGGTAGAGCGCGGAAAAGGCGACGAAGAGCGGATGCAGGATCAGCTTGTTGAAGCTGAGCCAGCCCGCGACGAAGGGGCGTTCGGCGGATTTGGTGGCAAGCGACGCGCCGATGGCAAAGAGCGCGCCCGGGGTCGCCGCGCCGCCCAGCAGAGACAGGAAATCGTTCATGACCGGGTGGATCGGGAGGTCGAAGGCGGACCACGCGAGCCCGAGCGTGATGGACACGATCATCGGGTTTTTCACGAGGCCGATGCCGACGGTGCGAAAGATCCCCAAGCTCATGCGTCCGTCACGGGTGCCGGTGACGACGATCACGATGAGCGAACCGAACACTATGAGGTCGACGGCCAGCACCAGCATCACGGGTCCGATGGCATCCGGCCCCAGCAGCAGGGTCAGCATCGGCACGCCGAGAAAGCCCACGTTGCCGATCACGCCGCATTGAGCCTCGAACGCCGCTTCTTCGGCCTTGAGCTTGCGGAAGAAGGCGACCAGCGTCACCAGCCCGTAAACGAAGGCCGTGCCCCAGAGGTAGGCCATCACGAACCGCCAGTCGAAGATCTCGCTCATCGTCAGGTTCGCGGAGAACCGGAACAGCATCGCCGACAGGGCGAAGTAAAAGACGAATTTCGTGAGGTAGGCCGTGGCCTCTTCGCTGAAGAACCCGGTGCGCCCTGCCCAGTAGCCAAGCCCGATCAGCAGGAAGAAGGGCAGGGTTTGCATGAAGATATCCAGCATGACGCGGTGGTAGCATGCTGGCGGGGGGCGTCAATCGCGATGATGTCAGCCGCTGCCGATCAGTACCCCCGCGGCGAAGACCAGTGCCCCGCCCAGCACCACCTGGAAGGCGGCGCGAAAGAACGGGGTTTCCATGTAGCGGTTCTGGATCCACGCGATGGCCCAAAGCTCGACGAAGACCACGATGACGGCGATGATCGTGGCGGTCCAGAAATCGGGGATGAGATACGGTAGGGCGTGGCCCAGCCCGCCGACGGTGGTCATGATGCCCGAGGCGAAGCCGCGTTTGATGGGACTGCCACGGCCAGACAGTTCGCCGTCATCGCTGGCCGCTTCGGTGAAGCCCATGGAGATGCCGGCGCCGACGGAGGCGGCGAGGCCGACGAGGAACGTCGTCCAGGTATCCTGCGTGGCGAAGGCGGTGGCGAAGATCGGGGCGAGGGTCGAGACCGACCCGTCCATGAGTCCGGCCAAACCCGGCTGCACCCAGGTCAGAAGAAACTGACGCTTGGCGGTGCGCTCCTCGCTGTCTCGGGCGTCGGCGTCGAGATGTTGCTCCTCGAGCTCTCCGGCGCGGCCCTGGTGTCCGGCCTCGGCGGCGGCCAGATCTCCCAGCAGGGCGCGGGTGGCGGCATCCGTCGTGGCCTTGGCCGCGTTGAGGTAAAAGCGTTCGGCATCGCTTTCCATTGCCTCGGCCTCGGCGCGGATGCGCTCGATCCCGAGGTTTTCCATCAGCCAGACGGGCCGGCGGGCGTAATAGCCGGCCACGTGCTCGCGCCGAATAAGCGGGATCACGTCGCCGAAACGCTCTTGGTGGAGGTCGATCAGGCGGCGGCGGTGCTCGTTTTCCTCGGTTGCCATGCCATCGAAGATCTTCGCGGTATCGGGATATTCAGCCCGCAGCATCTCGGCGTAGCTGCGGTAGATGCGGGCGTCGTCCTCTTCAGAGGAGATGGCGAGTGCGAGGATTTCCTGCTCGGACAGGTCCGAGAAACGACGGCGGGACGTGACACCGGGAATCATCGGGTGACCTCCAGTAGTTTAGAATAATTCTAATGTACCTGAGAGGCTGAATAGGTCAAGCCCGGGGCGTCCGATCATTCTTGAATAGCAGGTATGCAAAAATCTGAACCGAATAGTTTACTTTAGCCCTTGCAAGCTGAACTGATCTGTTTAGATTGGCGATTGTGAACTGAATGGTTCAGATAAGGAAACGCGATATGAAACCTCTTCTTTTGACACTGACCCTTGCCGCCTCGGCGCTGGCATCCCCCTCCATGGCAATGAATGTTGACATGTCGAGCCTGACGCCGGTTCTGACATTTCCCCAGCCCGCGCCCGAGCCCGTGACGCAGGGTGACGTCGGCATCGATGCACAGTAACCCGGCGCGCACTGTCTGTGGGTGGGTGTTCCTTCGTCCTCTCCTTCCGCGCCCGCCCGCAGACAGGCTTGCAGTTCGACGCCCACGACCTGTAAGCTGACAGGAACAGGCAGGAGGACTTGCATGACGGCCATGGACGCCGAGATCAAGAAAGGTCGAAAATTCGACCAAGTGCTTGAGGGTGCACGGCAGATTTTCATGCGAGACGGGTTCGAAGGTGCCAGCGTGGATGACATCGCGCGCGCCGCGAGCGTGTCCAAGGCGACGCTTTACAGTTACTTCCCGGACAAGCGCTTGCTGTTTTCCGAGGTCGCGCGGGTCGAATGCAATCGGCAGGCCGAAGAGGCGTTGCAGCAAATCAACCCGGGCGCCACGGCGCGAGAGGTTCTGCTGGAGGCGGCCAATCGCGCGGTGCGTTTTTTCCTGTCGGATTTCGGGCTGCAGATGTTCCGCATCTGCGTCGCCGAATCCTATCGCTTTCCCGAACTGGGCCAGAGGTTCTATGCGTCCGGTCCCGGCTTGTTCAGCGAACGCATGGGACGGCTGCTGACCCCCTATGTGGATCGCGGGGAGCTGAAGATCGACGACATGGACCTTGCGACGAAGCAGTTCGGGGAGTTGTGCAAGTGCGATCTGTTCGTCCGCTGCCTGTGCGGTGTGGACTGTGACACGTCCGAGGCGGGGATCGAGCGCGTGGTTCAGGGCGCGGTCGAAACCTTCTTGGCGCGTTACGGGACCTGAGGCGGGCAAAAGAGAGCGGGCGGTGCAAGATATCACCGCCCGAAGATTACCCCGAAAATTTCAACAATCGTTAACGGTGCGCTCAGGCGCCCACGTCAATGATCGCCTGCGCCAGCAGCGGCACCGTCCTTGAGTTGAGCCCGGCGATGTTGATCCGGCTGTCGCCCACCATGTAGATCGCGTGGTCCTTGCGCAGCGCCTCGACCTTGTCGGGCGCGAGGCCGAGACGCGAGAACATGCCACGATGCTGCGCGATGAAGCCGAAGCGGTCCGAGCCCGAGAGCGTGCGCAGTTCCTGGGCGAGTTGCTCGCGCAGGCCGAGCATGCCGCGGCGGACCTCTTCGAGTTCTGCTTGCCAGTCGGCGCGCAGGGCGTCGTCGTTCAGCACCAGCGAAACCAGCCGTGCGCCATGGTCGGGCGGGAAGGAATAGTTCTGGCGGTTGAGATAGGCCAGGTTCGCCTGCGTTGTCGGGCGGCGGGCGCTGTCCTGGCAGACGGCCATCAGAAGACCTGTCCGCTCGCGATAAATCCCGAAGTTCTTGGAGCAGCTTGCTGCGATCAGGACTTCGGGGCAGGAGGACACAACGTGGCGCGTGCCGGCCGCATCAGCATCGAGGCCGTCGCCGAAGCCTTGGTAGGCGATGTCGATCATCGGGATAGCGCCCTTGGCGTTCGCGAGATCGGTCACTTCGCCCCATTGCTGCATCGTCAGGTTGGCGCCGGTCGGGTTGTGGCAGCAGCCGTGCAGCAGGATCACGTCGCCTGCCTGAACCCCATCCAGATCCTGCATCATGCCGTCGAAATCGACGCCGCCGGTTTCATTGTCGAAATAGCGGTAGGGGACGTGTTCGATCCCCATGTGTTTCAGGATGCTGAGGTGGTTTGGCCAGGTCGGGTCCGACACGAAGACGCGCGCATCCGGGTTGGCCATTTTCACCAGGTCGAACGCCTGCCTCACCGCGCCGGTGCCGCCGGGCGTGGCCACCGCCGCCACCGCGTCGCGCGGGGCGGCATCGTCGAGGATCAGCTTGATCATCGCATCGGAAAAGGCCGGGTCGCCCGCGAGGCCGACATAGGCCTTGGTCTCTTCCTCTTTCCACCATTCCTTCTCGGCGGCCTTGACGGCGCGCATGATCGGCGTGCGGCCTTCGGCATCCTTGTAGACACCGACGCCGAGGTCGATCTTGGTGTCGCGCGGATCGTCCTTGTAGGCCTGCATGAGGGCTAGGATCTTGTCGGCAGGTTGCTCTTTTAGGTGTTCAAACATCAGGCTTCTCCGGTTGCGACGGAGACGGTAGGAAAGGCGCCCCATTCGGTCCATGATCCGTCGTAGAGCGCGTGGTCGGTCTTGCCGATCCGTTCCAGCGCAAGATTGATCACCGCGGCGGTCACGCCGGAGCCGCAGCTTGTGATGACGGGTTTCGTGAGATCCGCGCCGGCGGCATCGAAGATGGTGCGCAGGTCGTCGGGGGATTTCATCGTGCCGTCGTCGTTGAGCAAAGTGCTGTAGGGGACGTTGCGGGAGTTGGGGATGTGCCCGGCCCGCAGCCCTTCGCGCGGCTCAGGCTCGTCACCCCGGAACCGGCCGGGCGCACGGGCGTCGAGGATGGTGTAGTCGCCCAGCTTGGAGGCGGAAGCGACCTGTGTGACATCCTTGACCCGGTGCGCTTCGCGCCGGACGGTCATGTGCCGGTCCCGGATCATCGGGGGCAGGTCCTCGGTCGGGCGGCCCTCGGCCAGCCACTTGGGCAGGCCACCATCCAGGACGGCCACGTCGTATTGTCCCATCAGGCGGAATAGCCACCACACGCGGGCCGCCGAGAAGAGGCCATGGGTGTCGTAGACCACCACCTGGTGACCGTCGCCCACGCCCATCTGGCGCATGCGCGACATGAACTTTTCCACTGGAGGCGCCATGTGCGGCAGGTCGGAACGATGGTCGGAAATATCGTCGATATCGAAGAACCGGGCGCCGGGGATGTGCGCCTGATCGTATTCCGCCTTTGCATCGCGGTCGATGCCCGGCAGGAAGTAGGTGGCGTCAAGGACTCGCAGGTCAGGATCATTGAGATGCGCCGCCAGCCAATCGGTGGATACCAGTGTTTTCGGATCGTCGTTTGCCATGACAGCCCCCTGAAACCGTTGCCAATGACGTAGCGCGGGACGCCGGACAGTGCAAGCGGACGGGGTGTGCTGTTTCCCGTTTTAGCGGCCCAGCAGATTGCGCAGCAGACCAGCTGCCAGAAGGCAGGCGCCGCCGCCCAGACCGCCCGCGGCCAGTTGCGTCGTCAGTGCCGTGGGGTCGAGCGTCGCGCTGTCGGGCGCGGTCTGCGCAAGGCCGCCAAAGCCCAGCAAGCCAAGGGCATGGCCGCCCAGGGCTCCGCCGAGAACACCGGCACCAGAATTGATCAGAACGCCCAGGTTCAGGCGGGGAGAAAGGCCGCCGGCAATGTTGCCGCCGATGGCGCCGGCAATGAGGCTGATCAGTAAGTCCATGCTTCCCGGTTCCCCGTGCTATCCCGCGTGTCGCGTTTGGAACTGGGGGAGGATAGCAAAAGCCGCAGCACCCGCAGAGGGTGCAATCCGACGCGCTTACATACCGTGGCGCAAAAGCCGCTGCTTCTGGCGGTTCCAGTCGCGCTTGGCCTCGGTCTGGCGCTTGTCGGTGTTCTTCTTGCCCTTGGCGATGCCGATCTTGATCTTGGCGATGCCGCGGTCGTTGAAGTACATCACCAACGGCACGAGGGTCATGCCCTTGCGCTGGGTCTCGTTCCACAAACGCGCCATTTCCTTGCGCGAAACCAAGAGTTTGCGGCGGCGACGGTCCTCGTGACCGAAAGGCACGGCCTGTTCGTAGGGGGCGATGTAGCTGTTGACCAGCCACAGCTCGCCATCCTCGACCGCGGCATAGCTTTCAGCGATGTTGGAGGTCTTCTGGCGCAGGGATTTGACCTCGGATCCTGCGAGCACCATGCCGCATTCCAGATCGTCCTCGATGGCATAGTCGTGCCGCGCCTTGCGGTTCTCGGCGACGACCTTGTAGTTTGGATTGATCTTGGGCTTGACCATGTCGAGTTCTGCCTTCCGGGCGGTGCAAGAGAGCAAGATAGCCCCTGTGGCGAAGGCTTCCAACCCCCTGAAGCGAATCGAAAGGTTAACGGGACCCGAGAAGGCGAATCCGAACGTCGGTATCACGTCGGTATTCAAGTGGTATTGCGACGGTGCGGTTTTTTGCAGGTGGCCGGATCAACGGAGCGTGCGTTGCGCCGGCGCGGTTGCGGTTGACAGGCGGGCCACTGCGCCTATCGTTCGGCACAAGCCAGGGGCGCCTTCGGGCTGAGATGCACCCTTTGAACCTGACCCAGATCATGCTGGCGGAGGAAGGCGCGACCGGAGCCGGTCGGACCCAGCCTTTCGACGCCGCGAAAGGAGCCGGATGACCCCCGACACAAGGAACACAGCCAAGGGCCGGATCGCCAACATCCTGTCGGTCGCGGGCTCGGACCCGTCGGGCGGTGCGGGCGTGCAGGCCGATCTCAAGGCGATCTCGGCGAACGGGGCCTATGGCATGGCCGCGCTGACGGCGTTGACGGCGCAGAACACCCAAGGCGTGCAGGGCGTGCATCTGGTGCCGCCGGACTTCGTGGCCGACCAGATCCGGGTGGTAGCCGAGGACGTGCGGATCGACGCGGTGAAGATCGGGATGATCGCCACGGCAGAGATCGCCCGGGCGGTGGCGGACGCCTTGCCGGACGTGCCGGTGGTGCTGGACCCGGTGATGGTGGCGAAGGGAGGCGCATCGCTCCTGGCCGAGGACGCGGTGGTGGCGCTGCGCGAGGCGCTGGTGCCGAAGGCGGCGGTGATCACGCCGAACCTGCCGGAGGCGGCGGCGTTGCTGGGCTGCGCCGAGGCGGCGACGCGGGAAGCGATGGCAGAACAGGTGCAGGCGCTGCGGGCGCTGGGCTGTGGCGCGGTGCTGCTGAAGGGTGGGCACCTGGTGGGCGAGGACAGCCCGGACGTGTTGGCCGATGCGGACGGTGTGCATTGGTTCGAGGGCGCGCGGGTGGCGACGCGGAACACCCACGGTACGGGATGCACCCTGTCGGCTGCGCTGGCGGCCCGGATCGGGAGGGCAGAACCTCTGCCCGAGGCGGTGGCCGAGGCCAAGGCCTATGTCGCGCGGGCGATTGCCGGGGCCGGGGCGCTGGATGTCGGGTCCGGGCATGGACCGACGCATCATTTCGCCGGGTTATGGGCGTGACCTTCGTATCGGCCGCTTCCTGCCCCGGACCTGATCCGGGGCCTCTTGCCCGATGGGAACAAGACCGTCTTTGACGGATCGGGATCGGCCGGTTCCCGCTCTCGGGAATCGCGGCGGGACGTGGTAGGCTCTGCCAAACCAAGCGGAGCCCCGTGCCATGTCTTCCCCCAGTGTCAGCCTTCTTGTCGGCACCACAAAGGGTGCCTTTATCCTGTCCGCAGACGCGGGCCGCGACAGTTGGGACGTCACCGGCCCGCATTGCGACGGCTGGTGCATCAACCACATGGCGGGCGATGCCGACACCGGCACGATCTGGGCCGGGGGTGGCGGTGCGTTTTACGGGGCGGGCGTGTGGCGGTCCGAGGATCGGGGCCGGTCCTGGACGCTGGAGCGTCTGACGCGGGGGCAGATGGACGACTGGGCGGCGAACGATCCGGGCTTTGCCGAGATGATCGGCTGGACCGACGCGCCGCTGCCGTTCGATGACGCCTTTGAACAGGTCTGGTCGCTGGGGTTCGCGCACGGGGTGCTCTATGCCGGGACGAAGCCCGCGACCCTGCTGAAGAGCGCGGATCACGGTCGGACATGGTGCCGGGTCGATGCACTGACCGAGCATCCATCGGCGAAGGACTGGAACCCCGGGGCCGCGGGGCTTGTCCTGCACACGATCGTGTTCGACCCCGGCGCGCCTCAAAAGCAGTGGATCGGGATTTCCGCCGCCGGGGTCTTTGCCAGCGAGGATGGCGGGGCGAGTTGGGAGCGGCGCAACCGGCTGTCCAATGCCGAGGCCTGCGGCGCGCATGACCATCCCGCCGCCCCGAGCGGCGGAGAGACCGGGCATTGCGTGCATAACATCATGCGCGCGCCGGGCGATGCGGACCTGCTCTATCAGCAGAACCATCACGGCGTCTGGCGGTCGTCTGATGGCGGGCGGTCGTGGGACGATATCACGCCGGGCCTGCCCTCGACCTTCGGCTTTCCGATCCGGGTGCATCCGCGCGACCCGCGCACGATCTGGACGCTGCCGCTGAATGGCGACATGGCGGGACGGTATCCGCCCGATGCGGCCTGCGCGGTCTGGCGGTCGCGCGACGGGGGCGAGACGTGGGCGGCGCTGCGCGAGGGGTTGCCGCAGGAGAACTGTTTCTTCACCGTGCTGCGGCAGGCCATGGCGGGGGACACGCTGGATGCCCCGGGGCTGTATTTCGGGACCAATTCGGGGTCTGTCTTTGCCAGCCTTGACGAGGGCGACAGCTGGCGCGAGATTGCGCGGCACATGCCCACCATCCTGTCGGTCGAGGCGTTTGCGCCTGCCGACTGAGCGCGCAGGACGGGAATTGAACAGACGTTCATTTTCCTTTATGCACGCCCCGACCCCTTGCACGACTTCGGGAGACAGCCGATGCCCCAGCGCCCCGCCTTTGCCAAATGGCTTGACGACACCAACGACGTGACCGCCACTTTCCTGGCCGCCGGGCGCATCCCGGGGCTGGTCAACCTTGGCGGTGGTCTGCCGGGCACCGAGATCTGGCCGGTCGAGGACATGACGAAGCTGGCGACGTCCGCCGTGGCCGATCATGCGGACGAAACGCTGGCCTATGCCCCGGTCGCGGGACTGCCCAAGCTGCGCGACCTGATTGCGGCGCGGTATTCGGAAGGGGACCTGACGCTGACGCGCGACAACGTGCTGATCACCGCGGGCGGGGCGCAGGCCCTGAACCTGCTGGGTACGGTGTTGCTGGAGGAGGGCAGCACCGTCGCCTCGCAGACGCCCGCCTACCTCGGGGCGCTGGACAACTGGCGGCCGCGCCAGCCGGTCTATCGCCCGATGCGGCTGGAGGCGAATGACCTTGACCCGGTGGCGGCCATGACCGGTGCGCAGTTTGCCTATACCGTGCCGAATTTCTCGAACCCTACGGGCAAGCTGGTGAATGCGGCGACGCGCCGGCGGCTGGTGGATGCCGCGCACGAGACCGGCACCTGGCTGATCGAGGACGACCCTTACGGCACGCTTTATTATGACGACGCGCCGATGCCGCGGATGCTGACGCTGTCTGCCGAGCGGGCCGGGGCGCCTTATGACGGGCCGGTGATTTATCTTGGCACGGTATCCAAGGAGCTGGCGCCGGGGCTGCGGATCGGCTGGATCATCGCGGCGCCCGAGATGATCGAGGTGCTGAAGGCCGCCAAACAGAGCGCCGACATGTGCACAAGCGGCCTGTGCCAGCAGATCACCCATGACGCCTTCGCCACCGGGCTGGCCGATGACATGCTGCCCAATATCCTCGACCTTTACCGCAAGCGGCGTGATGCGCTGTGTGCTGCGATGGACGAACACCTGCCCGAGCTGTTCACGTGGGAACAGCCCACGGGGGGCATGTTCGTGTGGGCCACGGCGAAAGACCCCGCGCTGGATACCAACCGGCTGATGGAGATGGGGCTGGACCATGGGGTGTGCATCTCGCCCTCGTCGGTGTTCGATCCCGAAGGACGTGACCACAGTTCGATCCGCATCAACTTTACCTACAATACCGAGGACAAGCTGGTGACCGGGATCGAGCGGCTGGCCACGGCGACCCGCGCCGCGCTTGCGGAAACCTGACCCTTTTGCTCTAACGGGCGGCAAATTGACTACCCGGAGGCCGCCATGGTCGACATTGCAACCCGTGTCTGGAACCATAAATGGAAGATCGATCCGATCGTCCGTTCGCTGATCGACACCGATTTCTACAAGCTGCTGATGTGCCAGTCGGTGTTCCGCAACCGTCCGCACACCTCCGTTACCTTCTCGTTGATCAACCGCAGCAAGGATATCCGGCTGGCTGAACTGGTGGACGAGGGCGAGCTGCGCGAGCAACTGGACCACATCCGCTCGCTGTCGCTGTCGCGGGGGGAGTCGACGTGGATGCGCGGCAACACGTTCTATGGCAAGCGGCAGATGTTCACGCCCGAATTCATGGACTGGTTCGAGAAGCTGCGTCTGCCGCCCTATCACCTGGAAAAACGCGATGGGCAGTACGAACTTACGTTCGAGGGTACCTGGCCGCAGGTCATGCTGTGGGAAATCCCGGCGCTGGCGGTGCTGATGGAACTGCGGTCGCGCGCGGTGCTGCACGACATGGCCCGGTTCGAGCTTCAGGTGCTTTACGCCCGCGCCATGACCCGCCTGTGGGAAAAGACCGAAGTGCTGCGCGACACGCCCGGCCTGCGTATCGCCGATTTCGGCACGCGGCGGCGGCATTCTTTCCTATGGCAGGATTGGTGCGTGCAGGCGATGACCGAACGGCTGGGGGACAATTTCGTCGGCACCTCCAACTGCCTGATCGCCAAGAACCGCGACCTCGAGGCGATCGGCACCAACGCGCACGAAATGCCGATGGTTTATGCCGCGCTGGCCGAGAATGACGAGGAATTGGCCCGCGCCCCCTACGAGGTCCTGTCCGACTGGCACGACGAACACGACGGCAACCTGCGGATTATCCTGCCCGATACATACGGTACCGAAGGGTTTCTGGCCAAGGCGCCCGACTGGCTGGCGGGGTGGACGGGCATCCGCGTTGACAGCGGCGACCCCGCCCGCGGCGCAGAGACCGCCATCCAGTGGTGGAAGGACCGTGGCGAGGACCCGACGCAGAAGCTGATCATCTTTTCCGACGGGCTGGACGAGGAGAAGATCCTGTCGCTGCACAAGCAATTTGCGGGCCGCGCCCGCGTCTCCTTCGGCTGGGGCACGCTGCTGACCAACGACTTTCGCGGCCTTACCCCCGGCGACGCCCTCGCCCCCTTCTCGCTCGTCTGCAAGGCGGTGGCCGCCAACGGCCGCCCGACCGTCAAGCTGTCGGACAACCCCCGCAAGGCCATGGGGCCGGAGGGCCAGATCGACCGCTACAAGCGGGTGTTCGGGGTGGGGGACCAGGAGGAGATCGAGGTGGTGGTGTGATCACGCCCGGTGTCTGCCTCACTTTCGACGACCTCTATGTCGAGAATTGGCTCGCCGCGGGACCGATCTTTCAGGCGCATGACGCCCGAGCCACCTTCTGCGTCTGCTGGATGCATGCCGCCACGCCTGCGCAGATCGATGGCCTGCACCAGTTGCAGGAGGACGGTCACGAAATCGCCTATCACGGCCGCAACCACGAGAAATTGCAGCCCTACCTGCGCCAGCATGGCCTCGACCACTGGCTGGAAAACGAGATCGCCCGTGGCGTGGCAGAGCATCGCGCGCTCGGCTTCCCGACCACCAGCTATGCCAGCCCTTTCTATGGCTCCAACCGGCAAACCCGCGCGGCCACAGCGCCCTATTTTCAGATCACCCGCGCCGGCAGCGGGCGCGATCTGTCGGTCGAAGATGTGCCGAAGCGGATCTACCAGCGGCCCGATCCCGACGGGGCGGTGAGCAGCATCGGCTTGATCGACTTTCAGAATCCCGGCAGCCGGAGCTGGCGGGAGATCGGCGCCGCGCTCGACATGCTGGTCGCGCATCGCGGCGTCGGCATCTTCAACGGTCATGACATCCGCCCGCGCAAGGCGGGTCCGGGCCGCTACAGCGCGCACCGGCAAATCGACCGTCTGCTGCACGCAATCACCGACCGTGGACTGGCCTTTCATACGCTCAGCGGGTTCGCCCGTGCCGCCCAGGCCGATCAGGAGGCGCCGCAATGCTTGCCGGCATCAAGGTAGTAGAGTTCGAGGGCCTAGGCCCCGCACCCTTCGCCGCCATGATGCTGGCGGATCTGGGCGCGGAGGTGACGGTTGTTCAGAGGCCGGGACCTGCCAATCCGACGATGGGCGAGCGCAACATGCTCGACCGCGGCAAGCGGGCCGTGGTGCTGGATCTCAAGGATCCCGGCGACATGGCTGTTGCGAAGGCGATGGTGAACGAGGCCGATGCGCTGATCGAAGGGCTGCGGCCGGGGGTGATGGAGCGGCTTGGGCTGGGGCCGGAGGTGTTTGCGGAGAGCAATCCGACGCTGGTTTATGGACGGATGACGGGCTGGGGGCAAGGCGGGCCGCGGGCGCATCTGGCGGGGCATGACTATAACTATATCGCCACGGCGGGGGCGCTCTACTATGCTTCGACCCCGGGCGATGCGCCGCTGACGCCGCCGACGATCGTGGGGGATATCGGGGGCGGGGCGCTGTACCTTGTGGCCGGTGTGCTGAGCGGTCTGTTGAACGCGCAGCGGACGGGCCGGGGCACGGTGGTGGATGCAGCCATTACCGACGGGTCGGCGCATATGATGGCGCTTTTCATGGCGATGGCGGGGGCTGGGAACTTGTCGCAGGAGCGGGGGCAGAGCCTGCTGGACGCGCCGCCCTGGGGGCGGACATATGTTTGTGCCGACGGGCGGTACCTGTCGGTGCAATGCCTTGAGCCGCAGTTCTATGCGATGTTTCTGGACCTTCTCGGGCTGGATGACGACCCGCTATTTGTGGCGCAGTATGATCGGGCGCAGTGGCGCGAGCAGACGGCGCGGTTGACGGCGGTTTTCGCGACGCAGCCGGTTGGTCATTGGGCCGACCTGTTCGAGGGGTCGGACGCCTGTGTCGCGCCTGTGCTGAGCCCGTGGGAGGCGGCGGAGGATCCGCATATCGCCGCGCGCGCGATCTGGCACAATACAGAAGGCGGGTTCCAACCGGCCCCGGCGCCCCGGTTCGACGGGAAGGCGCAAGCGCCGAACCCGGTGCCCGCGCGGGGGCAGGATACCGAGGCGCTGCTGAAGGATCTGAAGGCGCGCGGGCTGATCTGACGGCGTTGGACATACGTTTTCGTATGGTGCGATGTTCCGAACTTGATCCGGGATTTCCTGCCGCGGGAGGTCCCGGGTCAGGCCCGGGACGGGGAGCGCGGTTTCAGCCGCCGTGGACTTGCTTGCTGTCGTCTGGCGCCTCGTCGCGCTCGAACATGCCGTAGTCGCGTATGACCGACACGACGCGCAGGCGGTAATCGTCGAACATGATCTCGCGGCCTGCGCGCTGGGCGCCGCGGTGGGCCTCAAGCCGGCGCCATTCGTCCAGAGCGGCCTTGTCGCGCCAGAAGCTGAGGGAGAGCAGCTTTTCCGGGTTCACCAGACTTTGAAAGCGTTCGACCGAGATGAAGCCGTCTATGCCTTCCGCAAGCGGTTTCATCTTGGCGGCCATGTCGAGATAGGCGTCTTTCTGGTCAGGGTGCGGCATGACCTCGAAGATGACGGCGATCATTTGGTTTCTCCTTGCTGCGGTGTGGAGACACATTTCAGGAAGGTGCGGTCCTCGCGCAAGAGGAAGTTTTCGGATTGCGCGAAGGCGTAATTTTCGCGCCCCAGCGGATCGGCGGCGAGGCGGGCGCGATAGGCTTCGTATTCGGCCAGGCTGGGGATGTTGTAGATTCCGTAGGACAGGGTCGAGGAGCCTTCGTGCGGGGCGAAATAGCCGATGAGGTCGGCGCCGCAGCGCGGGATGGCGGTGCCCCAGTTGCGGGCGTAGTGCGCGAACTGGGCGTGTTTCGTGGGGTCGACGTGGTAGCGGATGATGCAGGTGAGCATGACGGGTCTCCTTCGGGGTCGCCCCTCTTGTAGCGGATGGACGGGGCGCAATGGTTCGGTTAGCGTCGAACTATGAAGGATGGCCCGGACATATCCCGCGTGGCCGCGCTGATCGGAGATCCGGCGCGGGCCAATATGCTGACCGCGCTGATCAGCGGGATGGCGTTGACCGCGAGCGAGCTGGCGGCTGAGGCGGGGGTGACGTTGCAGACAGCCTCGGCGCACCTGTCGAAGCTGGAGGCGGGCGGGCTGATCACGCTGCGGCGCGAAGGGCGGCACAAGTATTTCCGATTGGCCAGTGACGAGGTGGCGCATGTGCTGGAGGCGCTGATGGGGCTGGCCGCGGGGACCGGCGCGTTGCGGACGCGGCCCGGGCCGCGAGACCCGGAGATGCGGCATGCGCGGGTCTGTTACAATCATCTGGCCGGGGACATGGGCACGCAGATGTATGACGCGTTGCTGGCGCGGGGTGCTTTGCGGCAGAAAGGCGAGGCGCTTGAACTGACGGACGCGGGACGAAGTTTCGTGACAGGGTTCGGGATTGACCTGGACGGTTTGCCGAAGTCGCGGGCGCCGCTTTGCCGTGAGTGCCTGGACTGGTCGGAGCGGCGGTCGCACCTGGCGGGGCAACTTGGGCGGGCGATGTTCAGCCGGATGGAGGCGTTGGGCTGGGCGACCCGGGTCAAGGGGACGCGGGTGGTGCGATTCTCGACGGACGGGGCGGCGGCGTTTGCGGAGGCGTTCGGCGGGGGCCTGCGCCAGGGGTGAGGGGCGCGTGGGTTTTCACCCACCCTACGCGGTTTGTGTGGTGCCGCGCCCTCGGTGGCGGAGTGCGGGCGCGGCATGTGCCGGTCAGATCTGGCGGCGCTTTTCGACCATGTCACGGAACGCGTCGGTGACGCTGTCATCCACGTGATAGCTGTGGTCGTCATCGGGAAAGGCGCCGGAGCGCACATCGGCGGCATAGTCGGACAGGCCCTTTACCGCGACCTCGGTCAGGTTCGCGTAGCGCTTGGTGAACTTCGGTTTGAAGTCGGTGAAGACACCCAGAAGATCATAGCTGAGCAGGATCTGCCCGTCGGTGCCCGCGCCGGCACCGATGCCGATTGTGGGAATCTCGAGCTCGGCGGAGATGATGCGGGCGATCGCGGCTGGCACCGCCTCGAATTCGAGCATGAAACAGCCAGCGTCCTGAATGGCCAGCGCGTCCTGCAGGATGTCCATCGCGTCCTTGGGTGTCTTGCCCTGTACGCGGAAACCGCCATACATCGCGACGCGGTGTGGGGCCATCCCGATGTGGCTGGCCGTGGGGATGCCCGCGGCCACCAGTGCCTTGAGAATGTCGGCCTGGCTGCGGCCGCCCTGGGGTTTCACGGCGTCGCAGCCGCCGTCCTGCATGAAGCGGGTCGCGTTGGTCAGGGCGCGGTCCACGGTGTGATAGCTTTGGTAGGGCATGCAGCCGAGCGAGAAGGTGTTGGGCGCGCCGCGGCGGATGGCCTGGGCGTGCATCACCATCATGTCCATCGTCGCCGGAACGGTCGAAGCGTGGCCGTGGGCGATCATGGCAAGGCTGTCGCCGACCACGACCACGTCGACGCCCGCCGCCTCGGCCCATTGTGCCGAGGTGTAATCGGGCACGGAGGTGTAGACCATGCGCGTTCCATCATGTTTCGAGGCCCTGATCTGGGTGATTGTCCGTTTCTTCCGTTCGGTCATGTGGCCGTCCTCCCTTGAGCCATCGACGCGCCACGTCGCAGGCGGCGCTGAATTGTCGTCAATTGATATATCATTAGGATATTTAATGGCAACGGTTGAATTTGTCGAGATCGTGATCGGTCCAGATTGCCGCGGCAATGGAGCCAGTGTAGGCTGACGCGCATGGCCATATCGGTGGAAAGCTTTTTCCTGTCGCCCGAGGCGGAAGGGACGTTGCAGGCGCAGATCCAGCAGATGATCGCGCAGGGCATCCTGTCGGGGCGATTCCGGAAGGGCGAGAAGCTGCCGAGTTCGCGCAAGATGGCCGAGCACCTGGGCGTGAGCCGGATCACGGTGACGCTGGCCTATACCGAGTTGCAGGCCAACGACTATCTGGAGAGCCGGGACCGTTCGGGGTATTTCGTGTCGCAGAACGCGCCGGAGCCGCCCGCGTTTACGCCCAGTGCGGCGAAGGGTGACATGATCGACTGGGGGCGGGCGATCGGGCGGCGATATACCGGCGGAGCGACGCCGGAAAAGCCGCGGGACTGGTCGAGCTATCCTTATCCGTTCATCTTCGGGCAGACCGATCCGAGCCTGTTCGATCACGCAAGCTGGCGCCATTGCGCGCTGCGGGCGCTGGGGCAGAAGGAGTTCCAGGCGCTGGCGGCGGATGCCTATGACCAGGATGACCCCAAGCTGATCGAGTTCATCGCGCGGCACACCCTGCCGCGGCGGGGGATTTTGGCGGAGCCGGGGGAGATCCTGCTGACGATGGGAGCGCAGAACGCGCTGTGGCTGACGGCACAGGTACTGTTGACACAGCGGCGGACGGCGGCGGTGGAGGAGCCGTGTTACCACGCGCTGCGCGATATCCTGACCCAGTCGCGCTGTCACATGGCGCCGGTGCCGGTGGACCGCGACGGGCTGCGGCCACAGGATTTGCCGGAGCGGGCGGACGTGATTTTCACCACGCCCAGTCACCAGGCGCCGACCAACGCGACCATGCCGCTGGACCGGCGGCAGGCGTTGTTGGCCCGCGCGCGGGAGATGGAGGCGCTGATCGTCGAGGATGATTACGAATTCGAGATCAGCTTTCTGCGCGCGCCGCTGCCGTCGCTGAAATCGCTCGATACGGATGGGCGGGTGATTTACGTGGGGAGCTTTTCCAAGTCGATCTTTCCGGGTCTGCGGCTGGGGTATCTTGTCGGCCCGCAGGCGTTCATCCGGGAGGCGCGGGCGTTGCGGGCGAGCGTGCTGCGGCATCCGCCGGGGCATGTGCAGCGGACCACGGCCTATTTCCTGAGCCTGGGGCACTACGACAGCCTGATCCGGCGGATCGGCAAAGCCTATGCACAGCGGCGGCAGGTGATGGAGACCGCGCTGGAAGATCAGGGCCTCGGCGTGGAAGGTCGCGGCGTATTCGGCGGAAGCTCGATCTGGATGCGGGCGCCGGAGGGGGTGGATACCGAGGATCTTGCGCGCCGGTTGCAGGCCCGGGGCGTTCTGATCGAGCCGGGGCGGCCGTTCTTCGAGACCGCGCGGGCACCGCGCAACTTCTATCGATTGGCTTATTCCTCGATTCCCTCGGAACGGATCGCGGACGGTATCGAGATACTGGCAAATGAGCTGGGCTCGTAAGGCCAGTTGGGGCCATGGTGCGGAATCGATCGAACGCCTTGTTCAAAAGGCGAAAATAACGTTCTTCCGGGTGCGTCACGTTTCCGGATTTCTCATTTTTGAGACCAAAAGTCTCAATAAAAATATTCTCTGGCTATAGTCTGCGCGGGAAACTGGCCCTAGAATGGGGGTGGCTGCAAGGGTAGCTTTCCCCCAAACCGCGCCGGGGGAGGACCGGCCCTTTTTCAATGTTCAGGAGCACTGTCATGAAGATGACCACCGAAGAAGCCTTTGTAAAAACGCTGCAACGTCACGGGATCCAGCACGCGTTCGGGATCATCGGGTCGGCGATGATGCCGATCTCGGACTTGTTCCCGAAGGCCGGGATCACGTTCTGGGACTGTGCGCACGAGGGCAGCGCGGGGATGATGGCCGATGGCTATACTCGCGCGACGGGCAAGATGAGCATGATGATCGCGCAGAACGGGCCGGGCATCACCAACTTCGTGACCGCCGTGAAGACCGCCTATTGGAACCACACGCCGCTGCTGCTGGTGACGCCGCAGGCGGCGAACAAGACGATCGGTCAAGGCGGGTTCCAGGAAGTCGAGCAGATGAAGCTGTTCGAGGACATGGTGGCCTACCAGGAAGAAGTGCGCGACCCCACGCGTGTGGCCGAGGTGCTGGCACGGGTGATCAGCCAGGCCAAGCGCCTGTGCGGGCCGGCGCAGATCAACATCCCGCGCGATTTCTGGACGCAGGTGGTGGATATCGAGATTCCCAGCGCGATCGAGTTCGAGGTGAGCCCGGGCGGCAGCAATTCGGTGGCTGAAGCGGCCGCGCTGCTGAGCGAGGCCAAGAACCCGGTGATCCTGAACGGTGCGGGCGTGGTGCTGTCGAAGGGCGGGATCGCGGCGTCGATGGAACTGGCCGAGCGGCTGACCGCGCCGGTCTGCGTGGGCTATCAGCACAACGACGCCTTCCCCGGCTCGCACCCGCTGTTCGCCGGGCCGCTGGGCTATAACGGCAGCAAGGCGGGGATGGAGCTGATCAAGGACGCAGACGTGGTGCTTTGCCTTGGGACGCGGCTGAACCCGTTCTCGACCCTGCCGGGCTATGGCATGGAATACTGGCCTGCCAACGCCAAGATCATCCAGGTGGATATCAACCCCAACCGGATCGGCCTGACCAAGAAGGTCAGCGTGGGGATCGTCGGTGATGCGGCCAAGGTGGCGCAGGGCATCCTGAAGAACCTGGGCGAGACCGCGGGCGATGAAGGCCGCGAGGAGCGCAAGGCGAAGATCGCCGAGACCAAGAGCAAATGGGCGCAGCAACTGGCCAGCATGGACCACGAAGATGACGATCCCGGCACCACCTGGAACGAGCGCGCGCGCAAGGACAAGCCGGACTGGATGAGCCCCCGCATGGCGTGGCGGGCCATTCAGGGTGCGCTGCCGCGGAATGCGATCATTTCTAGCGATATCGGCAACAACTGTGCCATTGGCAACGCCTATCCCGACTTCGACGAGGGTCGGAAATATCTGGCGCCGGGGCTGTTTGGCCCGTGTGGGTACGGCCTGCCCGCAATTGTCGGCGCCAAGATCGGCTGTCCGGATGTGCCCGTGGTGGGCTTTGCCGGTGACGGCGCGTTCGGCATCGCGGTCAACGAGCTGACGGCCATTGGCCGGAGTGAGTGGCCGGGGATCACGCAGATCGTGTTCCGCAACTACCAGTGGGGCGCGGAAAAGCGGAACTCGACGTTGTGGTTCGACGACAACTTCGTGGGCACCGAGCTGGATGACGATGTCAGCTATGCCGGGATCGCCAATGCCTGTGGATTGAAAGGTGTCGTGGCGCGGACGATGGACGAGCTGACCGATGCGCTGAACACCGCGATCAAGGAGCAGATGGAGAACGGCACGACCACGCTGATCGAGGCGATGATCAACCAGGAACTGGGCGAGCCGTTCCGCCGGGACGCCATGAAGAAGCCGGTGGAAGTGGCCGGGATCAGCGCCGACGATATGGTCGAGCAACGGGTCTGAGACGTCGCAATCCTGTGGCCCCGCGGGCATAGTGTGCCACGCGGGGCCGAACAGGGCCCTGGACAGAGTGACAGGACAAGACATGACAGACCGATATCCCTTTCTTGCGGCGAGTGAGCCCAAGTGCCCGCCTTCGTTGTTGAAGCGGGCGCAAGGTTTGCCACGGCCGCGCGTGGCGCTGGTGAATGCCGGGGCGCCGAACCCGTTGCAGGGGATCCGGGAGGCAGCTGAGGCCGGTCTGGCCGATCCGGTGCTGATCGGGGACAGCGACAAGATCAAGGCCACGGCGGCGGAGATCGGGTGGGATATCGCGGGCTTGCCGCTCATCCACGCACCGAAGGAGACCGCCGCGCCGGTGGCCGCCGAGATGGCGCGGACCGGCGAGGTTGGCGCGATCATGAAGGGGCAGATTCATACGTCGACCTTCCTGAAAGGCTTGCTGCCGTCGGCGGCGGGGCTGCGGGAGAAGGGCACGCGCTGCGGGCACGTGTTTCACATCACGATGCCGGAGTCGGAGCGGCCACTCTTGCTGACCGATGCGGCGCTGAACGTGGACCCGGACGTGGAGACGCGGCAGGCCTGCCTGAGCCATGCGGTGATGCTGGCCTACAAACTGGGGATCGAGCGGCCCAAGGCGGGCATCCTCGCCCCGACAGAGGACCCGATCCCGACAGTGCCGAACACGATGGAGGCGGTCGAGATCGCCGAGTGGGCCAAGGGCGCGCTGCCGGGTGCGGTGGTGCAGGGGCCGATGGCGATGGACCTGATCCTGTCGAAAGCGGCGGCAGAGGCGAAGAACTACGAATCCGAGGTGTCGGGCGATGCCGATATCATGCTGACGCCGAACATCACCACGGGCAACGCGCTGTTCAAGCTGATGTCGTTCGGCATGGGCTGTTGCTGTGCCGGCGTGGTGCTTGGGGCGAAGGTGCCGATACTGCTGACCAGCCGGGCCCAGGGCGCGGAAGAGCGTATCGCTTCGGCGGCGTTGGGTGTGATTGGGGGGGCGGCATGATACTGGTCGTGAATGCCGGGTCGTCCTCGATCAAGGTGGAGCTGTTCACGCCTGCGCTGGAGTCGGTTCTGTCGGGATCGGTGACCGAGATCGGCGGGCAGGGGCGGCTGAGCCTTGGGGGTGAGAAGCAGGATGTTTCGGTTGCCGACCATACGGCGGCATTGGGTCTTGTCTTCGAGAAGTTGGAGGCCGCGGGGCATCCAGTGTCGTCGCTGATTGCGGCGGGGCACCGTGTGGTGCATGGCGGGGCGCATTTGACAGCGCCGGAGCGGCTGACCGACGAAGTGATCGCCAAGATCGAGGCAGTGGTGCCGCTGGCGCCGCTGCACAATCCGCATAACCTTTCCGGCGTGCGGGCGCTGGCGGCGCTGGCGCCGGACCTGCCGCAATTCGCCAGTTTCGACACGGCGTTTCACGCGACCAACGCGCCGGTCGCCGTGACCTATGCATTGCCGCAGGCGGAGCGCGACAAGGGCATCCGACGCTATGGGTTTCACGGGCTGTCCTATGCCGGGATGGTGGCGCAGTTCGGTGATGACCTGCCCCGGCGTCTGCTGGGACTGCATCTTGGGAATGGCGCGAGCCTGTGCGCGATGGTCGAGGGCAAGTCAGTGGCGAACTCGATGGGATATTCGCCGCTGGATGGCCTTGTGATGGGCACCCGGACGGGATGCATCGACGGGATGGCGGTGTTGCGGCTGGCCGAGGATCACGGGATCGACAAGGCGGGCACGATTCTGAACAAGGAAAGCGGGCTGAAGGGGCTGGCGGGGACGAACGACATGGCCACGCTTCTGAGCCGCGACGACGAGGACGCGCGGTTCGCGGTGGAGCATTTCTGTTACTGGGCGGCGCGGCAGGCCGGATCGGCGATTGCCGCCATGCATGGCGTGGATGCCGTGGCCTTTACAGGGGGGATCGGCGAGAATGCCGAGACCATACGCGACCGTATCATGGAGCATCTGACCTGGCTGGGGGATATCCCGGTGCACGTGGTGCCAGCCGACGAGGAGCGGCAGATCGCGCGGGATGTCGTCGGGCTGTTGCCCGGCTGAGCGAAGAATTTCCGCTTTCCCGGCAGAGTGCTTTGGGAAAGCGAACGAACCAAGACAAGCGGCCGCGGGGCGGTGTGAACTGGCCTGGCGTGACCGGGAAGAGACAAGGGAGGCGACGACATGCTGGATCAGCCCAAACTGGATACCTCGCCCAAGGTATCAGACGAGGTGCGCAAGACCACCTGCTATATGTGCGCCTGCCGTTGCGGGATCAACGTGCATATGAAGGAGGGCAAGGTTGCCTATATCGAGGGCAACCGGGACCATCCGGTCAACAAGGGCGTTCTGTGCGCCAAGGGCAGCGCGGGGATCATGCAGCATAACGCGCCGTCGCGGCTGTGCGCACCGTTGAAACGGGTCGGGCCGCGCGGGTCGGGCGAGTTCGAGGAGATCAGCTGGGACGAGGCGCTGGAAATCGCCACCGGCTGGCTGGAGCCGCTGCGGCAGGAGGCGCCGGAAAAGCTGGCCTTTTTCACCGGGCGCGACCAGAGCCAGAGCTTCACCAGTTTCTGGGCGCAGAATTTCGGGACACCGAACTATGCCGCGCATGGCGGTTTTTGCAGCGTCAACATGGCGGCGGCGGGCATCTACACGATGGGCGGCGCGTTCTGGGAATTTGGGCAACCGGACTGGGAGAACACGAAGCTGTTCATGATCTTCGGCGTGGCCGAGGACCATGACAGCAACCCGATCAAGATGGGCATCGGACGGCTGAAGGAGCGCGGCGCCAAGGTGATCGGGGTGAATCCGATCCGGTCGGGATACAACGCCGTGGCCGACGAGTGGGTCGGGATCACGCCGGGGACCGATGGGCTTTTTGTCCTGGCGCTGGTGCATGAACTGCTGCGGGCCGGGAAGATCGATCTGCGGTACCTGGCAGAGTATACCAACGCGCCGGTGTTGGTGAATTGCGATACCAGTTCGCCGGACCACGGGCTGCTGATGCGGGATGCGGATGGCAAGCTGCTGGTGATCGACCGCGCGACGGGACAGCCTGCACCGTTCGACAGGAAAGGCGTGAAGCCGGACCTGTCGGCCAGTTATGAAAAGGATGGCGTGACGCATAGGCCGGTGATGCATTTGCTGGCGGAGCGCTACATGGGAGAGGACTACGCGCCCGAGGCCGTGGCGGAACGCTGTGGCGTGAGTGCGCGGCGGATCCGGGCGATTGCCGCAGAACTGGCGCGTGTGGCTTTCGAAGAAGAAATCGTGCTGGACCGCGAATGGACGGATTTCCGGGGCGAGACCCACAAGACGATGGTGGGCCGCCCGGTCAGTTTCCACGCGATGCGAGGGATCAGCGCCCATTCCAACGGGTTTCAGACCTGCCGCGCGCTGCACCTGTTGCAGATCCTTCTGGGCAGCGTTGAAGTGCCGGGTGGCTTCCGCTTCAAGCCACCTTATCCGAAACCGGTCAGCATCCATCCGACGCCGCATAGCAAGGTGACGCCGCATCGTCCGCTGGACGGGCCGCATCTGGGCTTCGTGCGGGGGCCAGAGGACCTGGCGCTGAAGGAAGATGGCAGCCCGGCGCGGATCGACAAGGCGTTCACCTGGGAAAATCCCATGAGTTCGCACGGGTTGATGCACATGGTCATCAGTAATGCCCACGCGGGCGACCCGTACAAGATCGACACGCTTTTCATGTACATGGCGAACATGTCCTGGAACTCTTCGATGAACACGCGCGGCGTGATCGACATGCTGACGGACAAGGACGAGGCTGGCGAGTATGTCATCCCACGTATCATATATTCGGATGCGTATAGTTCCGAGATGGTCGCCTATTCCGACCTGATCCTGCCTGACACGACCTACCTGGAGCGGCATGACTGCATCAGCCTGCTGGACCGTCCGATTTGTGAGGCGGATGCGGCGGCCGATGCCATCCGCTGGCCCGTCGTGGAGCCGGACCGGGATGTGAAAGGGTTTCAGACGGCGCTGATTTTGTTGGCCAACAAGATGGGGCTGCCGGGATTCACCAACGAGGATGGCAGCGCCAAGTGGGCAGATTATGCCGATTACATGGTCAACCACGAGCGCAAACCGGGTGTTGGGCCGCTGGCCGGGTGGCGGATGGGGAAGGATGGGCCGCAGCATGGCCGCGGTGCGCCGAACGCCTCACAGCTTGATAATTATATCGAGAATGGCGGGTTCTTCGTGAGCCATATCGCCGAAGAACATGCGTATATGAAACCGTGGAACATGGGCTACCAGGACTGGGCCGTCGGCATGGGGTTATATGACAGCCCGCAGCCTTTCATTTTCGATGTCTATGTGGAAACGATGAGGAAATTTCAGCTGGCCGCCGAGGGACATGGGGAACGGCAACCGCCCGAGCATCTGCGCGAGCGGATCAGGGCGACGCTGGACCCGCTGCCGATCTGGTATCCGCCGTTCGAGGACGGGCATGTGGACCCGGTGGAATACCCTGTGCACGCCCTGACGCAGCGACCGATGGCGATGTATCACTCGTGGGGTTCGCAGAATGCGTGGCTGCGGCAAATTCATGGGCGCAATCCGCTCTACCTGCCGACCAAGATATGGGAGGCGAACGGGTTTGCCGATGGCGACTGGGCCAAGGTTACGTCGACGCATGGCGAGATCACGGTGCCTGTGGCGCATATGGCCGCGCTCAACGAGAACACGGTCTGGACATGGAACGCGATCGGCAAGCGCAAGGGCGCCTGGGCGCTGGAAAAGGACGCGCCAGAGGCCACGAAGGGGTTTCTGCTCAATCACCTCATTCATGAGTTGTTGCCGCCCAAGGGTGACGGGCTGCGCTGGGCGAACAGCGACCCGGTGACGGGGCAGGCGGCGTGGTTCGACCTGCGGGTTAAGATCGAGAAGACGGCGGCGCCCGAGGAGGTGCACCCGACATTCGCGCCGATCCGGTCGCCGGTGGGGACCGGGCCGGACGAGCTGCGCTGGAAGGTGGGCAAATGAGCGCGGGAATTTTCTTACAAGAAAATTGGCAAGACTTTTCGAAAAGTCTTGGGCGGAAAATGCGTATTTTCCGGCCCATTTTCCGCGCGGAAAATGGGTGCGCGGAGGGGCGGCGGTGAGCGGTAGGGCCCTGACATTGATCGCCATACTGGCGTTCGTGATCTTCGTGGTCGGGACCTTCGTGTGGTTCGTCGGCAAATGGAATTCGAGCGAGGACGCGCCCCAAAGCGGTGGCGTCCCAGCCAAGACAGAGGAGCGGCAAGCATGACGACGCTTCCCGAAACGACGCAGCGCAAGATGGGGCTGGTGATCGACCTGGATACCTGCGTCGGCTGCCACGCCTGCGTGGTGAGCTGCAAGGGATGGAACACCGAGAATTACGGCGCGCCGCTGAGTGACCAGGACCCATATGGCGACGACCCGCGCGGGACGTTCCTGAACCGGGTGCATTCCTATGAGGTGCAGCCCCTGGCCGAGAGCGGGATGCCGCATCCGGCGGCGCAGCTCATTCACTTCCCGAAATCCTGCCTGCATTGCGAAGATGCACCATGCGTTACGGTATGCCCGACCGGCGCCAGCTATAAGCGGGTCGAGGACGGGATCGTTCTGGTGAACGAGAGCGATTGCATCGGCTGCGGTCTGTGTGCCTGGGCCTGTCCCTATGGCGCGCGGGAGATGGACGCGGCGGAAGGCGTGATGAAGAAATGCACGCTTTGCGTCGACCGGATCTACAACGACAACCTGCCCGAGGAGGACCGGGTACCGGCCTGCGTGCGGACCTGCCCGGCGGGGGCGCGGCATTTCGGCGATCTGGGCGATCCGGAGAGCGACGTGTCGAAACTGGTCGAGGAGCGCGGCGGCATGGACCTGATGCCCGAGCAGGGCACGAAGCCGGTGAACCAGTACCTGCCGCCGCGGCCCAAGGACCAGGTGATGGCGGCCCCGGAGGCGCAGATCGACGTTCTGGCGCCGCTGCTGGCCCCCGTGGCTGAGGAGCCGAAGGGGTTTATCGGCTGGCTTGATAAAGCGCTGGAGAAGATCTGATGCATCCTGCACCGTCCGTTATCGTATTCACCACGCTGTCGGGCCTTGGGTTCGGCCTGTTGTTCTGGCTGGGGCTCGGGGTCATCGTGCCCACCGGATGGGTCGCGTTCACGTTCTTCGTGATTGCCTACCTGCTGGCGGTGGGAGGGCTGATGGCGTCGACCTTTCACCTGGGACACCCGGAGCGGGCGTTGAAGGCGTTCACGCAGTGGCGGTCGTCATGGTTGAGCCGTGAGGGTGTGTCCTCGGTCGCGGCGCTGGTGGTGATGGCGGTTTATGGCGCGGGGCTGGTGTTTTTCGACACGGCCTGGATGTTGGTGGGGGTGATCGGAGCCGTGCTGTCGGCGGTGACGGTGTTCACCACCTCGATGATCTACACGCAGATGAAAACCGTGCCGCGCTGGAACACGCCGCTGACGCCGCTGTTGTTCATGGCGATTGCGCTGGCGGGTGGCGCGCTCTTGGCCGGGCAGGTGGCGATTGCGCTGATCCTGATGCCGGTGGCTGCCGCCGTGCAGGTCATCTGGTGGCTGCGCGGGGACAAGGCGCTGGCGCAGAGCGGGACGGACATGGCCACCGCGACGGGGCTGGGGAGCATCGGCACGGTGCGGGCGTTCGAGCCGCCGCATACGGGCAACAATTATCTGCTAAGGGAATTTGTCTACGTGGTAGGGCGCAAGCATGCGCAGAAGCTGCGGATGATCGCGCTCTTGTTCGGCTACACGGTGCCTTTCGTGCTGCTGCTGGTGCCGTTTTCACATATCGCGGCGCTGGTGGCTGTTCTCGCGCATCTGGGCGGGATCGCGGCCTCGCGCTGGCTGTTCTTTGCGGAGGCCGAGCATGTGGTGGGCCTGTATTACGGGAAACGCTAGTCCTACACTCGGTCTTGGCCCGGTTTCGGGTCGGTCAGGCCCCACTCATCCGTGACAGGGTCGATCCGGCGTTCACGGAATCGGATCCAGCGGACGCGGACGGCCCAGACGAGGGCGGCCAGCAGCGTCAGGAAGATAATGTTGAACCACGGAATGATGGTGACGTTCGGGCCTTCGACCGGCTCGGCCGATATGGCGTTGGGGAAGATCGAGAAGAATTCGTTGCGCCAGCCGTAATGGGTGATCGACACCCACTTGGGTGTCTCTGAGGTCGAGCGCAGGTCGGCGGCCTCGGCCTGAAGGTTCGAGGTGTCGAACTTGAAATAGGGGGGCCAGCCCCAGCCGGTATCCTCGTTGCGGTAGACCATGACACCGCCGTCTGCGAGCCGGGTCTGGATGAAGAAGATGTCGCGGTTGGCCGTGCCCTCGGCGTCGCCGCTGCCCACGTTGGACCAGAAGATCGAGTTCTCACCGAAATCGATGCGTTTCTCGTAAGTGTCGGTGACGCGCGCGATGTCGTGCTGCGGTAGGGTGTAGTGCAGGAAGCCCGCGACCAGCAGCCAGAAGGCGGCAACGAAAATCCATTTGATATAGTGCATGATCGTTCGCTCCTTGATGCCGGGGCGGGCGCGGCAAGGACGCCGCGCGAAGGACCGCCCCCGAGTGCGTCGATCCGTGTTATCCTGTGGATCGGGACCGAACACAACCAACAGGAGTCGAGATAATGTGTGATATCTGCGTGATGCAAGCGGTGAAGGAAAAGATGTTGTCGCGCCGGCAGTTGTTCGGCGTCGGTGCGGCGGCCGGGGCCGCGGCTGCGCTGGGCACTTTCGGTGCGCCGCGGGCGATGGCGTCGGGGCATGATGCGGTCGAGGATCTGACTCATGCCTACGGGCCGGATTTTCCGACCTATTTCGGGGCGCCCGGGATCTCGATGGAGCAGAAGTTCAATTTCGCCGACAACGGCTTCAACCTGATGGAACTGACGGTGAACGAGCATACCGGCACGCATGTGGACGCACCGCTGCACTTTTCGGAGGATGGTGCGTCGGTGGACGAGATCCCTGTGGGAAGCCTTGTGGCGCCGCTTTGCGTGATCGATATTGCCTCCAAGGCAGAGGAGGACGCGGATGCGCAGGTGACGCCGGATGACCTGCGCGCCTGGATCGAGGCGAACGGCGAAATACCGGATAATGCCTGTGTCGCGCTCTATTCGGGATGGGGCGCGAAGGCCGGATCGGACGCGTTTCGGGGCTTTGATGGCGACAAGATGCACTTCCCGGGATTCCACGTGGAGGCGGCGCAAATGTTGGTCGAGGAAACGGGGGCGCAATCCATCGCGTCCGACACGCTGTCGCTGGATCACGGGCCGTCGGCGGATTTCGCGGCACATTACGCCTGGCTGCCGACCGGGCGCTTCGGGATCGAATGCATTGCCAATCTCGACAAGGTGCCTGCCAGCGGGGCGACGATCGTGATCGGTGCGCCGAAGCACATGGGCGGCACCGGGGGGCCGGCGCGGATCTTCGCGTTGATCTGAAATGAAGATGCCCCGGCGGTAGGGCCGGGGCGCTTGGTTCAGCCCACGACGTTGAACTCCGGCCCGTAGGGATAGCCGGTGATGTTTTCGTGGCCGTCCTCGGTGATGACCAGCACGTCGTGTTCTCGGTATCCGCCGGCGCCGGGCTGGCCTTCGGGGATGGTCAGCATCGGCTCCATCGAGATGACCATGCCGGGTTTCAGCACGGTGTCGATATCCTCGCGCAGTTCCAGCCCGGCCTCGCGGCCGTAGTAATGCGACAGGATGCCGAAGCTGTGGCCATAGCCGAAGGTGCGATATTGCAGAAGGTCACGCTCGGCCAGGAAGGCGTTGATCTTGTGCGTGACCTCGGCGCAGGAGATGCCGGCCTTCAGCAGGGACATGCCGTATTCGTGGGTGGCGACGTTGGCCTGCCAGATGGCGAGCGAGGCGGCGTCGACCTCGCCTGCGAACATGGTGCGTTCGAGGGCCACGTAATAGGCCGAGACCATCGGGAAGGTGTTGAGCGACAGGATATCTCCGCGTTGGAGTTGCCGGGCCGTGACGGGGTTGTGGGCACCGTCGGTGTTGAGGCCGGACTGGAACCAGACCCAGCTGTCGCGGTATTCGGCATCGGGGAAGCGGCGGGCGATTTCCAGTTCCATCGCGTCGCGCCCCGCCATGGCGACGTCGATTTCGCGGGTGCCGATGCGGACCGCGTCGCGGATGGCATGGCCGCCGGCATCGGCGATGGCGGTGCATTGGCGAATGAGGGCGATCTCGGCGGGGGACTTGGCCATGCGCTGGGTCATGGTGTGGCCCGCGATGTCGATCATGTCGCTGGGGACAAGGTAGTGGCCGAGCTTCTCTCGCTGTTGGAGTGTCAGGTGATCGGATTCGTAGCCGATCACCCCGCCGGTGCCGGTGACGGAGCGGATTGCGCGCCAGTAATTGTCGCGCTGCCAGTCGGTGTAGGTGATGTTGTCACCGTAACAGCGCCGCCAGGGCTGGCCTGCGTCGATGCCCGCCGAGATGGTGACGCTGTCGGTCGCCGTGACGACAAGGCCGTAGGGCCGCCCGAAGGCGCAGTAGAGGAAGCCAGAGTAATAGGCGATGTTGTGCATCGAGGTGAAGACGGCGGCGGTGACGCCGGATTCGGCCATGATGCGGCGCAGGCCGGCGAGGCGCTGGTCGTATTCGGATGCGGCAAAGGGCAGCGGGGCCTTTTCGCCGTTGTGGAAACGGTAGAATTCGGGGCGCGTTGCCGCGAAGTCGGTCTGGGTTTGGGATGCAGTCATTGTGTGACCCTCCTTGAGCAAGAAAGGTCCCGGCGTTCAGGACTGTTGGGATATGAGACCCGGGTTTGGGGCGACGCCATCGCCCGCGGGTCTGACGCTGTTCTTGCAGAGCGGGGCAGGTCTGGCAAGATGGTCTGCGACAAAAAGAGGACGGGAACGGACCATGACGGCAAGACCGGGAAAGCGGAACCTGATCACGGATGTGCCGGGAATACTGGTGGGGCAGGCCGACGATGCGGCGGTGAAGACCGGGGTGAGCGTTGTCGTGGGAGACGAACCTTTTACAGCTGGTGTGCACGTCATGGGCGGGGCGCCGGGCACGCGGGAGACGGATTTGCTGGCGCCGGACAAGGTGGTGGAAGAGGTCGATGCGCTGGTCTTGTCGGGCGGGTCCGCATTCGGGCTGGATGCGGCGTCGGGCGTGGCGGACGGGTTGCGTGACGCGGGGCGGGGCTTTGCCGTGGGGGACCAGCGCGTGCCGATCGTGCCGGGGGCGATCCTGTTCGATCTGCTGAATGGCGGGGACAAGGATTGGGCCGAGAACCCGTACAAGCGGCTGGGGCGGGAGGCGCTGGCGGCCCGGGGAGAGGCGTTCGAGATTGGGAGTTCCGGGGCCGGAGCGGGCGCGGTGACAGCGGATTTCAAGGGGGGCGTGGGCTCGGCCTCGGTCGTGCTGGCGTCGGGTGTGACGGTGGGGGCGCTGGTGGCGGTCAACGCGCTGGGGTCGGCCGTGGCCGGCGAGCGCGGTGAGTTCTGGGCGGCGCCGTTCGAGATGGGCGACGAGTTTGGCGGGCTAGGCGTGGCGCGTGATTTCGGGGATGTGCAGGAGCCGAGGACGAAGCTGGGACAGCACGCGGCAACGACGATTGGAGTCGTGGCGACGGATGCGAGCCTGACGCAGGCGCAGTGCACGCGGATGGCGGTGGCGGCGCATGATGGGTATGCCCGGGCGCTGCTGCCGTCGCACACCCCGATGGATGGGGATCTGATCTTTGCCGCGGCCACGGGACGGGCCGAGGCGCCGGACGTGGCGGGGCAGTTGGCGTTGGGGCATGCGGCGGCAACCTGCGTGGCGCGGGCGATTGCGCGGGCGGTTTTCGCGGGGCGGCCCGCGGCGGGAGATGGGGTGCCGTGTTGGGTGGAGCAGTTCGGACAGGGATGAGAGGCGGGGGCGCGTGGGTTTTCACCCACCCTACGCAGGGTCCTCGCGTGGGGCTCGTGGCGCGCGGCGGGTTTTGAGTATTTTCGGCAAGAAAAAGCCGGGGCTGGTCAGCCGAGGATATCGCGCATCAGGAGGCTTTCGGGGTCCTTGAGGGCGTCGATGATGTCGAAGTGGTGACGGCCCTTGTCGATGCGCAGGGGACAGGACCAGGCGTCGGCCTGCCAACGGGCCTGATCGAGGAAAACGGGGCGTTCGTCGGCGCCGACCCAGATGTGAGTGGGGATATCGAGGCGTTCTGTCATGAGCGCGGGGCTTTCGGCGGTGGCGGTGTCTTCGGTCAGCTGGAACTGGGCGTTCATCGCGGTGTGCAGGAGCGGGCGCAGGTCGGAGACCGGGGAGATCGGGGTGATGGTGGTGATCCGATCTGTGACATCGATGGGCAGTAGGCCGGGTTGGATCATGCGCGAGACGAGGTGACCGCCGGCGGAGTGGCCGGCGAGGGCGAGGGGACCGGGCTCACTTTCGGCGATATTCTGGATGGCGCGGGCGACCTGGGTGGTGATGCCGGCGATGCGGACGTCGGGGCAGAGGTCGTAGGAGGGCATGGCGACGGACCAGCCGCGGGCCAGAGCGCCGGTGGCGAGGTGGGACCAATAGCTGCGGTCGAAGCGGAGCCAGTAGCCGCCGTGGACGAAGACGAGGGTGCCTTTCGGCGCCGTTTCGGGGCGGAAGAGGTCGTAGGCCTGGCGCGGGGTATCGCCGTAGGAAACGCCGAGATCGTTGCGGTCTGTTGCGCGTGCCTCGCGGAAGGCTGCCGCCTCGGCGGCCCAGCGGGGCGGGTAGCTTTCGCCGTCCGGGATGTGGGGGACGTTGGCGTAGGCGTCGTCGTAATCCATGATCTGCTCCTTCGGGCTGGCCCTAGACATTTTCTGCCCCAGATGCTTTGCCAAGACGAGACGTTTTTGCCGGAGGATGCGCCATGCTCGATACTGCCACCAACCTGAAATCGCTTTTGAAGGACCCCGATCTGCTGGCCGAGAGGGCCTATGCCGGGGGTAAGTGGATCGATGGTGCGGACGGCGCCACGTTCGAGGTTGTGAACCCGGCGCGGGGCGACGTGATCGCCAATGTTGCGGACCTGGACCGCAAACAGGTGGCCGACGTCATTGCAGGCGCGGCCAAGGCGCAGAAGGAATGGGCCAAGTGGACGGGCAAGGAGCGGGCCGCGGTGCTGCGCAAGTGGTTCGACCTGATGATGGAGCACCAGGACGACCTGGGCACGATCCTGACCGCAGAGCAGGGCAAGCCGCTGGCCGAGGCGAAGGGTGAGATCGCCTATGGTGCGTCCTTCATCGAGTTCTTCGGCGAGGAGGCCAAGCGGGTTTATGGTGAGATGATCCCCGGCCACCAGCGCGACAAGCGGATCATGGTGCTGAAACAGCCGATCGGGGTGGCCGCATCCATTACGCCCTGGAACTTCCCCAACGCGATGATCACGCGCAAGGCGGCGCCTGCGCTGGCGGCGGGCTGCGCCTTCGTCGGTCGTCCGGCCGCCGAGACGCCGTTGTCGGCCACGGCGATGGGTGTGCTGGCCGAGCGGGCGGGCATTCCGGCGGGGGTGTTCAACATCGTGACCTCGTCGCGGTCGAGCGATATAGGCAAGGAGTTCTGCGAGAACCCGAACGTGCGCAAGCTGACCTTTACCGGATCGACCGAGGTGGGGCGTATCCTGCTGCGGCAGGCCGCCGACCAGGTGATGAAATGCTCGATGGAGCTGGGCGGGAACGCGCCGTTCATCGTGTTCGACGACGCCGATGTGGATGCCGCCGTGGAAGGCGCGATCATGTGCAAGTTCCGCAACAACGGGCAGACCTGTGTCTGTGCCAACCGGATCTATGTGCAGGCAGGGGTGTATGATGCCTTTGCCGAGAAGCTGAAGAACCGGGTGAGCCAGATGAAGGTGGGCGACGGGCTGGAGGACGGCACCGAGCTGGGGCCGCTGATCAACCCGGAGGCGTCCGAGAAGGTGGTCGAGCATATCGAGGATGCGAAATCAAAGGGAGGCACTGTCATCCTAGGGGGCGCGGATGGCGAGATGGACGGCAATTTCTTCAAGCCGACGATCCTGACGGGTGTGACGCAGGATATGAAGGTGAGCCAGGAAGAGACGTTCGGGCCGCTGGCGCCGCTCTTCAAGTTCGAGGACGAGGATGACGTGATCGCCATGGCGAACGACACGATCTTTGGCCTTGCGAGTTATTTCTATGCCAAGGACCTGAGCCGGGTTTACAAGGTGGCCGAGGCGCTGGAATACGGGATCGTGGGCGTGAACACCGGGATTATCTCGACCGAGGTGGCGCCCTTCGGCGGCGTGAAGCAGTCGGGCCTTGGCCGGGAAGGCAGCCATCACGGGATCGAGGATTTCCTGGAGTTGAAATATGTCTGCATGAGCGTGTGAGGCGCGGCATGGAGGAGGGGTTTCACGGGGTCTTTCCTTACCTGGTGTCGCCGCTGGATGGCGAGGGCCGCGTCAATCGCGCGGTGCTGACGCGGTTGTGTGACGACCTGATCGACGCGGGCGTGCATGGTCTGACGCCGCTGGGCTCGACGGGGGAGTTCGCCTATCTGAGCTGGGAGCAGAAGCGCGACATCGTCGAGACGGTGGTGGCGGCCGCCAAGGGCCGGGTGCCGGTGGTGGCGGGTGTCGCGGCGACGACGACCCATGAGGCCGAGCGACAGGCGCGGGAATTCGCGGCCATGGGCTGTGACGGTATTCTGGCGGTTCTGGAGGCGTATTTTCCGGTGAGTGACCGGGGCATCAAGGACTACTTTACCGCCATCGCCGCAGCGGTGGAGTTGCCGATCGTGATCTACACCAACCCGAATTTCCAGCGCAGCGACCTGAGCGTGCCGTTGATCGCGGAGTTGGCGGAGGTGCCGAACATACGATGTCTGAAGGATGCATCCAGCAATACCGGGCGGCTGTTGTCGATCATGGACCGGGTGGGCGACAAGCTCGATATTTTTGCCGCCTCGGCGCATATCCCGGCCTGCGTGATGCTGATCGGCGGCAAGGGCTGGATGGCCGGGCCCGCCTGCATCGTGCCGAAGCAGAGTGTGAAATTGTATGAGCTGTGCAAGGTCGGGCAGTACCAGGCGGCGATGGAGTTGCAGCGCGATCTGTGGGCGTTGAACCAGGCGTTTGCGAAGTACAACCTTGCGGCCTGCGTCAAGGCCGGGCTGGAATTGCAGGGGTATGAGGTGGGCGAACCGCTGCCGCCGCAGGATGCGCTGAGCGATACCGGCCGGGCCGAGTTGAAGGCGGTGCTGGAGCGGGTCGGGGCTCTGTAGGGGGCGCGACACGTCGGATGAGATCCCGTCACGGTGGGATGAAATCCCACCCTACGCGCGCATTGATGGTGCGAAATTTTTTTCGCGGGCCGCCAAGGATTGACGACCGGGCAGCGTCCTACAATCGTGATGCGCATGACTGTCAGTGACGAAACCCTGGCCACAGCTGCCGCCGATGGCGATGCGGCGGCCTTCTCGGCTTTGGTCGAGCAGCACTACGATGCCGTGTTCCGGCTGGCCTTTCGGCTGACCGGCGCGAGGGCGGAGGCGGAGGACCTGACGCAGGATGTGTGCGCGGCGCTGCCGGGGAAGCTGGGCGGTTTTCGTGGTGCGTCGAGGTTTACCACTTGGCTGTGGCGGGTGGTGGTGAACGCGGCCCATGACCGGCGGCGCAGGGCGGCGGTGCGGGCGAGATACGCGGAAGGTTGGGGCGACTGGGAAGTGGACCGGCGGGCCGCGGACGCGGAGGTGGCCGAGGCCGTCGATTGGCTGACGCAAGCGATGCGCGCCCTGCCGGAAGAGTTACGGGACACGCTGGCGCTGGTACTGGACGACATGAGCCATGCCGAGGCGGGCGAGGTGCTGGGCATCTCGGGCGGCACGGTGGGGTGGCGCGTGTCGGAGGCCAAGAAACAGTTGCGCGCGATGCGCGCGAGAGAGGAGGACGCATGAGCGACGACCTCGATGACCTGAAGGCCATGATGCAGGCCGCGACACCGAAGCCGGATGCCGAGAAGAAGGCGGCGGACATCGCTCTGGCGCGGAAAAACTTTGCCGATCTCCAAGAGGCGCGGGATGGCGCGCGTCAAACTTCTGATCGCCCGAAAGCGGGCCTGTTCAGAGGAGTGACGGACATGTTGATGCGGATGAGTACGCGCGGAGCGCTGACGGCGACAACGGCGCTGGTGGCGCTGGGGATGGTCGTGGTGGTGCCGGATTGGCAGAACGCGCCGGCGCTGCGGGGAACGCAGCCTGTGGTGACCGAAGCGGATGACGGTTTGGCGGACGCGGGCCTGCGCAGGGAAGCGCCGGTGCCGAATGCCGCAGAGGAACTGACGTTGGATGTCGCCCCGGCGGAGCCTGCACCGGCCGCCGAAGCACCGAGGCCTGCGCCGGAGCCCCAGATGGCAAAACCCGAGTTGGGCGCAGAGACGCGGCGGCAGGCGGCTCCATCTGCGGCGCAGTCCATAGCACCGCGCGAGCTTGAGGGATATGCCGGAGGGGCGGCCAACACCACCACGGTCGGACGGATCGCGCAGCCGGATGCCGATGCTGCGACGGCTCTGCCGGAAAGCGATACCGAAGCGTTTCCCGAGGTGGAGCCGAACGCGCTGAAAATCACGGCGGAAGAACCGGTTTCGACATTCTCGATCGACGTAGATACGGCATCGTATGGTGTGGTGCGATCGTCCTTGCGAGCCGGAACCCTGCCGCCGAAGGAAACGGTGCGGATCGAGGAGATGGTGAACTACTTCCCCTATGACTACGCCGCGCCCGAAGGCGATGCGCCTTTCGCGCCCACGGTGAGCGTGACGGACACCCCGTGGAACCCGGACACGCAGCTGGTGCATATCGCGATCCAGGGAGAGATGCCCCCCGTAGAGGATCGCCCGCCATTGAACCTCGTGTTTCTGATCGACACGAGCGGGTCGATGCAGGCGGCGAACAAGCTGCCGCTGTTGAAGCAATCGCTGGTGCTGATGCTGCCGCAGTTGACCGAGCGGGACAGCGTGGCGATTGTCACCTACGCGGGCAGTGCGGGGCAGGCGCTGGCGCCGACGGCGGCGACGGAGCGGGAGACGATCCTGGGCGCGCTGGACCGGTTGGAGGCCGGGGGCTCGACCGCCGGGCAGGCGGGCCTGCAACAGGCCTATGCGCTGGCCGGGGAAATGCGCGGCGAGGGGGACGTGTCGCGGGTGATCCTGGCGACGGACGGGGATTTCAATGTCGGGATCAGCGACCCCGAGGCGTTGAAGGAGTATATCGCGCAAGAGCGCGAGAGCGGCACCTACCTGTCGGTGATGGGCTTTGGGCGCGGCAACCTGGATGATGCGACGATGCAGGCGCTGGCGCAGAATGGGAACGGTCACGCGGCCTATATCGACACGCTGTCCGAGGCGCAGAAGGTGATGGTCGATCAGGTGAGCGGGGCGCTTTATCCTATTGCCGATGACGTGAAGATCCAGGTGGAGTTCAACCCGGCGGCCGTGGTCGAGTACCGGCTGATCGGCTACGAGACCCGTGCCTTGCGGCGGGAGGATTTCAACAATGACCGGGTGGATGCGGGCGATATCGGGGCCGGTCACCAGGTGACGGCGCTTTATGAGATCACGCCGGTCGGATCGCCCGCGCAGATGAGTGACCCGCTGCGCTATGGCGCGGCGGAGGCGGTGAGCGGGGACGCTGGTGAGCTTGGGTATTTCAAGCTGCGGTACAAGGCGCCCAGCCAGGATGACAGCCAGCTGATCGAGCAACCTATTGTCGAGAGTGGCGAGGCCGGGGCCGAAGCGCGGTTCGCGGCGGCGATTGCCGGTTTCGGGCAGTTGTTGCGCGATGAGACGTATCTTGGCGATTGGGGCTATGCGGAGGCGATTGCGCTGGCCAACGGCGCGAAGGGCGAAGACCCGTTCGGCTATCGTGCCGAGGCGGTGCAGCTGATGCGGTTGGCGGAGAGCCTTTCGCGGTGATCAACGTTGCGCGGAATCAAGGACGCAGGCCGCCGCGCTATCGTCATGCTGGAAGCATGCCTCCGGCATGACCCCCCACCCAGGGGGCGGCGATTTTGCTGCGCTCTGCCCTTCGCTCGACTGTCCGGCGGATTTTGCTGCGATAAAGTGCGTGGAACGAGTGACGGATCGCCACCCCGGGCGGGCGACGACAGCGCGGCCCCGAACGAAAAACGCCCCGTGGCAACCACGGGGCGTTTCGCGTTCTAGGATTTGCCGTTTAGTTGACCGTCTCGGCGTCAACGACATCCTTGTGGGTGGATGTGCCGCTGGCGATCTCGATGCGGCGGGGCTTCAGCCGCTCGGGCACTTCGCGCACCAGCTCGATATGCAGCATTCCGTCGGTATGCGTCGCACCGGTGACCTTGACGTGGTCGGCCAGCTGGAACTTGCGTTCGAACGCGCGGGTGGCGATGCCACGGTGCAGGTAGGTGCGGTCACCTTCCTCTTCGGCCTTGCGGGCCGAGACGATCAGGGCGCCTTCGCGCAGTTCGACGGATAGCTCGTCGTCGCTGAACCCTGCGACGGCGATGGAGATGCGGTAGGCATCATCAGCCGTCTTTTCGATATTGTAAGGGGGGTAGGTGGGATGATTGACGTCACCGGCGAGGACACGGTCCATCATGTCGGCAATCTGGTCAAACCCGATGGATGCCCGGTAGAGCGGGGCAAGATCAAAGTTACGCATTGGAATCCTCCGTTGAGCGATACCTATGTGGATGCCTTCCCAAACGGGACAGGCGGGTGCTTCCGACCCGCGATGCGGCGTCGGACAACGCTTATTTGGGAAGCGGAAAAACCGGTTTCAAGACCTGTTTGACGCTTTCAAACGCTAAGGCTTCGCGAATTTCGGACCGGGATGTGTGCCCGGGGTGGGTTGGTCACTGGTGCCATTGGGCGGAAAAAGCGCGGTCTCCGCACTGTTGCGGCGTATGCCTGTGGTTCTTGGAAAGGTGCTGGGCATCGCGCGCAGCTTGCGTTTCAGCGCCGCGACCGCCTCGGGCAGTTCCATGCCATAGGCGACGGTGGTGCCGTGCTCGGTCTTGTGGCCGCCGACGACGAGGCTGACGATGCGGGCGCGGTAGCCGCCGTCGGAGAAGACCGGCGCGCCGGACGAGCCGAAGGTCACGTTGCAGTTGAAGGAGATCAGCCCCTGCCCGCGGCCGAGCACGTCACATTCACGCTCCCATGAGAGCGCATCGTCGCGTTGCCTGCCGTAGGACACGACGCTGACGTCATCGCCGCGGGTGGGATTGTGGTGCAGCGCGAAGGGGCTGGCGGTGGCGGTGGGGATGGGCGTGTCGAGTTCCAGCAAGGCCACGTCGCGGCGGACATTGTCGGCGGACATTCCGTCGGAGGGTGCGTAGCCGTCGGCCACTACGAAGCGGCGGACGTTCCGCGCGGCGATGGCGGCCCCGTCGCGCAGGCCGGCGCGAAACACGATGCGTTCGGGCAGAAGCGGTGCGCTTCGCTTGTCAAAGACGCAATGGGCCGCCGTCAGCACGAGGTTGTCGGCAATCAGCGTGCCGGTGCAATAGCTGTCCTGGCCGAGGTCAATGCGGCCCACGGCCTCCCACCCCAGAAGGTCATCGCGGTTGGTCAGGCGGATCAGGTCGCTGGCGGTGGCCAGCGTCGGCAGGATGAGGCCCGCGAGAAGCCCGCAGAGCGACATCAGGCGGCGCAACATGTCAGTCCAGGTCCGGTGAGGCGAATTTCGCGCCGGTGTCACGGTTCTGGCCGGTCGAGAACAGGTCGATGCGCGCCTGATCCCGAAGGCTGCCTCCGTTTTCCAAAGCGTCCCGCATCAGGGCAAGGGGACGGTCGAGCGAGGCGCCCAGGGCGACTTTCTTGCCGTGGATCTCGGCCATGGCGGAGATGACCGAGACGATACGCGGGGCGCCGTCCTCGAAGGTGAAGACCGGCGCGCCGGAGGCGCCGTAATCGACGTCACAGGACATCACGAGAAGCCCGCTGCGCTGTTCCAGAACCTGGCACATGTCCTGCAGCGAGGGCGCCTCGGAGCGTTCGCGGGCATAGCTGACCAGCCCGATGCGTGTATGTTTGCGCGGCTGGGTATCGGTGTGGAACGGGACGACGCCGGACTTGGCGATGGGGTGGTGCAGTTCCAGAAGTGCGATGTCGTTGCGCACGCGGGCGGCGTCGATCCTGTTGGAATAATCGTATTCGGGATGCACCACCGCGCGGCGGACCCAGCGATAGGCGGTGGCGCGGCCATTGCGCCAGCCGGCGAGAAACTCGATCTGCTGGGTGTCGACCGCCTTGCCCGTGGTGGCGTCGTACAGGCAGTGCGCGGCGGTCAGTACGAGGTCGGGCGCGATCAGGGCGCCGGTGCAAAAGCCGCTTCCGCCGATGTCGATACGCCCCACGGCCTGCCACTGGCGGCCGTCATCGGTGGTATCCAGACGTTGAAGCGCCGTATCCTGCGCGGATACCGACGTGACCCAACACAACAGGGCCGCAACAAGCCCTGTGAATCGCATGCTCTTGAACAAACCGGGTGCCTCGCTTGATTTCCCAAGCTCGTACCGGCGCAATATGTCGAAAATAGGGCCGGGCCGGATTACTCCCGCAGCGCCGGGGGTTTCGGTCCGCCGGTGGCCCAATCGAGCAGTTCGACAGTGTGCACGACCGGCACCCCGGTGCCCGAGCCGATCTGCATCATGCAGCCGATATTGCCGGTGGCGATGATGTCGGGCGACTTGGCTTCGAGCGTCTGAACCTTGCGCGTTTTCAACTGCTTGGAGATCGCGGGCTGCATCAGGTTGTAGGTGCCAGCCGAGCCGCAGCAGAGGTGTGCGTCGGCCGGTTCGACCACCTCGAACCCGGCGTTTTTCAGCAGGGTCTTTGGGTGGGTCTTGATCTGCTGGCCGTGCTGCAGTGAGCAGGCGGCATGGTATGCGACGCGGGTGTCCTTGGGCGTGCCCTCGGGCAAGTCGAGCTGCATCAGGAGTTCCGAGACATCCATGGCAATATCCGAGACGCGGGCGGCATCCTCGGCCAGCGCCTCGGTGTGGAACATGTGGCCGTAATCCTTGACCGTCGTGCCGCAGCCGGAGGTGTTGATGACGATGGCATCGAGCCCGTCGCCATCCATCTCGGCGGTCCAGGCGCGGATGTTGTGGGCCGCCGTGGCGTGGCTTTCGGTCGTCTTGCCCATGTGATGAGTCAGCGCCCCGCAACAGCCGGCGCCCTTGGCCACCACCACTTCGCAGCCCAAACGGGTGAGCAGGCGGATGGTGGCGTCGTTGATGTCGGTGTTCAGCGCCTTTTGCGCGCAGCCGGTCATCAGGGCGACGCGTTTGACAGGCTTTTCCCTGGCCGGGAAGGTTTGCGGGTCGTCATTGCGGCTGACCGGGGGGATGCTCTTGGGGGCCATCTCGACCATGGCGCGCAGGCGGGCGTCGGGCAGGGCCCATTTGAACGGTTTGGCGATCTTGGCGCCCAGCATGGCAACGCGGAAACGGTTCGGGTAGGGCAGGATGCGCGCCAGCGTCCAGCGCAGGACACGCTCGAACAAGGGGCGCTGGTAGCGATCCTCGATGTATTCGCGGGCGTGGTCGACGAGGTGCATGTAGTGCACGTCGGACGGACAGGTCGTCATGCAGGCGAGGCACGAGAGGCAGCGGTCGATATGCTTGACCGTTTCCGGATCCGGGTCGCGGTCGTTCTCCAGCATGTCCTTGATCAGGTAGATCCGGCCGCGGGGGCTGTCGAGTTCGTCGCCGAGCACCTGGTAGGTGGGGCACGTCGCGGTGCAGAATCCGCAATGCACGCAGGAGCGCAGGATCTCGTTCGAGCGCTGGATCGCGGGGGATTTGAGCTGGTCTTCGGTAAAGTCTGTTTTCATTCGGTCGGCAACCATCTGTGCGGTGTAAAGCCCGAACCAGGGCAGGGGGTGGCGGCGGCGGCGGTTGCGCCGTAGGCCGCGGGGCGGGTGTGAGGTGACAGTGTACTGGTGCGTATGGCCATCACCCCGAGGACGGTCGGCCCGGCCAGAAACCCGATGGCGAAGAGCAGTGCATCGATCATGCGGCGCGGCCCATCAGGCCGGGGTTCAGGATGCTGCGCGGATCGAACCGGGCGCGCAGCCCGTCCTGAAGTGCTGCGATGGGCGGGGAAAGCGGTTGGAAGACACCGCCCGCGCGGTTGCCGCGGATCAGCGTGGCATGGCCGCCGGCGGCGTTGACGGCGGCGCGGATGGTGTCGGCTTGGGTGTCCTGCGGCACGCGCAGCCACACGAGGCCGCCGCCCCAGTCATAAAGTGCCTCGGCTCCGTCGACCTGCGCTTTGATCCCGGGCGCGTCGGAAGGCTTCACGGACAGCCGCCAGACATCTCCCGGCCCGTCATGGAAGCAGGCGACGTCGCGGATGTCCTGCCAGAGCGTCGCGTTTATGTCCGGGTCGGTTTCGATGTCGGCGGCGCCGAGATCGGCCAGAAGGGTCTGGAGTTGACCCGCGCGGTAGGCCACGGATTTTTCGAAGCCCTCGATGCGCAGGCAGGTTTGCGGGCCGTCCTCGGTCTGGCGATGCGCCGCGCCGGTGATCTCGAATGGCGAGCCGAGCGCGCGGGAGAGAGCGGCGACGGCGGTGGTGTCGTCGAGACCCGAGAGCGTGATCGTGGCCGTTTGGTGGGACGCGGGCAATACCTTGAGCGCCAGTTCGGTGAGTACTCCAAGGGTGCCGTAGCTGCCCGCCATCAGCTTGACGAGGTCGTAGCCGGTGACGTTCTTCATCACACGCCCGCCGTTGCGGGTGACCTGGCCCTGTCCGTCGACGAAGCGCACGCCCAGCAGGAAGTCGCGCGCGGCCCCGGCCTGGATACGGCGGGGACCAGAGACATTGGCGGCGAAGACGCCGCCGATGGTGGGCTCGCCGGTCGTGCCCAGCAGGCCGCGATGGTCCATCGGTTCGAACGCGAGGCGCTGCCCCTCCTTGGCCAGGGTCTTGCGCACTTCTTCCACCGGGGTGCCGGCCTGGACCACCAGCGTCAGTGCGCCGGGCTCATAGAGGTTTACGCCGGAGAGGCCCGAGGTTGTCAGCGGCTGGCCGTTGACCGGCACGCCGATGGGGCGTGTGCCGCCGCCCATGACGCGCAGAGGCTCGGACGCGGAGGCGACCATATCGGCCAGTTCGGCCTCGGAGGTGGGGGCAAGGGCTTTCATTGTTCCAAAAATACTCCGGGGTCCGGGGCAGCGCCCCGGAATGGTCATTCAGCGGCGATCCGGCGGGTGTCGGAGGACGCGAGCGGGAACACCTTGGCCGGGTTGAGCAGCCACTTGGGGTCGAACACGTCCTTGACGGCCATCTGGATTTCCAGGTCGGGCGGGTCGTATTGGTGCAGCATCAGGTCGCGCTTTTCGATGCCGACGCCATGCTCGCCCGTGAGGCAGCCGCCGACTTCAACACAGAGCCTCAGGATATCGGCGCCCAGATCCTCGCAGAGCTCAAGGTCGCCCTCCTTGTTGGCATCGAACAGGATCAGCGGGTGCATGTTGCCGTCGCCCGCGTGAAAGACGTTGGCGACGTCGAGGCCGTATTCCTTGGACATCTCGCCGATGCGTTTCAGCACATAGGGCAGTTCGTTGACCGGGATCGTGCCGTCGAGGCACATGTAGTCGTTGATCTTGCCCATCGCGCCAAAGGCGGATTTGCGGCCGAGCCAGATGCGCTTGCTCTCGTCGTCGGACGAGGATTGGCGCAGTTCGACGGGGTCGTGCTTGCGGGCGATGTCCATGATGGTTTCGAGCTGTTCGTCGATCTCGGCGTCGGAGCCTTCGACCTCGACGATCAGGAGCGCCTCGCAATCGGGGTAGCCAGCGCCGGCGAAGGCCTCGGTCGCGCGGATGCAGGGGCGGTCCATGAATTCGATCGCCACGGGCAGGACGCCGGCCTTGATGATGTCCGACACGCACTGGCCCGCGATCTCGGAGGAATCGAAGCCGATCAGGACGGGGCGCGCGCCTTCGGGTTTGTGCAGGATGCGAAGGGTCGCCTCGGTCACGATGCCAAGCTGACCTTCGGAGCCGCAGATGAGACCCAGAAGGTCGAGCCCCTCGGCATCGAGATGCGCGCCGCCGATTTCGGTCACGGTGCCGTCCATCAGAACCATGGTCACGCCCATCAGGTTGTTGGTGGTCACGCCGTACTTCAGGCAATGCGCGCCGCCCGAGTTCATCGCGATATTGCCCGAGATGGCGCAGGCCAGTTGGCTGGAGGGGTCGGGGGCGTAGAAAAAGCCGTCTTCCTCGACCGCGCCGGTGACGGAGAGGTTGGTGCGGCCGGTTTGCACGCGGATGAAGCGGTTTTCGTAATCGGTTTCCAGCACTTCGTTCATGCGGGCGACACCGATGATGACGCTGTCCTCGGTCGGGAGCGCGCCGCCGGCGAGCGAGGTGCCCGCGCCGCGCGGCACCACGGGCACGCCCATGTCGTTGCAGATCTTGAGGGTCTCGGAGACCTCGGCGGTGGAGGCGGGCAGGACCACGGCGAGCGGCGGACACTTGTAAGCGGTCAGCCCGTCGCATTCATAGGCGCGGGTCTCGGCGGGGTCGTGAATGAGCGCCTCGCGCGGCAGGAAAGATGCCAGCCGGTCGAGCAGTTGCGACTTGCGGGCAAGGATGGTCGGGTTCGGTTTTGGCATTTCCATGGCGGTTCTCCGAGGATTGGTAAGATAATATAACCAATTTGCGTCAGTCGCAAGTGCGGCATGCGCGACGCAATGACGAGAAGAATTCTGTCAGCACGCGGTTGTGAGTGCATCAGTCGTGACGCTCACCTATATTGTCAGACATGAAAAGACTTGCTGCATTTTTCGTGGCCGCGCTTCTGGCCGCACCTGCCTTCGGCGACGAGCCGCAGGTATTGGACGTGACCGTCGAAAAGGCGGGCATGGTGTGGAATATCCACGTGACGATTCGCCATCCGGACACCGGGTGGGACCATTATGCCGACGGCTGGGAAGTGCTGGACGCGGCAGGCAGCCGGCTGGGGTATCGCGAGCTGATGCACCCGCACGTGAACGAGCAGCCTTTCACCCGCTCGTTGAGCGGTGTGGTGATCCCGGACGGGACGCGCGAGATCTTCGTGCGGCCGCGTTGTTCGGTCGATGGCTGGTCCGGATCGCAGAAACGCGTGGCGCTGCAACCCTGATAAAAGGAACGCGCCCTTGGGCGCGTGCAGGTTTGTCTCGGAGTCGGACTGGGGTCCGACGCCTCGGCGGCCTGTGCCGGTGTGACGCGGTTATCCGCGCGTGGCCGGTGTGGGAGCCTCCGGCGGGGATATTTTGGGCCAGAGGACGCGGGGCGGGACTACTGACGTCCTTCGCGGAGCCAGCCGCCGACGATGAGGGATGCGGCGAGCAGAAGGACCAGCCAGGCGGGCAGGAGCGGCGTCTGGGTGACCGAGCGAGTCTGGTAGGCGTTGCGATCCAAAAGGCCGATCCAGCCGCGGCCGGCCATGGCGCGGCCTTCGCGTACGGTGCGCACGCGGGGCGGGCCGTCGGCCAGCGGGTGGATGCCGCCGCCGGTCTGGGACACGTAAGGTTCCAGCGTTTCGGTGTCGGCGATGGTGTTCTCGAATTCGACCGGGGAGGCGGGGCCGAGGCCGATGACGGCGGTGTGCTCGCCGTTTTCCAGCCGGTAAAGGCCGATGGTGGGGCCGTCGAAGAGCGCTTCGAACCGGCCGGGAGAAACCTCTTCGAGGTCCATCTCGATCTGTTCGTCCTCAGGCGTGGTAATCGTGACCGGGCCGACGGTATCTTCGAGCGAGCGGCGGATGATGCGCATCTGTTGTCCGGTCGCCTCGGCCCAGAGCGCCTCTTCTTCCAGTTCCGGTTCTTTCATCATCCAGTGGGCGAGGCGGCGCAGCAGTTCCAGTTGCGGCCCGCCACCCTCGAAGCCACGATTCCAGAGCCAGGCGTGGTCGGAGGCAAGAAGCGCCACGCGGCCTTCGCCGACGCGGTCGAGGGTCAGGAGGGGGCGGTCGCCGACGCCGGTCATGACGGTGTCGCCGGAGGTTTCCTCGACCTCGATCTGGCGCATCCAGCGGCCCCATTCGCCGCCGAACTCCTGTTCCAGCCCGGAGGTGACCGGGTGGCGCTGCCCAAGGTCGGTGATCGAGGGGCTGTAGCGTTCCTCGAGCACGCGGGCGGTGGGGCGGCCGGGCAGGATCGCCTCGAGCGGGGTGCGATAGAGGCTGTCGGCGGCGGCATAATCGGGGCCAGCGGCGATGAGGACCGCGCCACCGCCTTCGACGTAGCTGCGCACGTTGTCGAGGTAGAGCGACGGCAGGATGCCGCGGCGCTTGTAGCGGTCGAAGATGATGAGGTCGAAATCCTCGATCTTTTCGAGGAAGAGCTCGCGGGTGGGGAAGGCGATGAGGGAAAGCTCGCGCACCGGCACGCCGTCCTGCTTTTCCGGGGGGCGCAGGATGGTGAAGTGGACGAGGTCGACGGAGCTGTCGGATTTCAGCAGGTTGCGCCAGGTGCGGCCTCCGGCGTGCGGCTCGCCCGACACCAGGAGCACGCTGAGCCGGTCGCGGACGCCGTTGATCTGGACAAGCGCGGTGTTGTTGCGGTCCGTCAGTTCGCCGTCGACGGCGGGGGTGGAGAATTGCAGCACGTTGCGGCCGCCATGAGGCAGGCGCAGTGGCAGGTCGATATCCTCGTTCAGGGGGACGTTGAAGCGCTGTGGTTCCTCGCCGTCTACCGAGACGTCTACGGGCACGGTGGAGGTGCCTTCGGGGGCGTCGCCGTCATCGGTGACGCGCAGGGTCATCTGGATTTCCTCGCCCAGGATGGCGAAGGCCGGGGCGTTTTCGACCACCAGCTTGCGGTCCCAGTCTTCTTCGCGTCCGGTGTGCAGCAGGTGGATGGGCGCGGGCATGTCGGGGGCGCGGTCGAGGTCGTGCAGGCGCCCGTCGGACATGAGAATCGCGCCGGCGATGCGGGCGCGGGGTTCTTCGGCCAAGGCCTCTGACAAGGCGGTCATCAGCTGGGTGCCGGTGTTGTCGGCGCCGTCGGGGACGGTGATGCGGCGCAGTTCGGTGTTGTCGCGCGCGGCTATGCGGGCGGCGAGGTCGTCGGCGCTGGTTTCCGTGAGGGACGAACGGTCGCCGAGAGTCTGGCTGGCGCTTTCATCCTCGATCATCAGGACGATATCGGAGAGCGGTTCGCGGTCCTCGGCCTGGTAGACGGGACCCAGGAGCGCGGCGAGGACCACCAGACCGGCCAGCGCGCGGAACGGCCAGCCGGAGAGGCCGCGCCAGATGGCGAGCGCAGTTCCCGTCATCATCATGCCGGCAAGCGCCGCGATGAGCCACGGGTTGAGGAGGGGTTCGAAGACGATGCTGCCGGTCATTGGCCAAGCCTGTCGAGAAGGGCGGGCACGTGCACCTGGTCGGATTTGTAGTTGCCTGTCAGGACGTGCATCACGAGGTTCACGCCGAAGCGGTAGGCCAGCTCGCGCTGGCGTTCGCCGGCAAAGCCGCGGCCCACGGGAAAGAGCGGGTTGCCGCGGTCGTCCATCGCCCAGGCGGCGGCCCAGTCATTGCCGCCGATCACAACGGGCGTGACGTTGTCGTTGAGGTTGCGGAAGGGCATGCCCTCGACCTGTTCGGCGTCGGGGGGCGCGGATTCGACCCAGACGGAGCGGCCGGTGTGGCGGCCCGGGAAGTCCTGCAGCAGGTAGAAGGTGCGGGTGAGCACGTGGTCCTCGGGGATGGGCTCCAGCGGAGGAATGTCGAGCGGGCGGGCGAGGCGTTGCAGCTTGCGGCCCGCCGGAGAGGAGGCGCCGAAGCCCGCGACATTGGCGTCGCGCGTGTCGAAGAGGATCATGCCGCCTGTGCGCAGGTATTCGTTGAGCTTGACGTAGGCTTCCTCGGACGGGATCGGCTGATCGGGAGAGATGGGCCAGTAGAGGAACGGATAGACCGAGAGGTCGTCGGTTTCGAGGTTCACGCTGACGGGGTCTGCCGGTTCGACCGAGGTGCGGAAGAAGAGCGTTTCGCCCAAGCCGCGCAGGCCCGCCTGGGCGGCGTTGTCGAGTCTGCGGTCGCCGGTGATGACGTGGCCCAGCACGACCTCGGACGCGGCCATGAGGGCCTTTTCGTCGGCCTCGGTCATGCTGCTGTCCTGCGCGTCGGCCATTTGCGGGCTGAGCAGGAGCGCCAGAAGGAGGGCGGACATCGTGGCGCGGGCGGGCAGCAGGCGGCCAGAGAGGCCCAGCGAAGCGAGGATGTCGGCCATCAGGATCAAGAGCGCCCCGGCGAGGAACCAGCCGCCGAGCGCGGCCTCTGGCGGGCGGTCGAGGCCCAGAACGGGCAGGTCGGCGGGCCAGCTGACAGGTGCCAGAGTGGTGTCAGAGGGCAGGACGTTGAGCGCGAGCCGCCGGTCGGGGCCATCGTAGAGGCCGGGGCGGAAATCGGGGCCGGGGACATCCTCGACAAAGCGGGTGCCGTCGACGCCGGGCAGGGTGCCGGCATCTTCCAGGATGCCCGAGCCCGAAAGGACCTGCACGGGCTGCCAGGTAGTGCCTTCAAGTTCGGCCAGGTCAGGCAGGGCGAGGCTGGAGGATATCGCCAGCCGTTCGAGCATCTGCACGAAGAGGCCCGAAAGCGGCAGGGTGGACCACTCGGCGTTGGCGGTGACGTGAAAAAGGACAACCTGCCCCTGTCCGATGCGTTTGCGGGTGACAAGCGGCGTGCCGTCGCTGAGTTGCGCGATGACGCGGTCGGCCAGCGTGGGGTCTGGCTGGGCCATCACCTGAGCGGTGACGGTGACGTCGGAGGGCACGTCAAGGCCGAAGAAAGGGCTCGATTCGGGGAAGGGGGCGAGTTCCTTGGGTTCGCCCCAGCTCATGGCGCCGCCGACGGAGCGGCCACCGGCGCGCAGGCGGACGGGCATCAGCGGGGCTTCGTCGCCGCGCGAAACGTCCGAGGCGGCGAGACGCGGTCCGGCGAATCGCAGGAGCATGCCGCCGCGATCGGTCCAGTCGAGCAGATCGGCCTGTTCGGCACCCGAGAGCGTGGCGACATCGGCCAGCACGACAACATCGGGGTTGGCGGGCAGGACGTCGCTGAGGCTGCCGTCGAGCAGGTCGGCAGTGGGTTCGAGCGCCTGTTCGAGATAGTGGAGCGGAGACAGAAGTTCGAGGCCTTCGCGGTCTTCGCGGCCGGCGATGAGCGCGACCTCGCGGCGCTTGAGGCTGTCGTCGGTCAGGGTGACGGCGCCGGCATGGGACTGGCCGGCGATCTCGAACCGGGTGAGGCGGGCGCGAAGTTCGGCGGGCAGGGACAGAAGCGTCGTGGCCTCTTTCGCGCTGGCCTCGAACGTCATGTCCTGCGTCGCCAGCAGGCGCTGGGCGCCGGAGGGGTCGCGGCCATGCGCCTCGACCGTGATGTCGCGGGCGGGGCCGGGATTTGCGCGCGTGGCGGTGAGGCGCAGGGCGTCGTCCTCGACCACAGCCGGTGTCAGCGCGTAGATTGGCACGGCGCTTTCGTGGATGGTGACGGGGCCACGATCCTGCAGGGCGTCGAGCAGGGTTTGCCGGCCGTCGCGGGCGAGACCGTCGGAGAACCAGCGGGTTTCAAAATTCTCGTCGCCGAGCAAGTTGGCGGCGTCCTCGAAGGCGTCGGGTTGCGGAGACCAGGCCGAGGGGGCGAGGCCGGTGAGGCGGGTGCGCCACGTCTCGGCGGCCTGGAAGACCGGGGTTTCTGGGTCCGAGAGTTGCAGGATGCCGACGGGGCGGGCATTGCGCCCGGCCTCGGCCAATAGGGAATCGAGCAGGTCTTCCTGTGCGGGCCAGTCGCGGGCGCTGGCCCAGCTGGAATCGAGCACGATCAACATCGGGCCGGTGCGGTTGGCCTGCGCCTCGTCCTGCGGATTGAGGATGGGGCCGGCGAGCCCGATGATGACGGCGGCGACGGCCAGCATCCGCAACAGCAGCAGCCACCAGGGCGTGCGGTCCGACACGCTGTCGTCGTCGCGAAGGCCCAGAAGAAGCGCCACGCCGGGAAAGCGGCGGCGGATGGGCGCGGGTGGCACGGCGCGCAGGATCAGCCACAGGATGGGCAAAGCGGCCAGCGCCACCAGAAGCCAGGGCGCGGCGAAACCGATGGGGCCGATGGTCATCGTCCGTGTCCCCCGTCGAACGCGTTATAAAGCCACAGGAGCGCGGATTGCGCGGAGTCCGACGTGTGATGCGTGCCGTAGAGCCAGCCGGTGGTGGCGCAGAGGTGGCGCAGGTCATCCTTGCGGGCGGCGAGGCGTTCCAGGTAGCGGTCGCGCAGTTCCGACGCCTTGAGCGTTTCGTGCACCATCGTGCCGCCCACCGATTCGAAGATCGTGCGGCCGCGATAGGGGAAGCTCTCCTCGGCCGGGTCGAGAACCTGGTAGAGGACGCCGCGCACGCCGCGGTCGGCGGCGGACGTGAGCGCCTCGCGCACCGGGTCGAGATCGCCAAGAAAGTCCGACAGGAACAGGGCGCGTCCGTGCGAGAGCATCCCGGTGGTCTGGGGCGCGCCGTAATCGTCGGGGCCGTCCTGGCCGAGGGCCATGGCGAGCCGCTCGATCTGGGCGTCGCCCCTACGGGGCGGCAGGTCGGCACCGGACAGGCCGATGCGCTCGCCTGCACGGTTCAGCAGGATGGCGATGGCCAGCGACAGGAGCCGGGCGCGGTCGGCTTTTTGCGGCAGGGTGTCGTCGGAGGCGAAACGCATGGAGGCCGCGCCGTCGACCCAGAGCGTGACGCTTTGGGCGATCTGCCATTCGCGCTGGCGCAGGAACTGCGTGTCCGAGCGGGCGGAGCGGCGCCAGTCGATGTGGCGCAGTTCATCCCCGGCCTGCACCGGGCGGTATTGCCAGAAATCGTCGCCCATGCCCGCGCGGCGGCGGCCATGCTCGCCCAGTAGGACGGTCCCCGCCAAGTGCTCTGCCCGGGCCAGAAGCGCGGGAAAGCGGGCGGCCTCGGCCTCGGACCGGGCGCGGAGAGGGGCGATTTGGGTCAAGCGGCGGCCTCGGTCCTCGTCACTTGGGCGACGGTGGCGGCGATGAGGTCGTCAAGGTTTTCACCCCGCGCGCGTGCGGCGAAGTTGAGCGCCATGCGGTGCGTCAGAACCGGCTGCGCCATGGCGGCGATATCGTCCGAATCGGGGGCCAGGCGGCCCTGGATCATGGCACGGGCGCGGACGGTCAGCATGAGCGCCTGCGCGGCGCGGGGGCCGGGGCCCCAGGCGACGTTTTCGCGCACCGTCTCGGACGATGTGGGGTCATCGGGGCGGAAGGCGCGGACAAGGTCGATGATCTGTTCCATCACGGCCTCGCCCACGGGCATCCGGCGCAGGAGGGTCTGCGCGGCGATGAGTTCCTCGGCGGTGAAGACCTGGTGCGCCTCTTCCTCGGTGGCGCCGGTGGTGGCGAGCAGGATCGCGCGTTCGGTGTCGCGGTCGGGGTGGGGCACGTCGATCTGCACGAGGAAGCGGTCAAGCTGGGCCTCTGGCAGGGGGTAGGTGCCTTCCTGTTCGATGGGGTTCTGCGTGGCCAGCACGTGGAAGGGCGGGGTCAGCGGGCGGTCCTCGCCGGCGACCGAGACCTGCCGTTCCTGCATGGCCTGCAAGAGCGCGGATTGGGTGCGGGGGCTGGCGCGGTTGATCTCGTCGGCCATCAGAAGCTGGCAGAAGATCGGGCCGGGAATGAACTTGAACGCGCGGGTGCCGTCGGCGCCGGTTTCCAGCACCTCGGAGCCCAGAATGTCGGCGGGCATCAGGTCGGGCGTGAACTGCACACGGTTCGAATCGAGGCCCATGACGATGCTCAGCGTTTCCACCAGACGGGTCTTGCCGAGGCCGGGCAGGCCCACCAGCAGGCCGTGGCCGCCACAGAGCAACGCCGAGAGCGACAGGTCGACGACCCGTTCCTGCCCGATGAAGCGACGGGTGATCGAGGCGCGGGCCTGGGCCAGCTTGTCTTCGAGGGCTTCGATCCCGGCCAGCAGGTCGGCGTCGTCGGTCATGGCAAAACTCCGGTATGGGCTATATCGCTTGGGTAGAGTGTATCGCGCGCAAGCAAAATGGCAAAAGCAATGAGCAATAAATCGGTCACAACCCCGTCAGCGGAAAGCCTTGCCGAAACGGCACGCAAGGAAAGCGGCAAGGGCCTGCCGCCTGTGCATTTGTGGAACCCGGAGTTCACCGGCGAGATCGACATGCGGATCGCGCGGGACGGCACGTGGTATCACGAAGGCACGGTCATCGAGCGTGAAGGGCTGGTGCGGCTGTTCTCGACCATCCTGAAAAAGGAAGGTGACCGCCATTTCCTTGTCACGCCGGTGGAAAAGGTCGGCATCGTGGTGGAGGACGCACCTTTCGTCGCGGTGGATTTCGAGTCGGAAGGCGAAGGCGAGGCGCAGATGCTGGTTTTCGTGACCAACGTGGGCGATCACGTGTTGGCGGGGACGAACCATGCGATCCGGGTCGAGCGTGACCCCGAGTCGGGCGAGCCGTCGCCCTACCTGCATGTGCGGGCGGGGCTGGAGGCTCTGATCGATCGCAAGTCGTTCTACCGGCTGGTGGATCTGGGCGAGCACGAGGATGGCTGGTTCGGTGTCCGCTCGGACGGCGCGTTTTTCCCGATGATCCCGTCAGAGGACCTGCCCGCGGACTGACGCAGTCTGACCCTGCAGCCTTCGAGACACAAAAAAACCCGATGCGGGAAGCATCAGGCGGATCAGTCATCGTCTTAAGATAGGTTTCCCGGGTCGAGGCTGACACCCGAAAGTGCCGTGCCCCGACCCGGGGATACGTCGAAGATTAGTACTTCGTCGTTACGGGCTCAGGCTCAACCGGAACCACGACTTCTTCTTGTTGTTGCTGTGCGCAGGCGGCCAGGCCGACGGTTGCGATGAGAGCAGCAATCATTGCAGTTTTGTTTTTCATGTGAACAAATTCCTTCCATGTCACGCGCCCGATACTGTGTTTGAACGCGAATTGTTGTCAACACAAGAGCTTGCGTAAAAACGCGAATCTCCGGCTGCTATGGCTTCTATGGCAGCATTTTTATCACGTAAATGCCTTTTTCAGCGGGATTCCGCGATTTTCAAAGGGTTTTGCGCTGTTGCAACTGTGCTACTTTTGCACCCCGTCTGGGAAAAGTCGCTTTTCCGATACGTCAATCAGCCTAACGCGCGGGCGCTCGATTCCGCGCGTTCGGGGTTGGTTCCGTGCCTGTGGTGTGCGCTCAGTGCGCTTCGGCCCAATTGTTGCCTTGTCCCGCGTCGACCACGAGCGGCACGTCGAGATGCAGGGCGGGTCGGGCCGCTTGCTCCATAACGTCACGGGCTGTGTCGATGACCTTTTCCTCGGCGCCACCCGAGACCTCGAACAGAAGTTCGTCGTGGACCTGCAGCAGCATTTTGCAGGGCAGGTCCTGGATGGCGGATGGCATGCGAATCATGGCACGGCGGATGATGTCGGCGGCGGTGCCCTGGATCGGCGCGTTGATCGCCGCCCGGCGGGCAAAGCCGGCGCGAGGGCCCTTGGCGCCGATCTCGGGCGTGTGGATCTTGCGGCCGAAAAGGGTCTGGACGAACCCGTGTTCCTTGGCGAAGGCGACGGTGTCGTCCATGTAGGTGCGGATGCCGGGGAACCGCTCGAAATAGCGGTCGATGAAGGCCTGCGCGTCGGCGCGGGGGATGCGCAGGTTGCGCGCGAGGCCATAGCCCGAGATGCCGTAGATCACGCCGAAGTTGATCGCCTTGGCGCGGCGGCGGATCTCGGGTGTCATGTCGTCCATCGAGACGTCGAACATCTCTGACGCTGTCATGGCATGAATGTCCTGCCCGTCGCGGAACGCCTCCTTGAGCGCCGGGATGTCGGCGATATGGGCGAGGATGCGCAGCTCGATCTGGCTGTAGTCCAGTGCGACGAGCGTGTTGCCGTCCTCGGCCACGAAAGCCTCGCGGATGCGGCGGCCTTCCTCGGTGCGGATGGGGATGTTCTGCAGGTTGGGATCGGTCGAGGCGAGGCGGCCCGTGCTGGCGCCGGTCTGGACATAGGACGTGTGAACGCGGCCCGTGTCGGGGTCGATATGGTCCTGCAGGGCGTCGGTATAGGTCGATTTCAGCTTGCTGACCTGCCGCCAGTCCATCACGCGGGCGGGCAGGTCGTGCTCGGTTGCCAAGTCTTCGAGCACGTCGGCAGGCGTGGAATACTTGCCGTTCTTGCCGCGTTTGCCGCCCTCCAGCCCCATCTTGTCGAAGAGGATGTCGCCCAGCTGCGCCGGGGAGCCGACGTTGAACTTCTCGCCCGCAAGCTCGTGAATCTCGGCCTCGAGCCCGGCCATTTTCTGGGCGAAGGCGGCGGACATGCGGGAGAGCGTGTCCTTGTCGACCTTGATGCCGTTGCGTTCCATCTGCGCCAGCACGGGTACCAGTGGGCGTTCGAGCGTCTCGTAGACGGTGGTGACCTTCGCGCGGTGCAGTTGCGGCTTGAAGGTGTGCCAGAGGCGCAGGGTGATGTCGGCGTCCTCGGCGGCGTATTTCACCGCCTCGTCGATGGGCACGCGGTCGAAGGTGATGGCGGCTTTGCCCGTGCCCAACAGGTCCTTGATCGGGATCGGGGTGTGCGACAGGTAGCGTTCGGCGAGCGTGTCCATGCCGTGGCCGTGCATCCCGGAATAGAGCGCGTAGGACATCAGCATCGTGTCGTCGATCGGGGCCATGGCAATGTCGTAATTGGCCATGATCTTGGTGTCATATTTCATGTTTTGCCCGATCTTGAGGATCGACGGATCCTCGAGCACGGGTTTCAGGGCGTCGAGCGCGTCCTGCATCGGGATCTGGCCGTCGAGCAGGGCGTCGGAGCCGAAGAGGTCATCCGCGTTGCCGTCCTTGTGGCCGAGCGGGATGTAGCACGCCTCGCCCGGATCGATCGACAGGCAGATGCCGACGAGATCGGCCTGCATCTCGTTGAGCGAGGTGGTCTCGGTGTCGACGGCGACGTAGCCGCGGGCGGTGATGCGGTCGATCCAGCTTTGCAGCGCGTCCATGTCCGAGACACGTTCGTATTTCGCAGGGTCGATGGCGGGCCAGTCGGGTGCGCCGTCCTCTGCCGATTCGGGTGCGGTGGGCTCGGGGATGGCCGGGGCCTCGACGTCCAGCGCGTCGGCGATGCGCTTGGTGAGGGTGCGGAACTCCATCTCGGTCAGGAAGGCCAGCAGGGTGTCGGGATCGGGGTCGCGCACCTCGAGGTCGTCGAGGGTGAAATCGAGTGGCGTTTCGCAGTCGAGTTGCACGAGCTTTTTCGACAGCTCGATCTGTTCGCGCTTTTCGATCAGGGTTTCGCGGCGCTTGGGCTGCTTGATTTCCTCGGCGCGGTCGAGAAGTTCCTCGAGGCTGCCGTATTCGTTGATCAGGAGCGCCGCGGTCTTGATGCCGATGCCGGGCGCACCGGGCACGTTGTCGACGCTGTCGCCGGCGAGAGCCTGCACGTCCACGACGCGCTCGGGTCCGACGCCAAATTTCTCCTCGACGCCTTCGCGGTCGATGCGGCGGTTCTTCATGGCGTCCAGCATTTCGACGCCGCCGCCGACAAGCTGCATCAGGTCCTTGTCCGAGCTGATGATGGTCACGCGCCCACCCGCGTCACGGGCCTGCACGGCGAGGGTGGCGATCATGTCGTCGGCCTCGTATCCTTCCATTTCCTTGCAGGCGATGTTGAACGCCTCGGTCGCGCGGCGGGTCAGCGGGATCTGCGGGCGCAGATCCTCGGGCATCTCGTCGCGGTTCGCCTTGTACTCGGGGTACATGTCGTTGCGGAAGGTGTGGCTGCCCTTGTCGAAGATCACGGCGACATGGGTGGGGGCGTCGGCGCCGGTGCTGTCCTCGACATATTTCTGCAGCATGTTGCAAAAGCCCGACACGGCGCCGATGGGCAGACCGTCGGATTTGCGCGTCAACGGCGGCAGGGCGTGGTAGGCGCGGAAGATGAAGGCCGACCCGTCGATCAGGTGCAGGTGATGTCCCTTGCCGAATGCCATGTGCCGCGCCCTTCCTTGCTGTTGGATTACATATCTCACGCCCGTCATGGCAGTTCCAGCCTGACTTTTTCTTGCTGGAAATACTCTCGGGGAGTTTGAGGGGTGAAACCCCTCATCCTGGAAAACCTGTGCGCCGCAGGCGCCCCGTTGGGTCAGACTGGCCGTGAAAGCATGCGGAGGGTCAGAGGGTCTTGCCGCGATACGTCCGGACCCGGATTTGGAACGGGATCACGCCGGTGGGCTGTCGGACCTCAGACCTTGCCCTCGAAATCGCGGTGCACCAGTTTGGCGTCGCAATAGGGGCATTCGACGAAGCCGATGTCTTGCGGGATGGTCAGCCACACGCGCGGGTGGCCCAATGCGCCTTCGCCGCCATCACAGGCCACGCGGTAGCTGTCGACGATCCGGGTCTCGGGGGCTTCGGTCACCATTGACGGCGTTCCTTTTGGCTGCAAGTAGGTCCGGGCAGACTATATCCGAGAGACACCCGGGGACAAGAGCCGCCATGCCGACAAATGCAATCGAAGTGAGAGGCCTGGAAAAGGTTTATGGTGGCGGCAAGCACGGCATGTCAAAACCTGCGCTGACGGGGGTGGACCTGGACGTGCCGAAGGGGTCGGTCTTTGGCCTTTTGGGGCCCAATGGCGCGGGCAAGTCGACGCTGATCAACATCCTGGCCGGGCTTGTGACCAAGACCAAGGGACAGGTGAAGATCTGGGGCTTCGACCAGGACGTGAACCCGCGGCAAAGCCGGGCCTCCATTGGCGTGATGCCGCAGGAATTGAACCTTGATCCGTTCTTTGCGCCGCGCGCGGCCCTGGAGGTGCAGGCGGGTCTGTACGGTGTGCCGAAGAAGGACCGGCGCAGCGACGAGATTTTGGAACTGGTAGGTCTGAGCGACAAGGCCGAGGCCTATGCGCGGACCCTGTCGGGCGGGATGCGGCGGCGGCTGCTTCTGGCGAAGGCGTTGGTGCATCACCCGCATATCCTGGTGCTGGACGAGCCGACGGCGGGCGTGGATATCGAACTGCGCCAGATGCTGTGGCAGAACGTGCGCAAGCTGAACGAGCAGGGGATGACGATCATCCTTACGACGCATTACCTGGAGGAAGCCGAGGAGATGTGCGACGAGATCGCCATCATCAACGAAGGCTCGGTCGTGGCGCGGGACAGCACGGCGCACCTGCTGAGCCAGATGGACCGGCGCACCATGGTGATCGAGCCAGAGGCAGACCCGGTGGCCTTGCCCGAGGGCGAGGGGTTGACGGTGGAGACGCGGCCCGGTGGGCAGGTGGCGATCAGCTATCGCTCGACCAAGATGTCGGCCGAAGCGGTGCTGGAGGCGGTGCGCGCCTCGGGGATGCGCATCCGGGACGTGCGAACCGAGCAGGCGGACCTTGAGGAAGTGTTCCTGGAGCTGACCCGTTCGCGCTGAGGGCGCTTACTTGTCCTTCAGCGTGTCCTCGATGGATTTCAGGCGTTGCAGCACCTCGTCGCGGTAGGTGTCGGTGCGTTCCTCGGCTTCGAGGTTATGCGCGTCCTGCATCGAGTTCACGATCAGGCCCACGACAAGGTTCACCACCGCGAAGGTGGTTACAAGGATGAACGGCACGAAGAAGGCCCAGGCGTAGGGATAGACCTCCATCACCGGGCGGACGATGCCCATCGACCATGATTCCAGCGTCATGATCTGGAAGAGGGAATAGCCGGAGCGACCGATCGTGCCGAACCATTCGTCGAACAGCACGGCCTCTTCGGGGGTGCAGGCAGGGCATCCGCCGCCGAACAGCTTGGTCGCCATGACCGAGCCGATGTAGAAGATGATCCCCATCAGCAGAAAGACCGAGCCCATGCCGGGCAGGGCGTTCATCAACCCCTCGACCACGCGGCGCAGGGACGGGGTGACCGACAGCACCCGCAACAGACGCAGGATGCGCAGGGCGCGCAGCACCGACAGGCCCTGAGTGGAGGGGATGAGCGAGATTCCGACGATCACGAAGTCGAAGACGTTCCAGCCGTTGCGGAAGAACGCCGTGCCGCGGGCAAAGAGCTTCAGCGCGATTTCGACCACGAAGATCGCGAGACAGATCTTGTCGAGCAAGACGATCAGCGGGCCCGCCGCCGCCATCGCCGTCTGCGACGTTTCCAGCCCCAGCACCACGGCGTTGAAAAGGATCACCGCGAGGATGAAATTCTGAAAGCTCGTCCGGCTGACGAGCGTCTCGACGCGGGCGCGCAGGCTTTTGGGACTGGCTTGGGTTGTCTGGCTCATGGCGCTGGATATGGGGCAAGCTGCGCTGGGGCGCAAGGCACGGTTCGGATCAGGTGTCGGCCTTGGCCAGCATCCGCCCGAGGCCGCGACCGCCAAGGATATGAAGGTGGTAATGCGGCACTTCCTGCACGCCGGCCTCGCCCGCGTTTGAAATGGTGCGGTAGCCCGGATAGCCGTCGCCCGGCGAGACGCTGGTCATGGCGCAAACCTGCGCGGTGACGCGCATGAAATCCACCAGTTCCGCCTCGGATGCCTCGGCGGCAAAGTGATCGTGGCAGACGTACGGTCCCTTGGGGATCACCAGAACGTGCACCGGCGCCTGTGGTTGGATGTCGTTGAACGCGAGCGTGTGCTCGGTTTCCAGCACCGTGTCGTTGGGGATTTCGCCGCGCAGGATCTTGGCGAATATATTCTGGTCGTCATAGGAAAAAGACATGTTGGGTGGCCTCAGTCGGCATACAGGTGGTCGGTTTGCGCAACCTCTAGCGCCTTGTCGGGCGCGATATCAAGGAAGCGGGCGATGAGGTCGGCGTTATCCTCGGGGTCGTTGGATTGTTTCATGATGCTGTGATTCTCGAACTCGGCGTCGCGGATGCGATCGGATTCGAAGTTGATGTCGCCGCGGATCGTGGGCAGCAGGCGTTCCAGCGTTTCCCTGGGCGTCTGGGTGCCGGCCAGCCCGACGCGGCGGGCATGGCCGGCCAAGTAGGCGTCGGAGAACTCGCACTGGATTTCCAGAAGCTTGGTGGTGGAGCGGTCGTTGCAAAAATCCTCGAGCAGGTCGATATTGCCGGGATCCATGCAGACGATCAGGCGGTCGGTCTCGAAATAGTCGAACAGCATCCGCATAAGCGCCCGGCGATGGCGGGTGCGTTTGCCCAGCGTCGCCTGGATGCCGCCCAGGTCGGGCAGGTGGGTGTTTTCCTCGTTGAAGAGGTATTCGATGGCCGGCACGTTCGTGACCTGGCGGATGGTGTCGATCATCCGCTTGGCGACGTGCCACTTCTTGCAGATGATGATCATGAGCTCGCGTTCGCGCCCCAGCGTGCTTTCGGTTTCCCAGAAGCGCAGGGCGAAGCGGCGTCCTATGCGGCCGCGGCCGGTCAGGAACTTGAAGAGGCTGCGCCCCTCATCGGAAATGTTGAAGCGGGCGTCTTCATCGGCGTAAAGCGCGCCGAGGCGGGTTTTGAGCTCGGTCGCTTCGGAGCTTATCTTGCGGGCAAAGAGGGCGTCCTGGCTGAGCAGCAGGTCGTAGTGGTCGTTGTAGAAGGTCACCGGCATCCCGTAATCGGTGAACATCAGGAAGGTCAGGGTCTGGGTCCGGATCTCGCTTTCCGGGACGAGATGGCGCACGAGGGTCTGAAAGAAGGTCTCGTCGGGAATCCAGGTGGTGCGGAAGAAACGCATCACGTCGCGGCGCTTGCGGGTGAAATCGAGAATCCACTCGATGGTGCGGCGGCGCAGGCACCACCACTGGCTGCCGATCTGGATTTGCAGGTCGGCGGGGATCTCGCGGGTGAGGCGCAGCTTTTTCTGGATGTTGAACGAGGCGTAGAACAGCCGGCTATGACTCCGTTCGTTGAAGAAATGGCGGTAGATCAGCCGCTCTTCCTTCATGCCGGTCTTGATCCAGTCGGATGCAAAATAGTCGAAGCTTTCGATGTAATCGACATCGTGGGCGTCGAGAAAATCGTGGGCGTAGCGCGCCGACTTGATGGCGGCGCAGTCACCCGACAGCATGTAGAAATGGGTGGCGCGGGGGAACGCGTCGACCGCGGCCTCGATGGCGTGGAGCGTGGCCTGCACCAACGACCACTCGCCCCAGCCGCACTTGATGCGCTTGCGGGCGAAAGTGACGTTCGGGTTGTCGGCCAGCGCCGCGCGGATCTTGCGGTAATGTTCGGGCTTGGCGCGGGCGTCGAAGTGGATCGACATATAGTCGCCCGCCGCGGTCAGCATGTTCGCCTGTCCGATGATCGCATCGGGGTCCTTGTGGCACAGCAGAATGAAGGCGATCCTGGCCATAGGCGAAACGATTTACCTGCTCTTTCGTCAATTGTTTATAGTGATAGAGATGAACAGCCGTTGAATAAACAGGCTTTCGTTGGTTTTTTTAACGGGCTAAACACGAATTGACCCAAGAAGAACCAGGACAACGGGGCTGGAGGCAGGCAAATGGGCTTTCCCGGTACATGGATGACGGAAAGCGAGAGCATGGTCTATCGCGTGGTGCCGAAATGCGCCTGCTCAACCATTGGGCAGATCATGTACTACTCGGACCATGGTGAATTCTTTGACGGTGATATCCACGATGCGACCGACGGTTTGCACAAGTGGGCCCGCGACGAAAGCCAGCCCTTGATCAAGGCGAATGTCAAAACGCATACGTCCTATGCCTTTACCTGCGTGCGCAACCCCTACACGCGCATCCTGTCGTCCTTTTTCGACAAGATCTGCGGCATCCAGCGCAACGGCAAGCGCTATCGCGGCAAGTTGGTGCCGCTGTTGATCCAGAAATACGGCATCGAGGTTGGCGGCGAGGACGGCAAGCAGGAGTTCGACCAGATCAAGAGTTTCCGCCGGTTCCTGCTGTTCACGCGCGACACCATCCGCTGGAAACGCCCGATGGAGCCGGACATCCACTGGTCGTCGATGGCGGGGCACGTTTCGACCTTCATCGTCAATGGCGGCACGTATGACAGGATCTTCTGGACGGAATCGTTCAACGACGGGATGGCGGATGTCCTGAAGGCGACGAAGACGCCGAACAAGGTGGACCTAAAAGAGATCCCGCGTTTCAACGAGAGCGAGGGCCACGGGCCGAAACGGGCGCACCCGGTCGAGGATTATTTCGACGACCTGTCGATGCACCTGGTGAAAGAGATCTATCACCGGGATTTCGAGCTGTTCAAATACGATTTCGACGATCCGTCGAACAAGATGCCCATCGGCGAGATCGACCTGGACGAGGTACACGCCAAGCTGGGCGAGTAGGCGGAGTGCGCGGGCCGCGCACGCTCGCTTGTCTCGTCGTCGTGCCTCCTCCTCGGGCATGTGGCAGTCGCGACGCTCTCGTCCGGCCATCGGCAAGACTGAGAGCGCGGTGATTTGAGTATTTAGGCAAGAAAAAGCCGCGAACGTTTTCTTAACGATGCCTCGTCATGATCGTGGTGCGGTACAGGCTGGAGAGCCGATGACCGTGCAAGGAAAAGCCGCGTCCGGGTTTCGGGTCTGCATCGGCGCCGCGCCGAACGACGCCCGACCCGGACGCGCATCCACGGCTTTTTCTTGCCTCAAATACTCAAATGGTCCGACGCGGACCATTCGCACCGAAGCGGATCAGCCGCGCCGCTCGTCGGAACCTAAGCGGAAAATCCCATTTTCCGACCCATTTTCTTTGAAAGAAAATGGCACCGGTCAGATCAGCCCTTCAGCCTTGAAAAGCGCTTTCACATCGGTTTCCGGGCGAGCGCCGTAGTGGCTGATCACTTCGGCCCCGGCGATGCAACCCATGCGGCCGGCCACGTCCAGCGAGGCGCCGGTCGCAAGACCGTAAAGGAAGCCCGCTGCAAACTGGTCGCCCGCGCCGGTCGTGTCGACGGGCGTGATAGAAGCCACCGGCACGGTCACGGTTTCGTCGCCGCGCACGATCACCACGTCATGGCCAGAGCGGGTGCAGACGATCAGGCCGCTTTCAGCCGCGGCCTGTTCCAACGCGGCACCCAGGTCTTCGGTCTCGTAGAGGGCGCACCATTCGTGCTCGTTGCCGATGACGTAGTCAAGCTCGGTCACCAGCTTGCGGAAATCGGCGCGGTGCCGGTCGACGCAGAACGGGTCCGACAGGGTGATGCCGGCCATGCCACCCGCCTCGCGGCAGGCGCGGGCGGCGGCGAGGAAGGCGGCCTTGCCCTTGTCCTTGTCGAACAGGTAGCCCTCGAGAAACAGCAGCCCGGCGCCGCCCGCGACGGTCTCGTCGACATCGTCGGGGCCGAGTTCGGTGGAGATGCCAAGGTAGGTGTTCATCGACCGCTCGCCGTCGGGCGACACGAAGATCATCGACCGGGAGGTGGGCAGTTCGCCGTCGCTTGCGGGCGCGTTGACGAAGTCGACGCCGACATCTGCCATCTCGCGGGCGTAATCATGACCCAGCGCATCGTCCGAGACCCGGCCGATGAAAGCGGCGCCGAGGCCCAGCGCGCCCAGTCCGGCGATTGTATTGGCGACTGAGCCGCCGGCCATTTGGGTGCGGTTCTGCATGTTGTCGTAAAGGTGTTCGGCTCGATCCTGTTCGATCAGTTGCATGATGCCTTTCTCGATGCCCATGCGGGACAGAAACCCGTCATCGGCTTGCGAGATGACATCGACGACGGCGTTACCGATGCCGACAGCTTGGTACTTGGTCACAGTCTTTTTTCCTCGAATTGGCAGAGTTCACGGATGATGCAGGTCTGGCACATCGGGGCGCGGGCCTTGCAGTGGTAGCGTCCGTGCAGGATAAGCCAGTGGTGGGCGTGCTGCTGGAAGTCCACCGGCACGTTGTCTTCGATGGCGCGCTCGACGGCGTCCACGTCCTTGCCCGGCGCGATGCCGGTTCGGTTGGCTACGCGGAAGATATGGGTGTCGACCGCTTGCGCGGGATAGCTCCACCACATGTTCAGCACCACGTTGGCGGTCTTGCGCCCCACGCCCGGGAGCGATTGCAGCGCGGCGCGCGAATTGGGCACCTGGCCGTCGTACTTGTCGATCAGGATGCGCGACAGCTTCATCACGTTCTTGGCCTTGTTGCGGTAAAGGCCGATCGTCTTGATGTGTTCGATCAGCTCTTCCTCACCCAGAGCCAGCATCTTTTCAGGTGTGTCGGCGATCTTGAACAGCTCGCGCGTGGCGCGGTTGACGCCGGCATCGGTGGCCTGCGCAGAAAGGGCGACGGCGACGAGAAGCGTGTAGGCGTTCACGTGGTCGAGTTCGCCCTTTGGCTCTGCGGAGGCTTCCTGAAACCGGGTGAATATCTCGCGGATCGTTTTGTAGTCGAGTTGCTTGGCCATGGCTGTCCTTGTGCCCGCTTTGGGGCGGATGCGCAACATTCGGGTCGCCGAGGGGCGAGCGTGCGCGTACATTCATTGCATTGAATGGAGACGACACATGAACGCCGGGATCAACACCGAAATCCGCGATGGGTATCATTTCAACGTCATGCGCCGGGCCATCGACCTGATTGACGCGGGCGGGGCGGGCGTCAGCCTGTCGGATCTGGCACGCGGCATGAATATGAGCCCGTCGCATTTTCAGCGGTTGTTCACGCAGTGGGTGGGCGTCAGCCCGAAGCGGTATCAGCAATACCTCGCCGTGGGGCAGGCCAAGGATCTGCTGGCCGAGCGGTTCACCACGCTGGACACGGCGCATGAGTTGGGGCTGTCGGGGACGGGGCGGCTGCACGACCTGTTCCTGCGCTGGGAGGCGATGAGCCCCGGCGAGTTCGCGCGGCGGGGCGCGGGGATGAAGATCTATTGGGGATGGTTCGACAGCCCGTTCGGTTTGGCACTGGTCATGGGCACGGAGAAGGGCATATGCGGTATCGGGTTCGCCAGCGAAACCGGCGAAGAGGCGGCGATGGCGGACATGATTTCCCGCTGGCCCAACGCGGAATTCGTGGAAGATCCGATGATGCTGCGCCCGTGGGTCTTGCAAGCCTTCCGTGCGGGCGGCCAGGCGGGCGAGAAAGTACCGCTTTACATGATCGGCGCGCCCTTTCAGATCAAGGTGTGGGAGGCGCTTATGCAGATCCCGTCGGGCCATGTGACAACCTATTCGGAAATCGCGCAATCCATCGGCAATCCGCGGGCCGTACGCGCCGTGGGCACGGCGGTGGGGCGTAACCCGGTCAGTTTCCTGATCCCGTGCCACAGGGCGCTGCGCAAATCGGGCGGTCTGGGCGGCTATCACTGGGGACTGCCGGTGAAACGGGCGATCCTGGCATGGGAAAGTGCGCGGGTCGAGGCCGGGTGAGCCCATTTCCTGGGCAGAAAATTGGGCCGGGAATGCGCATTTCCGGCCGGTTTCGTGGCGTGGGGAAAGGCCGTTCTGGGCGGATCCTCGCCGAATTCCCCGCAGAATATGCTTGGGCATTGGCCGAAAATTGCTTAGAATCACGATCAGACCCGGCAAACGGGCGTTTGGAACATGAGGCATCAGGATGAGCATTTCACACAAAACAGTCACTATCATTGCAGGTCTGTCGATGTTGGGGGCCACGGCCTGTACCAGCCCGGCCTACCTCGACGACACCGCCGTTGACCGGAACCAGAAGGCCAAGCAAGGCGCACTGCTGGGCGGGCTGCTGGGTGCGGGCGCGGGGGCGCTCGTGGCCGACAAGAAGGTCAAGGGCGCGCTGATCGGCGGCGCCGTCGGCGCGGCGGGCGGTGCCGTGGCCGGCAACATGCTGGACCGGCAGGAAGCCGAACTGCGCAACGACATTGGCAACGACAATGTCGATATCCAGAACACCGGCGACCGCCTGATCGTGACGCTGCCGCAGGATATCCTGTTTGACGTGGACAGCGCAGCGGTGCGTCCGGGCCTGCGCAGCGATCTGTCCGCGGTGGCGCAGAACCTTCAGAATTATCCCGACAGCCGGGTACAGATCGTCGGCCATACGGACAATTCCGGCGGTGCCGAACATAACCAGGACCTGTCCGAGCGGCGCGCGAATGCCGTGGCGGACGTGCTGATGAACGGTGGCGTTGCCTTCAGCCGGATCGACGCGTTCGGCCGCGGCGAAGATGCGCCGGTGGCCTCGAACCTGACCGAGGACGGCAAGGCGCAGAACCGGCGGGTGGAAATCGTCATCCTGCCCAACGCGGCCTGACGCCGGCGAAGATTATTCGCAGAATAATCTGGCGCTGAAACGAAACGCCCCGCCGGAGGACCCGGCGGGGCGTTTGCGTTGCAAGCGTTGCGTTCAACCGAAGACGCGCCCCAGGGCCTCGTCGACCGAGGCGACGATTTGGTCGATGTCGTCCTTGGTCGAAATGAGCGCGGGCGAGAAGCACAGCGTGTTGTTGAAGCCCGGGATCGAGCGGTTGGTCACACCGATGATCGTGCCCTGCGCCATGCAGTCGGCGACGACGGCCTGTGCCTGTTTCTCGGGCACCGGTTCCTTGCTGGCGCGGTCTGACACAAGCTCTGCCCCGAGGAAGAGGCCCTTGCCGCGGACCTGCCCGATGACGGCATGCTTGTCGGCCAGCGCGTTCAGTTGATCCATCATGTAGTCGCCCATCTTCGTGGTGTTTTCCAGCAGGCCTTCCTCTTCGATGATGGCGACGTTTTCCAGCGCCGCGGCGGGGCCGGCGGTGCAGCCGCCAAAGGTGGAAATGTCGCGGAAGTAGTTGAGCGGGTCCTCGATGTCGTCCTTGAACATGTCGAAGACTTTCTCGTTGGTCACGCAGCACGCAATGGCGGCATAGCCCGAGGCGACGCCCTTGGCCATGGTCACGAAATCGGGCTCGACCCCGTAGTGCTGGTAGCCGAACCAGTGGGTCCCGGTGCGGCCCACGCCGCAGACGACCTCGTCGATATGCAGCAGGATGTCGTACTTGCGGCAGATCTCCTGCACGCGGGGCCAGTAGCCCTCGGGCGGAGTGATGACGCCGCCACCGGCGGTCACGGGCTCAAGGCAGAGCGCGCCGACCGTGTCGGGGCCTTCGGCAAGGATGACTTCCTCGATCGCATTGGCGGCGGCGATGCCGTACTCCTCGCCGGTCAGGTCCCATTGCGCGCGGTATTCAAGGCAGTGCGGCACGCGCACGAAACCGGGTGCGAAGGGGCCGTACTGCGCGTTGCGCTCGTCCTGACCGCCCGCCGACATCGTGCCGATGGTCGAGCCGTGATAGTCGCGCTCGCGGTAGAGGATCTTGTATTTCTTGCCGCCATAGCGCTTGTGCGCGATCTGCCGGACCATCTTGAAGGCTTTCTCGTTCGCCTCGGAGCCGGAATTGGTGAAATAGACGCGGCTCATGCCCGGCATCTTGGAAATCAGCTTTTCCGAGAACATCGCGCCGGGGATCGAGCCGGCGGAGCCCGCGAAATAAGGCAGCTTGATCAGCTGGTCGCGAATGGCGTTGGCAATGCGCTCGCGGCCGTAGCCCACGTTCACCGTCCAGACACCGCCGGATACGGCGTCTATGTGTTCCTTGCCGTGCTGGTCCCAGACGCGCATGCCCTTGCCCTCGACGATGATCTTGGGGGCGCCGGTCTGAAACGGCTGGTGTTGAATCAAGTGGTGCCAGACATGGGCGCGGTCGGCGTCCACGACTTTTTCGATATCGTTCAGCAGGTTGCCATCCATCGGAAACTCCATCAGGTCAAGCCCGGCACGGTGGCCGGGGGCGCAGAAGTGCAAAGCGGTGCCATTGGCGTATAATCAGCCTCGAATCCGGTTCTGTCGATAGGGCCAACTGGGCTCATTGTTTAAGTCCAGCAATGGCCGGTTTGCCCCCGGTAATCCGGTGATTTGGTGCTATTCTGCTGATTTCTGAGACGGTTTTTCCGAAACTTCGGTTCGGAAAGGTGGAAGAAGCCCTTTTTGCCAGACAAAATCATTGATCGGAATCGTAAATTCGGCTCGGATGAGGCCGCATCTGCCATCGGGGGCAGCGCGGCGGAAAAGTTTCTGCCGTGTGGACAAAGGCCCCGGCAAGGATGGCGCGACATAAAAGAAACGAAACTCCAGGGAGACAAGAACCTATGACACTCAAGTCAAAACTCATGGCAGCCACCACCGGCGCGGGCCTTTTGGCGGGCGCTTCGGCATCGGCGCAGGAAATCACGGTCGGCTATTTCCTCGAATGGCCGATGCCGTTCCAGTACGCCAAGGCCGAAGGTATGTATGACGAGGCGATGGGCATGACGGTGAACTGGGTCAGCTTCGACACCGGCACCGCCATGAGCGCCGCGATGGCGTCGGGTGACGTGCAACTGGTGGTCAGCCAGGGCGTGCCGCCCTTCGTGGTGGCCACCAGCGCGGGCCAGGATTTGCAGATCGTCGACGTGGCCGTCTCTTATTCGGACAACGACAACTGCGTCGTGTCGGCGGCGTTGGAGATCGACAAGGACAGCGCGGGCGAACTGGCCGGCAAGAAGGTCGCCGTGCCGTTGGGCACCGCGGCGCATTACGGCTTTCTGAAGCAGATGGACCATTTCGGCGTGTCGCTGGACAGCCTGACGGTCGTGGACATGGCCCCTGCCGAAGGGCAGGCCGCGCTGGCGCAAGGCGCCGTCGACATGGCCTGTGGCTGGGGCGGTGCGCTGCGCCGCATGAAGGAAAGCGGCAACGTCCTGCTGACCGGCGCCGAGAAGGAAGAGCTGGGCATCCTCGTGTTCGACGTGACCTCGGGCCCGGCGTCGTTCATCGCCGAGAACCCGGACGTGGTGTCGAGCTTCCTCAAGGTGACGGCGGACGCCAACGCCATGTGGGCGGACGAAGCCAACCACGACAAGATGCTGCCGGTGATCGCCGAGGACGCTGGCATGTCGGAAGAAGACACGATGGCCACCATCGAGACTTTCGTGTTCCCGCCAGCGGATGAGCAACTGACCGAGAAATGGCTGGGCGGCGGCGCGCAGGAATTCATGAAGGGTGTCGCGGACGTCTTCGTGGAAGCCGGTTCGATCGACGCGTCAAAAGCCTCTTACGAGACGAATGTGAACACCGGCCCGCTCGAAGCCGCCATTCAGTAAGGTTTTTCGCAAGACGCCCACGGGCCGCATGCCCGGCCCGCGGGACCGCACCAACACCAATAATCCGAAAACGGAAGGGGGCAGGAATGTCGACATTGAAAATCGACAATCTTTCCATGCGCTTCGATCTGCCGAATGGCGGGCATGTGCAGGCGCTCAAGGACGTCTCGCTGGAGCTGCAGAGCGGCGAATTGATGAGCGTGCTGGGGCCGTCGGGCTGTGGCAAGACCACGCTTTTGAACATCGTCGCCGGGTTTCTGGCGCCGACCGAAGGGCAGATCGTGCTGAACGATCACAAGGTCACCGGCCCGGATGCCGAGCGCGGCATGGTGTTCCAGCAGGGCGCGCTGTTCGAATGGATGAGCGTGCGCGACAACGTGAGCTTTGGCCCCCGGATGAAGGGCGAGAGCAAGAAGACCTATACGCCGACCGTCGATCACCTGCTGGAGGTGGTGGGCCTGAAGGATTTCAAGGATAAGGCGATTTACGAATTGTCCGGCGGGATGCAGCAGCGTGTGGCGCTTGCCCGCTGCCTGGCCAACGATCCCGACGTGATCCTGATGGACGAACCCTTGGGGGCGCTCGATGCGCTGACGCGGGAAAAGATGCAGGGACTTGTACTGAAGCTCTGGAAGGAGACAGGCAAGACGATCATCCTGATCACCCACTCGGTCGAAGAGGCGCTGCTCTTGGGTGAGCGGCTGCTGGTGATGGCGCCGCGGCCGGGGCGCATTCACAAGGAATATCGCCTGCCTTTTGCCGATCTGGGTGTGGGCAAGGACCTGCGCGAGGTGAAAAAACATCCCGAGTTCAGTCAGCGGCGTGAGGAAATCCTCGAAATGATCTGGAACATGGAAGAAGAGATCATGGGCCGCGTGGAGGAAAGCGCATGACCGGGTTCATCGTTCTCGCGCTCTATGTGGGCGCGTTTTTCATTGCCTATCTCGCGGTTTCGGCACTGTACCGGGCCTTCTTTGCGCGGATCGACTATACCGCGCTGAAAACCGTGACCTTCGGTGACGAAAGCGCCGTGCGCCCCAATCGGGCGGCCAGCGTGCTGTCGGTGATCACGATCTTCCTGCTGTGGGTGGCCTTCACGAACTCTACCCTGCCATTGCCGCAGGCGTCGTCGCCCTATCTGGGCGAGGTGACGTTCACCTATACGTCCACCTTGCCGGACGGACGGGCGGACGATGCCGAGGTGACCGTGCTGGTCTACCGCGAGGATATCAGCCAGACGGTGGACGCAGAGGGCAACCCGGGCCGCATTCCGGCGGCGCCCGAGGTGGAGCCGGGCGAGGGGTTCGCCAAGAACGACAGCCTTGTGGTGCCGCGATACGGCTACAAGGTGATCAACGTGTTCGGCAATGACGATATGGGCCGGGGCGAGGACGCCGTCATCACCGCGCTGAACGGGACCGAGGTGCAGGCGGGGGAAACGCTCAAGCTGCCGGAAGGCGACCTTGGGTTGACCGACAAGGGGACGCCGACCTTCTCGCCCTCGACCGGCAACCGGATGCAGCGGCTGTACCTGCCTGCGCCCGAGGTGACGGTCGAGCGGTTCTTCGAACTGAACGAAGAAGGGTATCGCAATTATACCCTGTGGCAGCATACGTGGATCTCGCTGCAACGGGTCTTGCTGGGCTTCTTCTTCGGGGCGCTGGTGGGGATACCGCTGGGCTATGCGATGGGCCTGACCAACTGGGCACGCGGCTGGTTCGACCCGATCGTGGAGTTCATGCGGCCAGTGCCGCCGCTGGCGCTGATCCCGCTGATGATTATCTGGTTCGGTATCGGTGAGCAGTCCAAGGTGATCCTGTTGTTCCTGGCCGCGCTTTGGATCATGGCGATCGCGGCACGGGCCGGGGTGTCCGGCGTGGCGATATCCAAGGTGCACGCGGCCTATTCGCTGGGGGCCAGCAAGTCGCAGGTGTTGACCAAGGTGATCATTCCCAACAGCCTGCCGGAGATTTTCACCGGCGCTCGGGTTGCCATGGGTGTCTGCTGGGGCACCGTCGTGGCCGCCGAACTTGTGGCGGCCGAGCGGGGCCTTGGCATGATGATTATGGTCGCGTCGAAATTCCAGCTGACCGATATCGTGATCGTCGGGATCATCCTGATCGGGATCATCGGTTTCCTGATCGACGTGGGCATCCGGATGCTGGAGAAATGGCTGGTGCCGTGGAAAGGGCGCGTCTGACGGCGACGAGAATTGCGAAACGCCCGGTCCTCGTGCCGGGCGTTTTTCGTTATGGCGAGTTGATGCGGATCAAGGAAGAATGCACGCGCGACCGTGCAGGGTGACGCCATGGAAATTGCCGAACTTTTGATGGCCCTCGGGGTCCTGTTCCTGGCCGGGCTGGTGGCGGACCAGGCGGGACGTTTCACGCGTCTGCCACGGGTGACGATGCTGTTGCTGCTGGGCCTGGTCGCCGGGCAGGCCGGGCTGGACCTGATCCCCGGCGACCTGATCGCGTGGTTCGAGGTCTTGTCCATTGTCGCGCTGACCATGGTCGCCTTTCTACTGGGCGGGACGCTGACCCGCGAGATATTGGCGCGGCGTGGGCGGGCCATCCTGATCCTGTCCCTGGTGATCGCGCTGGGCACGGCGGGTGTCGTCGTGGCGGGGTTGGTGCTGATCGGCCTGGATTGGCAGTTGGCGTTGGTGCTGGGCGCGATTGCCACGGCGACGGACCCGGCGGCGATGACGGATGTGATCCGGCAGACTGGGGTGAAGAGCGCATTCGCCGACACGTTGAAGGGGATCGTGGCCATAGACGACGTCTGGGGCCTGATCCTGTTCAGTCTTGTGCTTGCGGTGGTCAGCCAGTCCAGCGGACTTGCCGAGATCCTGGGTGGCGCGGCGCATGACATCCTGGGTGGTGTCGCCCTGGGCGTGGCGCTGGGCGTGCCGGCGGCGCTGTTGACCGGGCGGCTGACCCCGGGAGAGCCGCAGCAGGCCGAGGCGATCGGGATCGTGTTCCTGACCGCGGGCCTTGCGCTGTGGCTCGAGGTGTCCTTCCTGATCGCGGGGATGACAGCCGGCGCGGTGGTGGTGAATTTCGCGCAGCACCACGAGCGCGCCTTTCACGAGATCGAACATGTTCAGTGGCCCTTCATGATCCTGTTCTTTCTGCTGGCCGGGGCGACACTGGAATTGGACGCACTTTTGGGGCTTGGTTGGGCCGGGGTGCTTTACCTTGGCTTGCGGATACTGGCGCGGATCTGGGGCGGGTTCGCCGGGGGCTGGCTGGCCGGGGCCAGCGCGGCAGAGCGGCGGTGGTATGGCCCGGCGCTCTTGCCGCAGGCGGGCGTCGCGGTCGGCATCGCGCTGGTCGCGGGCGAGGCGCTGCCGGACTGGTCGGGAACGATCATGGCGCTGACCATTGCCAGCACTGTAGTGTTCGAGATCATAGGCCCGCCCCTGACCCTGCTGGCAATCCGGCGGGTGACCCGGCAGGACGGTTAGGCCCGCATGTCCTTGGGCGAGCCCATCACCACGAAGGATGTTATGGCGTTGACCTGCGGCAGCGTGCCGATGACATCGGTGTGGAACGCCTTGTAGGCGGGCAGGTCGGCCACCTCGATCCGAAGCAGGTATTCGACCGACCCGGTGATGTTGTGGCACTCGACCACTTCGGGTGCTGTGGCCATGGCGCGTTCGAAGGCGATCTGGCTGTCCTTGGTGTGGGAGTTCAGTCCAACCGTGGCATAGGCGATGAACCCGACGCCCAGCTTGGAGCGGTCGAGCACGGCGCGGAAGCCGGTGATGATGCCGCGGCGTTCTAGATCCTGCACCCGGCGCAGGCAGGCGGAGGGCGAAAGGCCGACTCTCTCTGCCAAATCGAGGTTACTGATCCGACCGTCGCGCTGGAGCTCGTGCAATATTTTGTCGTTTATGTGATCCATAGGCGCAAATAATTGCATAAAACCAAATCATACGCAAAGGAACGCAATTTCACTGCGCTACTTACGCCATATGTTGCGTTCATGACATTCCAGCTGCTGACCCTTCTTACCGGTTTTGCTTTCACAACGGTGATCACGCCGGGGCCCAACAACCTGATGCTGATGGCCTCGGGCGCGAACTTCGGCTTTCGCCGGACCGTGCCGCACATGTTGGGAATAACGCTGGGATTTCCCTGCATGATCGTGCTGGTGGGGCTGGGGGTTATGCAGTTGTTCGACCTGTGGCCGCCGGCCTACACGATCCTGATGGTGCTGAGTGTCGCGTACCTTTTGTACCTTGCGTGGAAGATCGCCAATGCCGCCCCGCCGAGGGAGGCCAGGGCGGAAGGCAAGCCGCTGACCTTCCTGCAATCGGCAGCTTTCCAGTGGGTAAATCCCAAAGCATGGAGCATGGCGCTGTCGGCGATCACGCTTTACGCGACGAGCCGCGACCTTGACGCGATCTTGTGGGTGGCCGGGGTTTACGTGGTCGCGTCGGTTGTCAGCACCACGAGCTGGACGGTGCTGGGCCAGCAGATGCGCCGCTTTCTGAACAGCCCAAAGCGGTTGCGGGTGTTCAACCGGATGATGGCGGCACTGCTGGTGCTGACGCTGGTCCTGGTCTTGCGACAGCAGGGCGCGGGATAGGCCGGGACTTGCGCCATGACGGGGATGCTGCGATGACGGCAGGCATGACAATCACCTTGCTGCATACGGCCGAGGCGCACCGGGTTCGGTTCGACAACATCCGGGACCGGATCAATCCGGATATGACGTTGAAGCACGTTGTGCGTCCGCGATGGCTGAAAAAGGCGCAGGACGACGGCGCTGCGGCGCTGGAAGACGAAATCGCAGGCGTGATCGCCCGTGCGCCGGGGCCGGTGCTGTGTACCTGCACGACGCTGGGGCCAGTGGCCGAGAGCGCGGGGGCGATGCGCGTGGACTGGCCGATGATGCGCGCGGCGGCGCAGGCGCAGGGGCCGGTGCTGATGGCGTTCTGCCTGGAGAGTACCTATGCGCCCAGCCTTGCGCTGCTGGAACGCGCGCTGGCCGAGGACGGCACGCCGCAAAAGGTCTATCCCCTGCCGATGCCGCAATACTGGCCGCTGTTCGAGGCAGGCGAGACAGAGGCCTTTGATGCCGTGATCGCTGGCGAGGTGCGGCAAGCGGTCGAGACGCAGGGCGACGTGGCAGCGGTGGTGCTGGCGCAAGCCTCGATGGATGGCGCGGCGGCGCGGCTGGAGGATCTGAACGTGCCGGTTCTGAGTTCGCCGGAACTGGCGCTGCGAGCGGTGCTTGACGTCGCGCGCGGCTAAAGCCGTTTGTACATGTAGGTCGTGGAATGGAGCGTCCGTCCGTCGGGATCGAGCGCGAAATCGGGAATGATGCCCGCCACTTCGAACCCCACCGAGGCGTAAAGTGATTGCGAGACATCGCCGCTGCGGGTGTCGAGGGTCACGTTGGTCTTGCCCAAGGTTCGGGCATGATCCAGCGCGGCCCGCAGCAGCGCGTGCCCCAGACCGCGGCGTCGGGCGGTGGGGTGGACCATCATCTTGGCGATCTCGGCCCGGTGCGGCTGGTTCTGCGGCATGGCGGTGATCAGTTGCACCGTTCCGACAAGCGTATCACCCAGGTGGGCGGTGAGCAGGCAGCGGCGGTTGGCGGTAACCTCGGGGAAGACGTCGGCTTGCCAGAAGGCACGGGCCGTCTCGGGCGCGAGTGGATCCAGGAAGCTGACGGCAGCGCCCTCGGTCACTGTGTCGATCAGCAGGCGAGTGAGGCCGTCGAGATTCCGATCCAGCGCGGGGACGGTCAGATTGATGATGTGCGGCGCGGTCATGCCAGCGCCAGCAGGTAGCGGGCGCCGTCCGGCCCGGCGCAGAACTCCGACACGCCGTTCAGGCGGTAGCGCAGGCAGTCGCCGGGGCAAAGGCTGTGGGTCTGGCTGTCGACAGTGATGTACAACGCGCCTTCGAGCAATACGAAATGATGCTCGTGCCCGGGAACGCTGGGATGGTCGTAGGAGATCGTCGCCTCCGGTTCGAGCGTGGCCTCGACGATCTCGAGTTGCAGGCCGGCACTGGGGGGCGAGACGTTTCGGCGTTGAAAGCCGTGGCTGGCGTCGTGGTAGACTTGCTGGGCAGAGCGGGGCACGAAGGCCTGGAGCCGGCTTTCCAGCGGTGAGATCAATTGCGAGATCGGCAGGCGCAGGGCGGTCGAGAGCTTGGCAAGCGTGTCGGCCGTGGGGCTGACCTCGCCATTCTCGATCCGAGAGAGGCTCGCTCGGCTGACGGAACTGGCCTTGGCCAGATCGGCCAGTGTCAGGTCGCGCGACTGGCGCAGGTCGCGGATGTGTCGGGCCAGCGTGGGCGGTAAGGCAAGGGGTGATTCCATAAATGGAAATTTATCCCATATAAGAGATTCGCGCAATGCCCGCATGATGCGAAGTCTGTTGAACCCTCCGACCTTTTCCATATATCCCGTAGGCCAAACAGGAGCATGGGCATGACCAATTACCTCGACTTTGAAAAGTCTCTGGCGGAAATCGAAGGCAAGGCGGAAGAGCTGCGCGCGATGGCGCGGACGACCGAGGGGATGGATGTCGAGGACGAGGCCGGGGCGCTGGACAAGAAAGCCGCTGCCATGCTGACCGACCTTTACAAGGACCTGACGCCATGGCGGAAATGCCAGGTGGCGCGGCATCCTAACCGGCCCCATTGCAAGGATTACATCGAGGCGCTGTTCGAGGAATACACGCCGCTGGCGGGCGACCGGAATTTTGCCGATGATCAGGCCGTGATGGGCGGGCTGGCGCGGTTCGGCGACACGCCGGTGGTTGTGATCGGGCATGAGAAGGGCAACGATACCAAGTCCCGGATCGAGCGGAATTTCGGCATGGCGCGGCCCGAGGGCTATCGCAAGGCGATCCGGCTGATGGACATGGCGGACCGGTTCAACCTGCCGGTTATCACGCTGGTGGACACGCCCGGCGCCTATCCGGGCAAGGGCGCCGAAGAGCGCGGCCAGAGCGAGGCGATTGCCCGCTCGACCGAGATGTGCCTGAAGGCCGGTGTGCCGCTGGTCAGTGTCATTATCGGCGAGGGCGGATCGGGTGGTGCGGTGGCGTTCGCCTCGGCCAACCGCGTGGCGATGCTGGAGCATTCCGTCTATTCGGTGATCAGCCCCGAGGGCTGTGCCAGCATCCTGTGGAAGGATTCCGAGAAGATGCGCGAGGCTGCAGAGGCGCTGCGGCTGACCGCGCAGGACCTGATCAAGTTGGGCGTGATCGATCGCGTGATCGACGAGCCCAAGGGCGGCGCGCATCGTGACCCGACGGGCGCGATGGCGTCGGTGAGTGATGCGATCCGGGCGATGTTGGACGGGTTGAAGGACCTGTCGCGCGAGGAACTGGTGCGTGACCGGCGCGAGAAGTTCCTGAAGATGGGATCGACTGGCCTAGCGGCCTAGAGGATTACGCCGAGCCGGATGAGGGCCCATGCCGCGCCCGCGATGTGGGCCAGCGTGATCATCACCGAGCCAAGATGCAGCAGCTTGAACCGTTTGGAGTGGCCGGCATCGGTGGCCGCGTTGATCGTCGGCATGAGAGATTGCCGCGCGTAGAGCGTTGTGAGCGCGATCACGGCGAGTATCGCCATGGACAGCAGGTCGGCGAAGGCGGCACAGACTGCGGCGAGGCCGGACGTGCCCAGCACGAACAGGTAGAAATGTGGAAAGGCGCGGCGGATCAGGGTGCGCGCTGTCTCTTCCGGCAGGGCGCGCAGCACGAAGGCCGCGAAGCCGAAAGCATAGAGCGTCATGCCGCCGAAGAGGAGCGCGGTCAGAAGCAGGGCGAGGAACGTCATGTTGTGGCCTCCGGTTTCCGGGCGGTTCCGATATAGATCACTTGCTTGAAAGGCAGCACGCCGAACCTGAAATCCAGCCGTCGGGTCAGGCCGGTCGGGCCAAGCCCCGTTATCTTGCCGGGGATCAGCCCGGCAACCTGCAACCCGTCCGTCAGTTCGGCTGGCTTGATGAACATCGCGGGGTCATGGGTCCCCTTGGGCAGCAGGCCAAGGATATCTTCGGCCATGGTGATGGTGGCCAGCCGGGCGATGATGTTGCGGTTGATGGTGTCGAACAGGAACAGTCCGCCAGGTTTCAGCACGCGGGCGACCTCGTGCAGGACCTGCCTCAGATCCGAGACATGCTCCAGGACGTCGACGCAGACGAGGGCATCGAAGGCCGCATCTTCATAGGGTAGCGCCTCGCCCACGCCGGTGTCGTAGCGGATGTCGTGGCCGGATTGTGCGGCTTGGGACCGGGCCGCGGCGATGGCCTCCTTCGCGGGGTCGATGCCGGTGACCTGCGCGCCGCGCCCGGCGATGGCTTCGGCCATGAAGCCGCCTGCGCAGCCAAGGTCGAGCACCGTTTTGCCCGCCCAGTCTATGTGCCGGTCGAAGAACTTCAGGCGGGCGGGCACAAGGTTTTTCAGCGTGCGCACCCAGCGGAGGTCGTCCGACCACCATTGCGCGGCGGCATTGTCGTAGATTTCTTGCTTGTTGCGGTTTTTTTCAGCCATGCGGCGGAGATAGGCCGCTTGCCACGGGCATCCAGAGGCGGCGTCAGGCCAGCAGCATCTTCAGCCCCTGGGTCACGTCGGAGCGGACGGCAAGGCGCAGCCCCGGTTCGTCCCCGGCCTTGAGCGCCGAGATGATCAGGCGGTGGTAACGCGGCGGCTCTTTCTGCTGCAGTTTGCCGTAAAGCGCGCGCATCGTGGGGCCGAGTTGCAGCCAGACGGTTTCGGCCATGGCCAGCATCGCGGGCGCCTGGGCGCGCAGGTAGAGCGTGCGGTGAAATTCGAGGTTCGAGCGGATATAGCCGACCGCGTCCTGGTGGGCGATGTGATCGGTGATCCGCGTGTTGATGGATTGCAGGCGGTCGATCAGGGCCATGTGGGCGCGGGGCAGGGCGCGGCTGGCCAGTTCGACCTCGATCAGGGCGCGCAGCGCGGCCAGTTCCTCGATTCGTTCGTTGCCAAGCTCGGGCGCGGCAAGGCGGCCAGAGCTGCTGACCGTCAGGGCACCCTCGGCCGACAAGCGGCGGACGGCCTCGCGGGCAGGGGTCATGGAAACATTGTATTCCGCGCCGACGCCGCGCAGGGTCAGGGCCTGTCCGGGTCGCAACTCGCCATGCATGATACGACTGCGCAATCCACGATAGACGCGGTCATGGGCCGACCCGGTGGGGGCGGCGCCGGTGGCCGAGGCAAGCCCGGCTTCGGAGCGCGGCGGAAAGTTCATGGGGCATTTGTGATCACAGTTTGCCGCGCGGTCAATCCTGTTGCGTCAGTCGAAGCGATAGCGGTGAAGTTCCGCACCGTTTTCACGCAGCCAGCGGCGCGGCGTGTCATAGCCGGGGCAGATCCGATCGACGATGCTCCAGAAGGCGCGCGAATGGTTCATTTCAACGAGATGCGCGACCTCGTGCGCGGCGACGTAATCGAGAACGTCGCGGGGCGCGAGGATGAGCCGCCAGGAATACATCAACCCTGCGTCTTGGGTGCACGAGCCCCAGCGCGAGCGGGTGTCGCGCAGGGTCAGACGGGCGTACTTGCGGCCAACCGCCTGCGCATAATGATCCGAGGCGGCGGCAAGCTGGTCGCGGGCGCGGGTCTTCAGCCAAGCCTGGACCCGCCGGGGTGCGGTTTCGGGCGGGCCGGGCACGGTGAGCGTGTCGTCCGCAAGCTCGATCCGCCGGCCCGAACCGGGCAAGAGACGGCGCGGGCGGCCCTCGACAGGCAGGTCCGAGCCGATTCGTACCTCGGTCAGATCGGGTTGACGTGAAAGTTGCGCCCTCAGCCACGCGGCCTTTTCATTGGCGAAGTCCAGCGCCGTGCGCTCTGCCACGCCGGGGGGCATGGTCAGCGTCACGCGCCCGTCAACACCCGACACCCTAAGCGAAATCCGCCGCGCCCGCGCCGAGCGGCGCAGGGTCACTTCGACCGGGGGGTTGCCGGGCAGAACGTAATGCCCCATATGCCGCTCACCTCTTGCAGCGCTGCGCCGCGCTTTATGCCTTTGACACCTGATACGTCTTATGGCAGGGGACGTCGAACGCCTGCAAGTCCACAGACACCGAAAGGGATAAGGATGCCCAAGGAAGAATGGGGTGTGAAGCGCGTCTGCCCGACGACGGGCAAACGGTTTTACGACCTGAACAAAGACCCGATCGTCAGCCCCTACACGGGCGAGGTTGTCGAGCTGCATTCCGGCAAGAGCCGGTCGATCACCGCGGACGCGGAAGATGCCGAGACCAAGAAGATGAAGGGCAACGAAGTCGACGAGGAAGTCATCGAGGATGATGATGATGTCGATGTGGACCTGGGCGACGATGTTCTGGACGACGACGACGACGATGATAACGTCTCGCTCGATGATATCGCGGACGTTGCGTCGGACGACGACGAAAGCTGAACCAAGTTGTGAGAGGGCGGGATTTTCCACTTGATCCCGCCTGCCGCTTTACCTAGAACGCGGCAAATGACGGCCCGGCGACGGGCCATCGGTTCGGGGCCTTAGCTCAGCTGGGAGAGCGCCTGCATGGCATGCAGGAGGTCAGCGGTTCGATCCCGCTAGGCTCCACCAAATCCCGTTGAATTTATTGATGAAATTCGCACCGTGACCACTGTGCCCCGCCCATGCCCCTAAATTTCAATAGTTCATTTGCTCCAACAGAGCAGCAGTTGAGTGGACTTGAGTATGATACTGGATTTATCGGACATGACAGGCTTAGTAGTGTGAGTCGTTACTTGGTTTCTGGTGATTGTTTCTTGGTAAGTTTATTAAGTTACAATCAGAGTTAAGTGCCCCGGGTTGCCGGAATATTGCCTTGACGGCGGCACCATTCCGGCAGGCGAGGCGCTGCTGCACATGATAACCGACCGCGCGATCGAGCCCACGCGCAACGTGTTTCGCGCCAGCCGCCCACTGCGTACGATGTCCGGGGCAATCCCGTCCCTCGAGCGCTGCCACCCATTCCGCATCTTCCCGCGGCCATGGACTGCCGTGTCGCCGTGCGCCGGGCATTGCGGGCCGGACCCAACCGGGGGCTGCCGCTGTAGGGGTTGGGCGCGACCGCCACACGACGCCATTTCCCCACGCGGCAGGATGTTCTGGGCGACAACGAGGACATGCTGATCGCCGCGGTGACCCTGTTGCAGCAGCCGCCTCCCTGACCGGAGCAGCACCGACCGCGTGGCAACGCAGGGCGGAACCTTGCGCCTGGGCCGCACGTTGATCGGGCAGGCTTGCACACACTGCAGGCTGAAGTTCGCGAAAGGATTTTCCCGATGTTCCTGCTGCATTCGGTCGTTGTGGCCCTGACTCGCCGTGTTGCAACTCAACCCGTTCGCATCGCGCCCTGGCGGCTAAGCGTCGGTGCAGAGCGTGACAGGTCGTGATGACCGACAGCGACCACACCGCGCGACTGGCTCGGCTGGACCGGTTAGCCAACACTCTGGATTCCAAGTTCCGGATTCCACTGCTCGGCATCCCGGTCGGGTGGGATTCGATTTTGGGGCTGATACCGGGGGTGGGTGACTTGGTCACCCTTGGGCCCGGTGCCTGGATCATCGTCGAAGGGCACCGGATGGGGGCGCGCAAGCGGGTGCTGGGGCGCATGGCGCTGAACACCGGGGTCGACACGGTAATTGGTGGCATTCCCCTGATCGGCGACGCGTTTGACCTGTTCTTCAAATCCCACCGCCGCAACGTGGCGCTACTGCGCCGCGATCTGGATGTTCCGTCGGCAGCAGGAGGGCAGACGCCCGAATTTGCACGCAGCTGAAGTGGTGCTCTGGCGCAACCTGCAAAAGGCTTGGCAGATCAAGAAGCCGTTGTTCAAAGTACTCGGTTTCCGATAGGCTTTGCTTGTCAGGAGGACGCATGGCAGACCACAGGGATTTCCCAATCGTCGGTATCGGTGCTTCCGCCGGAGGGCTGGATGCCTACAAGCGGTTTCTGAAGGCGTTGCCGGGGGATACCGGAGCTGCCTATATCCTGATTCAGCACCTGGATCCGAACCATCCCAGCATGATGGCGGACCTGTTGACGCGGCAGACCTCGATGACCGTGGTGCAGGCCGCGGATGACATGTTGCTGGAGCCGAACACCGTCTACGTTATCCCGCCGGGCAAGTTCATCCGCCTGATCGACCGCAAACTGAGCCTTGATGCGCCGGTCGAGGAAAAGGGCATGCGCATGGCGATCGACTATTTCTTCCGGTCGCTGGCCGAGGAGCGAGAGGAAAAGGCGATTGGCATCGTTTTGTCGGGCACCGGCAGCGACGGCACGCTGGGCCTTCGCGAGATCAAGGCGGCGGGTGGCATGGCGATGGCGCAGGACGCTGTTGAGGCCGAACATGACGGGATGCCGCGCAGCGCTTTCAACACCGGACTTGTGGATTTCGTCCTGCCGGTGGCCGAGATGCCCGAGCGGTTGACGCAGTTCTTCGAGCATCCGTATCTGCGCAAGCCGGCGGATGCGGACAAGTCCCTGTCGCAGCAGGCTGGCGAAGGGTACAACGAAGTCCTGCGGCAGCTGCGGCTGCAGACCGAGTATGAATTTGGCAACTATAAGCGCGGCACGGTGGAACGGCGCATCCAGCGGCGCATGGGGCTGGGCCAGTTCCGGGAGCTGTCCGATTATGTCGCTTACCTGACCCAGACTCCCGAGGAAGTGCACTGCCTCTTTCGCGACCTTCTTATCGGCGTGACGCGGTTTTTTCGCGAGCCTGAAGTCTGGGAGGCTCTTGCCGACAAGGTGATCGAGCCCCTGCTGGACGGCAAAAAGAAGGGGGAAGCGATCCGTGCCTGGGTGCCCGGTTGTGCCAGCGGGGAAGAAGCCTATACGCTTGCCATGACGATCTTCGACCGGCTGGACAGGCGTCGCGTGGATTGTCCGGTTCAGGTGTTTGCCACGGATCTCAACTCGAAGGCCATCGAAGTCGCCCGTAGCGGCGAGTATCCCGCCGCTGCGCTGCCCGACATACCCGAGCGGTTGCGGCGCAATTTCGTCGTCGAGCATAACGACACGTTCCTGGTCAGCAAACGGCTGCGCGAAACCGTGGTTTTTGCCACTCAGAACGTGATTTCGGACCCGCCCTTTTCGCGGTTGGACATCATCAGCTGTCGCAACGTGATGATCTATCTCGAAACCGATGTGCAGCAGCGGATGATCGAGATGTTCCACTTTGCGCTGGGCGAGGGCGGGCACCTGCTGCTGGGCAACTCGGAGAACGCGGAACGGCCCGGTCGCCTGTTCACGGCGGTCGACAAAAGCAGCCGGATCTATCGCAAGGCAGTCAACAGCCGGGTTCGGCCGGGGAAGTTCCCCGCTCCGCCGAGCGGAACGGGTGACGGTCCGAAACTGGCGTCGCGCCCGCGCTCTTTCGCGCCGGTTGCCGAAACCGCGCGACGGCAACTGCTGGAGCGCTTCGTGCCGCCCTGCGTGGTCGTCAACAAGAGCCTCGAGGCGCTTTATTTTCACGGGACGATGCGCGACTATCTGCAGTTTCCGGATGGCGAGCCGACCAGCCGGTTGCCTGAAATCGTAGTGCCCGAGTTGCGCGGCAAGCTGCGCATGGTCCTGAACACGATGCGATCGGGCGGCGAAGAGGCGGAGGCGGTTGCGCTGAACGTGCCGCGCGGCGGCGGCCAGATCAGTGTCCGGATTTTCGCTGAGAAAGTCGACGGGAGCGACGGTGAGCCCAACTATCTTGTCTGCTTCGAAGATGCTTCGGACTTGCGCGATACCGATGCAGAGGCAGACGCGCGGGCCAAGGCCCGCAAAGCGGCCGGACCGGGTGAGCGCGATGCGGTCGAAACGCTGGAATACGAACTGCAATCAACGCGCGAAGACCTGCAATCGACCATCGAGGAGATGGAGACCTCGAACGAAGAGCTGAAAGCCTCGAATGAAGAGGTCATGAGCATGAACGAGGAGTTGCAGTCGACCAACGAGGAACTGGAGACCTCGCGCGAGGAACTGCAATCGCTCAATGAGGAATTGTCTACGGTCAACAGCCAGCTCGAGGACAAGATCGAGGAACTGGAGCAGACCAACAACGATCTCAACAACCTGCTGACCTCGATCGACATCGGCGTGATCTTCCTTGATACCGACCTGCTGATTCGCCGGTTCACGCCAGCGATGAAGGAGGTGATGCGCATCCTTGACGGCGATATCGGCCGGCCGGTCGAGGACATCGTGATGCGGGTGCAGGACCCGAACCTGATCGAGGACGCGCGGACCTGTCTTGATAAACTGAGCGATATCGAAGCCGAGATCAGTACTGATGACGGCAGGCACCGCATCCGCCGCCTGCGCCCTTACCGGACGTCGGACAACAAGATCGGGGGGGTGGTGGTTTCATATACCGACGTCACCAACCTTCAGAGAGCCCGTGCTGCCGCCCGACGTCGCGAGGCGCAACAGGAGGCTGTTGCCGAATTGGGCCGCCTGGCGCTTTCGGGGGCGGAACTTCAGGATGTTCTGGACATGGCCGTGCGCGAATTGTCGGAGCATATGAACGTGCGGTTCACCAAGGTGCTTCAGCTTGATCCTGGCGGCGGCCGATTGACCCTCCGGGCAGGCGTCGGTTGGACCGAGGCGACGGTTGGGGAGTCGACAGTCGGCACAGGCGTCGAAAGCCAGGCGGGGTATACGCTGCAACAGCGCAGTGCCGTGGTGGTCAGGGATTTCCGCGAAGAAAAGCGGTTTACAGCGCCGAGACTGCTGAAGGATCATCACATCCTGTGCGGCGCCAGCGTGATGATCGGACCGCATGAAGCGCCATGGGGTGTTCTGGGCGTGCATGAATGCAGCCTCGAACGCTGTGGCTTTGACGCCGACGACATAAATTTCCTACAGGCGACGGCGAATGTTCTGTGGCTGGTGATTGCGCGCGGGCGGGCGCTGGACAGCATCGAGGAAGAGCGCCGACAACTGCGCGACATGGCGGACAGTCTGCCGATCCTCTTTGCCGTGATCGACGGCGACCAACGTTACGAGTTCGTCAACAAGGCCTACGAGTTCTGGGGCCGGACCGCGGACGAGATCGAGGGGCTGCGGATGTCGGACCTGGTGAACCCCGCGGCCTACGAGGTCGTTGCCCCTTATGTCGCTGGCGCTCTTCGCGGCGAAGAGCAGACATTCGAGGTGTCGATCGGGTCCGACACGAACGGCGCGCAACGCGATGTATTGGTCAGTTATGCGCCGAGACGGGATGCGGCGGGTGCGGTGACGGGGTTTTATTCCGCCGCGCTGGACGTGAGCGAGCGCAAGCGGTTGGAGCGCGACCTTGCAGAGCGCTTCGACCAGTATCGCACGCTGGGTGAGTCGATTCCGTTCGGGGTGTGGATCAACGATGCGGAGGGCAATCTGACCTATGTCAGCCCCGCTTTCCTGGAACTGGTCGGCAAGACGCTGGAAGAGGCACAGACCGCAGGCCTGAGCGACTGCGTCGCGCCCGAGATGCGCGACGAGATCAAGGAGCTGTGGACCGAAACGCTGCGCACCGGAACGCCGTGGGAGCGAGAGCTGGATATCATCGGCAAGGACGGCAAGATCTATCACACACTGGCGCTGGGGCGGCCTATCCGCGATGACACTGGCCGCATTACCTCTTGGGTTGGGCTGAATCTGGACATCACCGAACGCAAGGCGGAGGCGGCACGGTTGGCGGTCATCTCGGCCGAACTGGATCATCGGGTGAAGAATATCCTGGCGACGGTGTCGACCATCACCCGGATGACAGGGCGGTCGTCGAACACGTTGGAGGGCTATCGCGACGCGCTTCAGGCGCGGATCAGGGCGATGGCGGCGGCGCACCGGCAACTGGCGGATGCCAAGTGGCAGGGCATGTCTTTGAGGAGCCTGATCGAGACCGAGATCGACCCTTATCGCGCGAGCCGGGTGGATGCGATCCATCTTGACGGGCCTTACGTGGAATTGCCACCTGGCCTTGTGCAGACGCTGGCGCTGGGCTTTCACGAACTTACGACCAATTCCAGCAAGTACGGCGCGCTGTCGACCGAGGAAGGGCGGCTGGATGTCAGTTGGCAAAATGAGGACGGCTTGGAAATAAACTGGATCGAATCCGGTCTTTCGGGCGTTGAGGCCCCGACGTCGGCAGGGTTTGGCACAACGCTGTTGACGCGCATCCTTGCGGCCCAAGGCGCTGACGTGACAATAGACTATCGCGATACGGGTATTCATGTAAGGATTGCACTGTCGGATTTGACGTGATGCCGCGTCGGGAGCAACCGCGATGAAGGTACTGGTACTGGAAGACGATCCTCTTTTGCAGGTCGACTTGGCGGAAATGCTCGAGATGATGGGGCACGAAGTGGTCGGGCCGTTCAGCGCAGAGGCGCCCGCCATGCAGTCCTGCGACGCGGCCCTGCCCGATGCGGCTTTCGTGGATTTCAATCTTGGCAAGGACCGCAATAGTTCAGTCTTTGCGCGGCGCCTTCACAAGGATGGGGTGCACTTCGCTTTTCTGACGGCGCATGGACGTCAATACTTGCCGGCCGATCTTGAAGAGGTGCTGGTGATAGAAAAGCCGTATACCGAGGCGCAACTGGAGTGGTTTCTAGGGGGTGCTCGTCACTGATGGGGTTACCGGCTTGGACGGTGTGCTGCGGCCCATGCGCGACAAAGCTTCGATCACGATTTCCGCTGGTTCGGTTTTGTCGATGGTGATCACGGATGGGTCCAAATCAGTGATGCGGCGTTGTTCGCCGAGGATACCGCTGTAGATCACGGTGGACACGCCCCGAGACTGCAGTACGGCCAGAAGGCGTTTGCCCTCGGGCTCGTTCAGGAATGCGTCTGAAAAGGAATTGCCCAGATCGAGGTCGAGGATGCAGTAGTCAAAACCGCCGGAATCGATCGCGGCAAGCGCATCCCGATAGGAGCATGCGCTTTTCAAAGACTGATATCCGGCGTCACTGAGCGCGACTTCGAGGCCGACACAAATGAACGGATCGTCTTCGACGACAAGGACCGAAGGCAAGGAAATGACACTATCCTCAGATATTCTGTTCGCGCCTTAGTGTAGCGTTGTCGCCGAAGAATCGCAATGTGGTTGAGCCGAGTTGAGCGGGGCGCCGCCTTGGGCAGAATCACAGAAACTGTTGCAGCAGGATCTGCGTGGCGCGGTCTGCAGGCAGAAACTGATTGTGGATTTTCACGCCGGGTTTGGGGCCCGGTGCGGCGCGGGTGGGGCTGGTGCAAGATTTCATGGTCGTTGTCCTGATTGGTGCGTGATCATGGGTCTTGCGCAGATGTGTTTCGGTTCAAACACGGTCCTGCGCTCGGGGCTTGTAAAGCGCCGGGGACAGGCCATTTTTCAGAGGAACGCATCAAACGGGGGTATCCATGACCTACCAAAAGACTGAAGACGCGGTGGCACGACTGACGCCAGAGCAATACCGCGTCACGCAAGAGAACGGCACCGAGCGGCCGTTTACCGGCGAATACAACGACACCAAGGAAGCTGGTATCTACGTGGACATCGTCTCCGGCGAGCCGCTGTTCGCCTCGTCCGACAAGTTCGAGAGCGGCTGTGGCTGGCCCAGCTTCACCAAGCCGATCGAGCCGGCGCATGTGACCGAGTTGCGAGACGCCTCGCTTGGCATGGTTCGCACAGAAGTACGCAGCGCCCATGGCGACAGCCATCTGGGCCACGTCTTTCCCGACGGGCCGCAGGACAGGGGCGGGCTGCGATACTGCATCAACTCTGCTTCGCTGCGGTTCATCCCGCGTGACGAGATGGAGGCCGAAGGCTATGGTGACTACCTGGATCAAGTGGAGGACGTGTAATGACTGAAGAACGCGCAGTGCTGGCAGGCGGATGTTTCTGGGGCATGCAGGAGCTGATACGCAAGATGCCGGGTGTGGGCAAGACCCGGGTGGGTTACACTGGCGGTGACGTGCCCAACGCCACCTATCGCAATCACGGCACCCATGCCGAGGGGATTGAGATTTGGTTTGATCCCGACAAGATCAGCTACCGGCAGATCCTGGAGTTCTTTTTCCAGATCCACGATCCGACCACGCCTAACCGGCAGGGCAATGACGTCGGGATGAGCTATCGTTCGGCGATCTACTATGTGAACGACGAGCAGAAAGCCGTGGCCGAAGACACGATTGCCGACGTGAACGCCTCGGGCCTGTGGCCTGGCAAGGTCGTGACCGAGGTGGAGCCGGTGGGCGATTTCTGGGAGGCTGAGGCCGAACACCAAGATTACCTGGTGCGGTTCCCAGCCGGCTATACCTGCCATTTTCCCCGGCCCGACTGGGTGCTGCCGAGGCGCGACGCGGCGGAATAACCCGCAGAAATTCGCGCTTCGATCTGACTCTCAGGGCCGTCCCACCGGGGGCGGCCCTGTTCGTTTCCTAAAGATCTACCCAAAATTACCCTGTTGCTTCGTGGGTCGAGACACTTAGTATTCCCCGCACAAACAGGGAGAGAGAACCAATGAACAAGATGATCGGAGCCGGCGTTACCGCCGCGCTGTCCTTCGCCTTTGCCGGAGAAGCCTTGGCCGTCGAATGGAACGTGTCCGTCTGGGGCAAGCGCCGCGCCTTTACCGAGCACGTCGAGAAACTGGCCGAGCTGGTCGCCGAAAAGACCAACGGCGAGTTCACCATGAACGTCAGCTATGGCGGCCTTTCGAAGAACCGCGAGAACCTTGACGGTATCTCGATCGGCGCGTTCGAGATGGCGCAGTTCTGCGCGGGCTATCACCCGGACAAGAACCGCGTCGTGACCGTTCTGGAGTTGCCGTTCCTGGGTGTCAGCAACCTCGATGAGGAGGTCGCCGTGTCCACCGCCGTTTATAATCACCCGGCCGCCGCCGAGGAGATGGCGCAGTGGAACGCCAAGCTGCTGATGACCTCGCCGATGCCGCAATACAACCTTGTCGGAACGGGCGAACCGCGCAACGAACTGGCCGACTTCGAAGGGATGCGGGTGCGCGCCACCGGCGGTCTTGGCGAGGCGTTCAAGGCGGTGGGGGCGGTGCCCACCTCGGTGACCGCGACCGAAGCCTATCAGGCGATGGAATCGGGCGTCGTCGACACCGTGTCGTTCGCCCAGCACGCGCATCTGAGCTTTGGCACGATCAACCAGGCGGACTGGTGGACGGCCAACCTGAACCCCGGCACGGTGAACTGCCCGGTGGTGGTGAATATCGACGCCTATGAAGGGCTGAGCGACGAGCACCGCGAGGCGCTGGACAGCTCGGTGCCCGAGGCGCTGGACCATTACCTTGCCAATTATGCAGAGCTTCTGAAGCGCTGGGACAGCGTTCTGGAGGAAAAGGGCGTCGAGAAGGTGATGATCTCGGACAGCGTGAAGGAAGAGTTCAAGGCCCAGGCCGCGGACCCCGCACGTGAAGCCTGGATCCAGGAAATGGAAGCGCAGGGCCTGCCGGGCCAGGAGCTTTACGATCTCGTGCAAAGCACGCTGGAAGAGCATCGCGCGTCGAACTGAGCGCGGCTGGCCGTCCGGGGGCTGACCCCGGACGGCCTCTTCAAGAAAGGTGCCGAGCATATGGTCGTAGAAGTGAACCAACTGCCGCTGATCATTCTTCTGAAGGTGTCTGACCCGGATGGTCATAAGATCCATACCGAGGAATATCGTATCTCGGCCACCTCTTATGCGCCGCCGATCCCCGATGTCGGGCAGTCGTGGAACCTGTGGGTCGACGGCAAGAACTGGCCCTGCATTGTCCTGAAAAAGACGGTGACGACCAGCTTTGGCGGTAACGGGTTGGGCACCACGTTGAGCATCGCCGTCGAAAGAACGGACTAGCCGATGGCCGGGGCCGCGACCGTTCTGAGCGACAGCAGCCTGTTGAGCCGGCTGGACCGCGCGCTGCTGCCCGTAGAGCGATTCATGGCGCTGCTCAGCGGGATCGCGGCGTTTTCCCTCATGTTCCTTGCGGCCTACTCGGTGTCGGGGCGCAAGTTCTTCGGGGTGCCGTTGGCGGGATACGTGGATTACATCGAGGTGCTGATGCCGCTGATCGCGATCATGGGCGTGTCCTACGTGCAGCGCGAGGGCGGGCATATCCGCATGGATATCCTGATTGGCAATCTGCACGGGCGTATCCTGTGGTTGCTGGAGCTGATCACGGTACTTCTGGTGCTGTTGCTGATGGTCGCATTGGTGTGGGGGGCTTGGGCGCATTTCGACCGGTCTTTCGACTGTGCGCGCCCCTTGTGTTCACGCGATAGCACGATCGATATCGGCTTGCCGGTCTGGCCGGCCAAGCTGGTGGTGCCGGTGGCGTTCGGTGTGCTGGTGCTGCGGTTGGTGTTGCAAGTGGTGGGCTATGGGCGTGCCTTTTTCCTTGGACTGGAGCGGCCCGTGGCCGTGCCGTTGACGCTGTCGGTGGCTGATCAGGCGCGGCTTGAGGCCGAGCAACTGGAAGGGCGCGACTGATGGAACCGATCACCATCGGCCTTTGGACCACCGGCTTCATGCTGGTGATGGTGGTCATCGGGATGCGCGTGGCCTTTGCCGCGGGGCTTGCGGGGTTTCTGGGGCTGATCGTCATCTTCTGGTCCAAGAAGGATTTCGGCGGCGAGGATTTCTGGTGGGCTTTGACGGTGGCGGTCAAGACCGCGGGGCAGGTGCCGCATTCCAAGGTGTCGGCGAACGCACTTTCCCTGATCCCGACCTTCATCCTGATCGGGTACCTGGCCTATTACGCCGGCCTGACACGCGCCCTGTTCGAGGCCGCCAAGCGGTGGATCGCCTGGGTGCCCGGTGGCCTGGCCGTGTCGACGGTTTTCGCCACAGCCGGTTTCGCGGCTGTGTCGGGCGCATCGGTGGCCACGGCGGCTGTCTTTGCCCGCATAGCTATCCCGGAAATGCTTAAAATTGGGTATAACAAACAGTTCGCTGCTGGTGTGGTGGCCGCCGGGGGCACATTGGCGAGCCTTATTCCGCCCTCGGCGATCCTTGTGATTTACGCGATTATCGTGGAGCAGGACGTGGGCAAGCTGCTGCTCGCCGGGTTCATTCCGGGGGCGTTTTCGGCCATCGTCTATGCCGCGCTGATCATCGGGATCGCGGTCATTTTCAAGTCGGTGGGGCCGCCGGTGGGCGGGTTCACCTGGCGCGAGAAATTCGCCTCTCTACCTGCCGCGCTGCCCATCGTGGCGGTTGTCGTGATCATCATCTTCTTCGTCTACAACCCCTTTGGCGATGCCTGGGGCACGCCGACCGAGGGCGGGGCTGTGGGGGCGTTCATCGTGTTCCTGATGGCGCTCTGGCGCGGCATGCGGTTGGGCGAGTTGAAGTCGGCCCTGATCGAGACCGCGAAGCTGACGGTGATGATCTTCACCATCATCTGGGGCGTTTTGATTTACGTGCGATTCCTGGGGTTTGCGGACCTGCCGGGGGCGTTTGCCGACTGGATCACCTCGCTGACCGTGTCGCCGATGCTGATCCTGATCTGCATCCTGCTGGCCTATGCCGTGCTGGGCATGTTCATGGATGCGATCGGGATGCTGTTGCTGACGCTGCCGGTGGTCTATCCGGCGGTCATGGCGCTGAACGGGGGCGAGTTCGTCAGCGTCGAGGACAGCGCGTTCGGCATGTCGGGCGAGATGTGCGCGATCTGGTTCGGGATCCTGGTGGTCAAGATGGCGGAGTTCTGTCTGATCACGCCCCCTATCGGCCTGAACTGTTTCGTGGTGGCCGGGGTGCGGCCTGACCTGAGCGTGCAGGACGTGTTCAAGGGCGTGATGCCGTTCTTCATCGCGGATGCGGTGACGATCGGGCTGCTGGTGGCGTTTCCGATCATCGTGCTATGGCTGCCGGGGTTGGCATAGCCCTGAGAATCACTTGGTTAATCAGGGGCTTGGGCCGAAAAGCCGGTGTCGGTATCGCGTCGGTATCCGAGTGGTATGTCGACGGTGCGATTTCTTCCGGCCTCCGGTGTTAACGGATCGGGCGTTGCGCATCGGGTCCGTGTGGCGGTTTTGAGTATTTTTGGAACGATGAAAGCCGGGGTCGGGTCATCTGCGGCAGACGGTCCGCGCGGTGGCGAGGATCGTGTCCGCCGAGGGCATGGTGGCGGCATAGGCCGGTCCGGTGGCGATGAAGCTGTCGGTGGCGGTGAGGCGACTGTGGGGGATGGCGGTGTGTTCGGTGAAGAGCGCCATCAGCGCCTCGGCCACGCCGCCGGAATGGCGGGTTTCGTCCACGATCAGGATGCGGCTGCAGTCCGCCACGGCGTCCAAGAGGGCGGGGCCGGGCAGGGGTGAGAGCCAGCGCAGGTCGATGACGCGGGATTTGATGCCGTCGGCGTCAAGTTGGGCCTGCGCCTGGCGCGAGAGGTGGTGGCCGTTGCCGAAGGTGACGATGGCCAGATCTGTACCGTCGCCGTGTTGGCCGACCTGGCCTAATGGGATGGTTTCGGACGGGTCGGGATAGGTCGTGAGCCAAGCGTTGTCGCCCGTCTCCGTGAGGTCGCGCATGGGGTAGAGTGCGATCGGTTCCAGGAAGACGACGACGCGCTGTTCCTCGCGCGCGAGGCGGACGCATTCGCGCAGCATGCGGGCGGCGTCGGCGCCGGTGGAGGGGCAGGCGAGGACCAGGCCGGGAATGTCGCGCAGGACGGCGATGGAATTGTCGTTGTGGAAATGCCCGCCGAAGCCCTTTTGATAGCCGAGGCCCGCGATGCGGAGGACCATGGGGTTGGTGTATTGGCCGTTCGAGAAGAAAGGCAGGGTCGCGGCCTCGCCGCGCAGCTGATCCTCGGCGTTGTGGAGGTAGGCGAGGAACTGGATTTCCGGGATGGGCAGAAAGCCGTTATGGGCCATGCCGATGCCGAGGCCCAGAATGGAGGTCTCATCGAGCAGGCTGTCGATCACGCGCGCGGGGCCGAAGCGGTTTTGCAGCTTTTGCGTGACGCCGTAGACGCCGCCCTTGCGGCCCACATCCTCGCCCATGAGGGTGATTTCGGGGTGGGTGAGCATGAGATCGGTGAGCGCCCAGTTGATGTGACGCGAGAGGATCTGCGGCTCTTCCATCGCCTTGAGGTCGGGGCCAAAGGCCTGCGCGCGGGCCTCGGCGCTGGGACCGTTGGTGGGGACGCATTCGCGTTTCGGCGGGATGAGGGAGGCCATGACGTCTTGCGCGGTTTGCAGGCGCGGCCGTGTGGCGGCGCGGTCGCAGGTCTTTTCGACCTCGGCGCAGGTTTCGGTGTAGAGGGTGCGGGCGTCCAGCGGGGTCAGGATGCCGACGCTTTGCAGCAGGCGGACGGAATGCAGCAGGGGGTCGTTGGCCTCGTCGGCCTCGACCTCGGATTTGGGCAGGTAGGTGGTGGGCACGTCGGCGCCGGCATGGCCGTAGAGGCGCACGGTGCGGACGTGCAGGAAGACCGGCTGGCGGTGGGTGCGGGCGTGGTGGGCGGCGCGCTGGGCGGTGGCGTAGGTGTCGTAGATATCCAGCCCGTCACAGGCCATGTAGGTCAGGCCCGGACGGTGCGCGAAATTGGCGGCGATCCAGCCCTTGGGGGTCTTGACCGAGATGCCGATGCCGTTGTCCTCGCAGACGAAAAGCATTGGCAGGGGGACGTTCTGATAGGCGGTCCAGGCGGCGGTGTTGAAGGCGGCCTGGGCGCTGGCGTGGTTGGCCGAGGCGTCGCCGAAGCTGGCCATGACGATGCTGTCGCGGGGCAGTTGTTCGTGCTCTGGCGCGTGGCGGCGGGCGAGGCCGAGAGAATAGGCGGTGCCGACCGCCTTGGGCAGGTGGCTGGCGATGGTGGAGGTCTGGGGCGGGATGTTGAGCGCCTTGGACCCCAGCACCTTGTGGCGGCCGCCCGAGATGGGATCCTCGGAGGAACAGGCGAAGGAGAGGGCCATGTCCATGGCGATGTCCTCGTGGCCGGTTTGCAGGGCGCGGGCGATCTGGAAGGCGGCGTCGCGGTAGTGCAGGAAGGCCATGTCGGTGGGGCGCAGGGCCGCGGCGACGGCGGCGAGCCCCTCGTGCCCCGAGGAGCCGATGGTGTAGTAGCCTTGCCCGGCTTTTTGCATGACGCGCGCCTGGGCGTCGAGCGCGCGGGAGAGGCATTGCGCGCGGAAGATGAGCTTTGCGGTGTCGGGATCGAGCGGGCCGGAGGGATCGCGGCCCGGGGGCAGGTCGCCGGTGCCTGTGCGGTTCAGGAAGTTTTCATGCACGATCTGGGCGCGGTCCATGGGCTGGCTCCTTCTTGTGAGAAAAGGCGTAGCCAAGCGGCGCGGGAATGGGAAGGGTCAGGTGCCGGGATCGTGGCGGGTGACGCCGCCGATGGCCGTGGTCAGGTCGGTCGCGGCCTGCATCACGGCGGCGCTGAGCCGGTCGATATCGCCGGTGCCGACGCGGCTGGTGGGGCCGGACACGGAAATGCCGGCGACGGGCTCGTTGTTGAAATCGAAGACCGGGGCGGCGATGCAGCGCATGCCGATATTCTTTTCCTCGCCGTCGATGGAATAGCCGCGGGCGCGGGTGCGGGCGAGTTCGGACCGCAATATGTCGGCGTCGGTGATGGAGTGTTCGGTGTAGGCTGTCAGGGTCTGACCTTGCAGCAGCCGGGCAAGGCGGGCGTCGTCCATTTCGGCCATCAGCGCCTTGCCGATGCCCGAGGCATGCATCTGCGAGAGCGTCCCGGGCGGAAAGAAGGCGCGGATGCTGGCATGTGTTTCGACCTGGCTGACGAAGAGGACCTGGCCGGAGGTTTCGACGCCCAGGTTGGCGGTTTCGCCGGTCGCTTCCATCAGGCGGCGCAGGATGGGGCGGGCGCGTTCGACAAGCGTGGTGCGGCGCAGGAAGCGGGCGCCGATGATGAACGCCTGCGGGCCGATATGCCAGGCCTGTTCCTCGGGGTCGAATTCTACGAGGCCGCGCGTTTCCAGAGTGACGAGCACGCGGTAGAGGGTGGCGGGAGACTGATCCATCTCGGTCGCGAGTTCCGAGAGCGCCTTGCCCTGGTGCTGGCTGACGTAATCGAGCACCTCCATGGCGCGGTCGAGGGATTTGATGGTGTTCTGATCGGTCTTGTCGTCCCAGCCGCGGGGGCGGCCACGGGCGCGTCTCGGGGAGGGATTCGGGTCGGCCATTTGGTGCCTCGATATAATTTTGAAATATTACTTCACAATATGAAAAATATAAACATCTGACAAGTATAAATAAATCAACCCTGAACAAAAATGAAAAACGATTTCAAAAAAATTTTCAAGCGTGGGCAAGCCCTGTAAACAGGCGGTGAGTTTTGGAGGAGACGAACATGAGTTTTCAGAATCCCGTTTTCATTCCCGGCCCGACCAACGTGCCGGAGAGCCTGCGCAAAGCCTGCGACATGCCGACGATCGACCACCGATCGGCCATCTTCGGGGATATCCTGCACCCTGCACGCGCGGGCGTGCAGAAGGTGCTGAAGTCGACCTCGGCGGAGGTGTTCATCTTTCCGTCGACCGGCACTGGCGGCTGGGAAACGGCGCTGACCAACACGTTGTCGCCGGGCGACAAGGTGCTGATCGCGCGCAACGGCATGTTCAGCCATCGCTGGATCGACATGTGCGAGCGCCATGGTCTTGACCTGGTGGTTGATGAGACCCCCTGGGGCGAAGGTATTTCCGCCGCGCGCTATGGCGAGATCCTGAGTGCCGACAAAGGGCACGAGATCAAGGCAGTGCTGGCCACGCATAACGAGACTGCGACCGGCGTGAAGTCGGATATCGAGGCGATCCGCAAGGCGATGGACGCCGCCGGCCACCCCGCGATGTTGTTCGTGGACGGCGTCAGCTCCATCGGATCGATGGATTTCCGCATGGACGAATGGGGCGTGGACGTTGCCGTGACCGGCTCGCAAAAAGGGTTCATGCTGCCTGTTGGCCTGGCCATCGTCGGGTTCAGCGAAAAGGCGATGGACGCGACGAAGTCGGCCAAGCTGCACCGGACGTTCTTTGACGTGCACGACATGCTGAAAGGCTACGCGGCCAGTGCATATCCCTATACGCCGGCGGTGGGCCTGATGAACGGTCTGAAAGTGTCCTGCGACATGCTGCTGGACGAAGGGCTGGACGCGGTTTTCGCCCGTCACACACGCATTGCCGATGGCGTGCGGGCGGCGGCAAAGGCATGGGGAATGCCGCTTTGTGCCAAGTCGCCGGAGGTTTACTCGGATACGGTGAGCGCTATCTGCACGCCTGAGGGCTTCAACGCGACCGAGATCGTGACCCATGCGGCGGATGCCTATGGAATGGCGTTCGGCGTGGGCCTTGGTGAGGTCGCGGGCAAGGTGTTCCGCTTTGGTCACCTTGGAAGCCTGACGGATGCGATGGCCCTGTCCGGCCTTGGCACGGCGGAAATGTGCATGGTGGACCTGGGTCTTGATATCGAACTTGGGTCCGGTGTGGCAGCGGCACAGGATGTGTGGCGCCGGCGCCCGGCCCAGAGCCAGAAGGACGCTGCCTGATGAAGGACGCCACGGAGATGTATATCCCCACATACCAGGACATGCTGGACGCGCATGAGCGGATCAAGCCGCATATCAACCGAACGCCGGTGTTGCAGTCGGCCTATCTGAACGAGTTGACCGGCGCCGAGCTGTTCTTCAAATGCGAGAACTTTCAGGAGCCGGGGGCGTTCAAGGTCCGTGGCGGATCGAATGCCGTGTTCGGCCTGAGCGACGAACAGGCCGAGAAGGGTGTGGCGACGCACTCGTCCGGCAACCACGCGCTGTGCCTGAGCTATGCGGCGGGGCGGCGCGGGATCCCGTGCAACGTGGTGATGCCGCGCACGGCGCCGCAAGCCAAGAAGGATGCCGTGCGGCGCTATGGCGGGACGATCACGGAATGCGAGCCGTCCACCAGCAGCCGCGAGGCGGTGTTTGCCGAGGTACAGGAAAAGACCGGCGGCGAGTTCGTGCATCCCTATAACGACCCGCGCGTGATCGCCGGGCAGGGGACGTGTTCCAAGGAGTTCATGGAGCAGGTCGACGGGCTGGAAATGATGGTCGCGCCCATCGGGGGCGGCGGCATGATTTCGGGCACCTGCCTGACCCTGTCGAACCTGGCCCCCGAGGTGAAGATCATCGCGGCCGAGCCGGAGCAGGCGGACGACGCCTATCGCAGTTTCAAGGCCGGGCACATCATTGCCGACGACGCGCCCGACACGATTGCCGACGGGCTGAAAGTGCCGCTGAAGGACCTGACCTGGCATTTCGTGTCGAACCACGTCAGCGAGATGTACACCGCCAGCGAGGAAGAGATCATCGAGGCGATGAAGATCACGTGGAAGTACCTGCGGATCGTCATGGAGCCCAGCTGTGCCGTGCCTCTGGCGGTGATCCTGAAGAACAAGGATGCCTTCAAGGGCAAGCGCGTGGGTGTGATCGTGACCGGCGGCAATGTCGATCTGGACAAGTTGCCGTGGATGACGTGATTCCTTTGCACCCGGTTGCGGTTTCCGATAGGAAACTTACGTAGTTGATACGAGCCGGCAGGGCGGCGTGGCCCTGCATGACCAAGATATTCATGGATAGGGAGAGATCCGATGAAAGACATGAGCAATCTCGACGATTTCGAAGTGGGCTTCGACATTCCGGCCAAGCCGGGGATGTCCGAGGCCGAGATCCAGACGCCCTGCCTGGTGCTGGACCTCGACGCGCTGGAGCGCAACATCAAGAAGATGGGTGATTATGCCAAGGAACACGGCATGCGTCACCGCACCCACGGCAAGATGCACAAGTCCGTGGACGTGCAGAAGCTGCAGGAACAACTGGGCGGCGCCTGTGGCGTCTGCTGTCAGAAAGTCTCCGAGGCCGAGGTGTTCGCCCGTGGCGGCATCAAGGACATCCTGGTGTCGAACCAAGTGCGCGACCCGGCCAAGATCGAGCGGTTGGCCAAGCTGCCGAAACTGGGCGCGCGGACGATCTGCTGCGTGGACGACCTGGCCAACGTGGCCGACCTGTCGGCGGCGGCGCAGAAGCACGACACCGAGATCGAGTGCCTTGTCGAGATCGACTGTGGCGCGGGCCGCTGCGGCGTGACGACGACGCCGGAAGTGGTGGAGATTGCCAAGGCGATCGACGCGGCGGACGGGCTGAAGTTCTCGGGTATCCAGGCCTACCAGGGCGCGATGCAGCACATGGACAGCTATGACGACCGCAAGGAAAAGATCGACATCGCCGTGGCGATGGTGAAAGACGCGGTCGACACGCTGAAGGCCGAAGGGCTGGAGTGCGACATCGTCGGCGGTGGCGGCACCGGGTCGTACTACTTCGAGTCGAACTCGGGCGTGTATAACGAGCTGCAGTGCGGGTCGTATGCGTTCATGGACGCCGATTATGGCCGCATCCTGGACAAGGACGGCAAGCGGATCGACCAGGGCGAGTGGGACAACGCGTTCTTCATCCTGACCTCGGTCATGTCCCACGCCAAGGCGGACAAGGCGATCGTCGATGCCGGCCTGAAGGCGCAGTCGGTCGACAGTGGTCTGCCGGTGGTGTTCGGCCGCGACGACGTCGAATACATCAAGTGCTCGGACGAGCATGGCGTGGTGAAGGACCCCGGCGGCGTGCTGAAGGTCAACGACAAGCTGAAGCTGGTGCCGGGCCACTGCGACCCCACCGCCAACGTGCATGACTGGTACGTCGGCGTGCGCGGCGGCAAGGTGGAAACCGTCTGGCCGGTGTCGGCCCGCGGCCACGCGTACTAAACCCAATTCTTCCTGTGGACTGTCGGGGTTGGCATTTCGCTGACCCCGCTTTTTTGAAAGGCCCCCAAACATGATCATTGTTCCCGAGCGCGAGATTGCCGACCTGATGACCCGAGAGGCGGCGTTCGATGCCGTCGAAAAGGTTTTTGCCGCGATGGCGGCGGGTGACGCGTATAACTTTCCCGTCGTCCGCGAGGCGATCGGGCACGAGGACGCGCTTTACGGCTTCAAGGGCGGGTTCGACAAGGCCGGCCTGACGCTGGGGCTGAAGGCCGGGGGCTACTGGCCCAACAACCTTGAGAAGCGGGACATCATCAACCACCAGTCGACGGTGTTCCTGTTCGATCCCGATACCGGCAAGGCCAAGGCGATGGTGGGCGGCAACCTGTTGACCGCGCTGCGCACCGCCGCCGCATCGTCGGTGTCGATCAAGCATCTGGCGCGCAAGGATGCCAAGGTGATCGGCATGGTCGGCGCGGGCCACCAGGCGACGTTCCAGCTGCGCGCGGCGCTGGAGCAGCGGGACTTCGAGAAGGTGATCGGCTGGAACTACCACCCCGAGATGCTGCCCAATATCGAGAAGGTCGCCAAGGAAGCCGGCGTGGCTTTCGAGGCGGTCGAACTGGAGGGCATGACGGAGGCGGACGTGATCATCTCGATCACCTCGTCCTTTGACGCGACGCTGATGGCCGACCATGTCGGTGCGGGGTGTCACGTGGCGTGCATGGGCACCGACACCAAGGGCAAGCAGGAGGTCGAGGCGGCGCTGTTGCAGAAGGCGACGGTGTTCACCGACGAGGTGGCGCAGTCGATCAGCATCGGTGAAGCGCAGCACGCGGTGGGCGAGGGCCTGATTACAGAGGGCGACGTTCACCAACTAGGCGCGGTCATCAACGGCACCCACAAGGGCCGCAGCAGCGATGACGAGATCACCCTGTTCGACGGTACCGGCGTCGGCCTGCAGGATCTTGCCGTTGCGGCGAGTGTTGTGGATCTGGCGGTCGAGCAGGGCCGCGCGATCGAGGTGGATTTCTGATCATCTGATACGAGGCCGCGACCGTGCACGCCGCATGACGTGCGTGGCGCTCGGGGCCAAGGCCGGGATTCGAGTATTTTCGGCAAGAAAAAGCAGGGGCGCGGGCGCAGGCTCGCGCCCTTTGCGTGTTGTGGTGCACCTTGGCGCCGGAATGCCTGCGGGCATGGCGGAGGCGAGCGTCAGCCCCTGGGGTGGCGATCAGGCGGCAAGTCTGAAGCATTTTATGCCTGCCACATACATCCTCGGAATGATCGGTGCGCCCAGCCTCAGCCAAATCGCCAGCCCAGGGGCTGACGATGGCCGGGCCGCGTCGCGGCTGTTAACCGGCTGCGGGCTATGCTCCGATGTTTTAAAAGGGCTGACTACGAAAATCTCTGCGCTGCCGCAGCGGTCCGCAATCATCTGCGCCGCAACATGCCAAGGGCCGGCGTACAAGCCTGCGCCCTGTCTTCTGGCTCAGGAAGGTATTGTCGGAGACGCCGACGCGGATCACTGGCGCACCGGCGATCGTGGTGCGGAACGCACCAGGCGGATAAATCGTCGATGGCAGGAGGTGTGGGTGCAGTGCCCCGGGCGCGGACCTGCCGCGCCCGGGGACAGGGATCAGTCGGCGGTGTCTGCCACCGTGGTGGCGTTGCGCCTTTCGCGGGCCAGCTTGTACTGCCCGTAGAAGCCGTAGAGCAGCGAGGCGAGGCTGAGCAGCAGCAGCGCCGCGGTGATCGGCCGGGCGGCAAACTCCAGGTAGTTCTGATCGGCGATGATCAGGCCCTGCCGCAGGCTTTTCTCGGCGATGGGGCCAAGCACGAGGCCGATGATGAACGAGGCCACGGGGTATTTCATCACCCTCAGCAGCACGCCCACCACGCCGAAGGCCAGCATCACCCCGATATCGACCATGTTGCCGTTGAGCCCGTAGACCCCGGTCATGCACATCACGATGATGGCGGGGCCGACATAGGCATAGGGCACCGTCAGGATCAGCGCGAAGTAGCGCGCGGCGCGGACGCCGAAGGCCAGCATCAGGATATTGGCGAACATCATCGCGATGAAGACCGAGTAGACCAGCCGCGTGTTCTGTTCCATCAGCAGGGGGCCGGGGATGATGCCATGCACCGTCAGACCGCCCAGCATGACCGCCGTGGTGGCGCTGCCCGGGATGCCGAGGGCCAGGAGCGGGATCATCGAGCCGCCGACGGCCGAGTTGTTGGCCGACTCGGGCGCCGCGATGCCCTCGGCCACGCCGGTGCCGAATTTCTCGGGGTGGCGCGACCAGCGGACCGCTTCGGAATAGCTGATGAAGGAGGCCGTGGTGGCGCCGACGCCGGGCAGGGCGCCGATGATCGCGCCGATGACCGAAGAGCGCGCCAGCGTGCCGCTGCTGTCCTTCATTTCCTTGCGGGAGGGCAGCTTGGTCGACACGTCGGTGATCGCGGTCGAGGATTTGTTGCCTTCGCCCACGCGGGTCAGGACCTCGGCCATGGCGAAGGTGCCGATGATGACGGGCACGAAGCTGATGCCGGTCAGCAGCATGTTGTTGCCGAAGGTATAGCGGCCCATGCCGGTGATCGGATCAAGCCCCACGGTGGCGATGCCCAGGCCGATCAGGCCCGCGGTCAGCCCCTTGAGCACCGAGCCGCCGCCGATGGAGGCGATGGCCGAGATGCCCAGCACGGCGAGGGCGAAATATTCGGGCGGGCCGAATTCCAGTGCCAGTTGCGCCATGGGCGGGGCCAACAGCATCAGCACCGCCGTGCCGAAGATGCCGCCGATGGCCGAGGAGGCCAGCGCGATGCCCAGGGCCTTGCCGGCCTCGCCGCGCTTGGCCATCGGGTAGCCATCGAGCGCGGTGCAGGCGGCCTCGGGCGAGCCGGGCGTGTTGAAGAGGATGGCGGAGATCGACCCGCCGAACGTGGCCCCGACATAGACGCCGCCGAGCAGCAGAAGGCTTTGTTCGCTCTCGAAAGCATAGGTGAAGGGGATCAGCAGGGCGACGCCGACGATGCCGGTCAGGCCCGGGACGGACCCGAAGGCGATGCCCCAGATCACGCTGAAAACGATGAAGAAAAGGTTGGTCGGGCTGCTCACGATATAGGTGAGCGCGTCGAGATATTCGGCCATTGGCGCAGGTTCCCGTGGATCAGTAGAGGAGCAGGCTGAGTTCGTAGAACGGACCGACGCCGCGCGGCAGCGGAAGCGACAGGCCGTAGGCGAAGAGCAGCGTCAGCAAGGCGGTGAAGATCGGCGCGAAGGCGACTTTGACCCAGAAACGTCCGCTGGGGATCATCGCAGAGGCGGCCCAGAGGAACACGATCGTCGACAGCACGAAGCCAACCTTGCCGAAGGCGATGAAGTAAAAAAGGACCAGAAGCCCCATTGCGCTCATGCGTCCGATGGTGCCCCAGTCCGCCGGGTTGACCGAGGTCGAGGCCGGGACGCGCCGGGCCGCGAGCATGTCGCGCAGGCTGCCCAGGGCGACGAGGCCCGAGGTGAGGGCCATCAGGCCGAAGGTGATCTTGGGCCAGAAATCTGTGTCGATGCCTTCGTACCGGGGTGAGACGGGAAAGCCGTCCGCGATCAGCCAGAACCAGACTGACACCACAAAGAGCCCGAGCGCGAAGGAAAATTCGATGATGTTCTTGGACATGTCCGCTCCTGCCGAGACAATCAAGGAACGGGGGGCGCGGTGAGGCGCCCCCCCTGTCAATGCGATGCGGCGGTATTACTCGATATAGCCGAGTTCGCGCAGGACCGTGGTGTAGGTCTCGATCTCGCCGTCGATGAAGGTCTGGAATTCATCGGGACCCAGCAGTTCGGAGCGGTATTGAAGCGCGTTCTGCTCTTCGAACTTCTTGTAGCTTTCGGTCGCCACGGCTTCCTCGATGTCGGCATAGAGCGTCTCGGCGTTTTCGGCGGAGTCCTCGGCCTGCATCGCGAAGGCGCGCCAGCGGCCAAGGGTCACGTCCCAGCCTTTCTCGGTGGCGGTGGGCACGTCCTCGAGGACCGGCAGACGCTCTTCGGAGAACACGACCAGCGGGCGCATGTCGCCGGAATCGTAAAGGCCGCGTGCGGGGCCGTATTCTTCGAACATGGCGTCGACCTGGCCGCCGAGGGTGTTGGACACCATCTCGGACGAGGAAAACGGCACGGTGCCGAAGTCGGCTTCGGCTTCCAGGCCGAAGAGGCCGACGGTGATTTCGTCGAAGCCGGCCGCGCCGGACAGCGCGATCTTCAGGTCGCCAGGGTTGTCCTTGGCGTGCTGCACGAACTGGTCGATGGTCTCGAACTCGCTGTCCGCGGGGACCCAGATGAGGGCCTGGTCATATTGGACACGGGCCAGCGGCTTGAAATCGGCCATGTCGATGCGGCCCTGCACGTGCGCGATGATCTGCGCCGGGCTGATCGCCATCAGCGAGTGACCGTCCGCGGGGCGCTGGGTGAAGTTCACGACTGCGGGGATGCCGCCGCCGCCCTGGACCGAGATCGACACCATGCTTTCGCCGGTGATCTCCTCGAACGGTTGCGCCACGGCGCGCACGAAACGGTCGGTGCCGCCGCCGGGGCCGTACTGGTGCACGACCTCGACGCTGCGCGACGGGTAGTCGTCCTGCGCGAGGGCGGGTCCGGCCAGCAGGCTGGAGCCGAGCAGGGCCGCGATGGCGGCGGGTTTCATGGTAGTATGGAACGTCATTTGGTTCTCCTCCCTTGGGTTCCGGTTTGCGCATCGAACGGATCCGATACGCGGATCGACTTGCGGCCTTGACGGCACCGCGAACCGGGGGCCGTCAAGACGAGGCCCGGCGCGCAGTGGCGGCCGGGCCCTGAATTCGTCATGCGGCGGTCAGTGCAGCCACGTCGGTTTCGTCAAGCACCTGCATGGCGGCGTCAACCCCGCCCTTCTGGTGCGGGATGCCGGCCTTCTTGAGGCCCATCTCGACGCCGGACAGCGTGCCCATCAGCATGGCGTCGTTGAAATCGCCCAGGTGCCCGATGCGGAACACGCGGTCGGCGACCTTGGACAGGCCGTTGCCGAGCGAGATATCGAAATGTTCCAGAGTGGTGGCGCGGAAGGCGTCGGCGCTGTGGCCCTCGGGCACGACGACGGCGGTCAGAACACCGCTTTCCTGCCCCTGCTGGCGGCAGAGCACGTCCAGCCCCCAGGCGCGGACGGCGGCACGGGTTGCCTGGCCGTGGCGCTGGTGCCGGGCGAAGACATTGGGCAGCCCCTCGTCATGCAGCATCGCGATGGCCTCGTTCAGGCCGTAAAGCAGGTTGGTGCCGGGCGTGTAGGGGAAATAGCCGGTCTGATTCGGGCCGCGCATATCCTGCCAGTCCCAGTAAGAACGACGCATGCCGCCGGTTTCGGAAATCTTCATCGCCTTGGCGCTGACCGCGTTGAACGACAGGCCGGGTGGCAGCATGAGGCCCTTCTGCGAACCTGAAACGGCGACGTCCACGCCCCACTCGTCGAAGCGGAAATCGACCGAGGCGAGGCCGGAAATCGTGTCGACCATCAAAAGCGCGGGGTGGCCGGCCTCGTCGATGGCGCGGCGTACCTCGGCGATGGGGGAGACCGAGCCGGTCGAGGTCTCGTTATGCACGACGCAGACCGCCTTGATCTCGTGGTTGGTGTCCTCGCGCAGGCGCTGGCCGATGGCCTCGGGGTCGGCGCCACCGCGCCAGTCGCCCTCGATGAACTCGGCCTCGATGCCAAGACGCTTGGCCATCTTGTTCCACAGCGTGGCGAAGTGGCCGGTCTCGTACATGACCACGCGGTCGCCTTCGGACAGGACGTTGACGAGCGCGGCTTCCCAGGCGCCGGTGCCGGAGGACGGAAAGATGAACACGTCCTGCTCGGTCTTGAAGATCGTCTTCATGCCTTCGAGCGCCTGCAGGCCGACCGCGGCGAAATCCGGTCCGCGGTGGTCCATCACCTGGGCCGAAATGGCGCGCAGGACGCGGTCGGGCACCGCGCTTGGCCCGGGAATTTGCAGAAAATGGCGGCCAGCTTTGTGCGTCATGGTGTATTGTCCTCCTCCCGGATGCGGCCCTGTGTCACCGAACCCGATTGCATTTTTAATTTTGAATTATGTATCACGAAGCTGTATCACGATGTCAACACCGCAGCAGGGAGGAATGGGAAATGCTTGAAGAGGCGCTGAAAAAAGGCTTTCGCGGCGACATCATGTTCGACACCGCGTCACGTGGGCGTTATTCGACGGATGCGTCTATTTACCAGATCACCCCTAAAGGGGTGGCGGCGCCGACGGGGCGCGAAGACGTGGAGATCGCGCTGGCGGCGGCCGCCGAATCGGGTGTGCCCCTGACGGGCCGGGGTGGCGGCACCTCGCAATGCGGGCAGACGGTCAACTCGGGCCTGATTCTGGACAACGCGCGGTATTTCAACGGAATCATCGAGCTGGACGTGGAGAATCGCCGCGTGGTGGTGGAGCCCGGCATCGTGCTGGACGAATTGAACCGGGCGCTGAAGCCGCACGGGCTGTGGTATCCGGTGGATGTCTCGACCAGTTCGCGCGCGACCATCGGCGGGATGGCGGCGAACAATTCCTGCGGGGGGCGGTCGCTGCGCTATGGCACGATGCGCGACAATGTCCGGTCCATCGACGCGGTGCTGCATGACGGCAGTTTCGCGCATTTCGGTCCGGTTTCGCGTGACGCGCTGCGCGGCAACGGCACGTTCGACCGGATCGCGGCGGACATGCTGGACCTGGGCGAGGAGCACACGGCGCTGATCGACGCGCGGTTTCCCAAGCTGACGCGGCGGGTGGGGGGCTACAACCTCGATTCCCTGGTGCCCAACGGCAAGGACGTGAACCTGGCGCATCTGCTGGTCGGGTCGGAAGGGACGCTGGCCTATTTCACTGCCATAGAGCTGGACCTGTGGCCGCTGGTGGGCGACAAGGTGCTGGGCATCTGCCACTTCCCCACCTTCTACGAGGCGATGGACGCCACGCAGCACCTGGTCAAGCTGGACCCGTTGTCGGTGGAACTGGTCGATTCGACGATGATCGGGCTGTCGCGGCAGATCCCGATGTTCCGCCCGACGATCGAGCAGGCGGTGCGCGGGGAGCCTGCCGCGCTGCTGCTGGTGGAATTCGACGAGGGTAGCGCGGAGGGCAATGCCGCCAAGCTGAAGGCGCTGCACGAGACGATGGGCGACCTTGGGTTCGACTGGTCGCATGAGGGCAAGGGCTGGGGCGGCGTTACGGATGTGACCGACGCCCGCCTGCAGGCGCAGGTGACAGAGGTGCGCAAGTCGGGCCTCAACATCATGATGTCGATGAAGCAGGAGGGCAAACCCGTCTCCTTCGTCGAGGATTGCGCGGTCGAGTTGAAGGATCTTGCGGAATACACGGCCGGCCTGACCGAGATCTTCGAGAAGAACGGCACGCAGGGGACGTGGTATGCCCATGCGTCGGTCGGGTGTCTGCACGTGCGGCCGGTCTTGAACCTGAAGCTGGATGAGGACGTCAAGAAGATGCGGTCGATTGCCGAAGAAGCATTCGACCTGGTGGCGCATTACAAGGGGTCGCATTCGGGCGAGCATGGCGACGGTATCGTGCGGTCGGAATTCCATGAAAAGATGTTCGGGTCCGAGATCACCACGCAATTCCTGCGGGTGAAGGACCAGTTCGACCCGGAGCGCCGCTTCAACCCCAACAAGATCGTCGAAGCGCCGAAGATGGATGACCGGTCGCTGTTTCGCTACACGCCGGACTACGAGGTGAAGCCGCTGAAGACCGCCTTTGACTGGTCGGCCTATCCCGGCGCGGGCGGCGGGTTCCAGGGCGCGGTCGAGATGTGCAACAACAACGGGGCCTGCCGCAAGCTGGCGGGCGGGGCGATGTGCCCGTCCTACCGCGCGACCCGCAATGAACGAGACGTGACGCGGGGCCGGGCCAACACGCTGCGGCTGGCGCTGTCGGGGCAGTTGGGGCCGGATGCGCTGACCTCGGACGCGATGGCCGAAACGCTGAAATTCTGCGTATCGTGCAAGGCGTGCAAGCGCGAATGCCCGACCGGCGTCGACATGGCCAAGATGAAGGCCGAGGTGACGGCGGCCCGGGTCGAGAAACACGGGCTGGGCCTGCACGAGCGGCTGGTGGGCTACATGCCGGATTACGCGCCCTACGCCGCGAAGGTGCCGTGGCTGATCAACATGCGTAACAGCATCCCGCTGCTGGCCCGGCTGATGGAAAAGCCCACCGGCTTTGCCGCGTCGCGGAAGCTGCCGCACTGGTCGTCCAAGCCGTTCCGCGACAGCGAGGCACAGGACGAGAACCCGGATGTCATCCTGTTTGCCGACATCTTCAACCGGTATTTCGAGCCCGAGAACCTGCGCGCCGCGCTTCGGGTGCTGCGGGCCGGCGGCAAGCGTGTGGCCGTGGCCACCGACGGCCAGTCGAAGCCTCTGGACAGCGGGCGGACCTACCTGTCGACCGGCCTGATGGAGAAGGCACGCAAGACCGGCCAGCGCCTGCTGGATGCGCTGGCGCCGCATGCCGAGAAAGGCCTGCCCATCATCGGGCTGGAGCCGTCCTGCCTGTTGACCCTGCGCGACGAGATTCCGGCGCTGTTGCCTGGCACACAGGCCGAGACGGTGGCGGCGCAGGCGCGGATGCTGGAGGAATACATCGCCGAGGCCGCCGAGGCCGGGGATTTGACGCTGCCGCTGAAGCCCGTGGGCAAGCCGCTGAAGCTGCATGGTCACTGTCACCAGAAAGCCCATGACGTGGTGCCAGCGATCCAGCGCACGCTGGCGCTATTGCCTGAAACCGATGTCGACATTATAGAATCCAGTTGCTGCGGTATGGCCGGGTCTTTCGGCTATGGCGTGGAAACGGAGGAGGTATCGCGCAAGATGGGGGAGCTGAGCCTCTTTCCAGCGGTGCGCGAGGCCGGGGATGCGATCATCGTGGCGGACGGCACGTCCTGCCGCCACCAGATCGCCGACGGGACGGAGCGCGAGGCGTTCCATGTGGCGCGGGTGCTGGACATGGCGCTGGAGGGACGGGGGAGATGAACGTGCAGAACAAGGGCGTTCAGACGCTACGGCGGACATCGCTGCACCAGGAACTGGCCGACGGGGTGCGGGAGCTGATTGTCAGCGGCCAGCTTGCGCCGGGCACGAAGGTGCCGGAGCGCGAGCTGTGCGAGATGTTCGGCGTGTCGCGGACCCCACTGCGCGAGGCGCTGAAGGTGCTGGCCTTCGACCGGCTGGTCGTGCTGGAGCCGAACCGCGGCGCCTGGGTCAGCCAGATCACGCTTGGCGACCTGGAAGAGGTGTTCCCGGTGATGGGCGCGCTGGAGGCGCTGTCGGGAGAGTTGGCCTGCGAACGGATCACGGATGAGGAAATCCGCACGGTCCGCTCTTTGCATGACGAGATGGTGGGCCATTTCGAGGCGCGGCTGCTGGCCGAGTATTTCGATCTGAACCAGCAGATCCACGAGGCCATCCTGGCCGCCGCCCGCAACGAGACGCTGACCGTGCAGTACCGGTCGCTGGCCACGCAGGTGCGTCGGGCGCGGTTCGTGGCCAACATGACCGATGCGCGGTGGAAAAAGGCGACCGAGGAGCACGAAGAGATCATGGCATGCCTCGAGGCGCGAGACGGCGCCGGGCTCGCGTCGATCCTGCGCCAGCATCTTCAGAACAAGTTGGAGACGGTGCGCGACTGGCTGATTGCCAACGGCGCAACGGGCTGATCCGAGCCGGCCCGGCCAAGTGACGGGCGCTTTTGCATATACCTGAGACTGGCATCCGAGGTTGCCCGGGGAGGGCCGGGCGCGCGGTGGCGGACGTCCGAAGTCCGCGCGGTCCGGCACGCGAATCCATCACACGCGTCACGCTCTCGCATGACGCTCCGATAGCGCATAAACTCCCGGAAACAGTGGTGAGCCGTGCAGGATTCGAACCTGCGACCCACTGATTAAAAGTCAGTTGCTCTACCAACTGAGCTAACGGCCCACTAGGCGGCCTATCTAGAAAGAGGGGGCAGGGGGGTCAAGCCCCAATTGCAGGGAATTTTCCGCTGTGGCTGGATTCGTCGCGACGGGCGCTTTATATGCGCGGCCATGAGCGATGCGCAGGATACCGGGTTGCCCTTCATGAAGATGCATGGGCTGGGAAACGACTTTGTCGTGGTGGACGCGCGTGCGCGAGTGGTGGAGGTCACGCCGGCACTGGCGCAGGCGGTCGGAGACCGGCACCGCGGGATCGGATTCGATCAGTTGGCGGTGATCCGTCAGGGCGCGGATGACGTCGATGCGCACCTGGAATTCTGGAACAGTGACGGCACGCAGGCCGGGGCCTGCGGGAACGCGACGCGATGTATTGCGCGGTTTCTGCTGGATGAGACGGGCCGTGACAGGCTGCACCTGACCACGGCAAGGGGGGACCTTTACGCGGTGGATGCAGGCGACGGTCTGACCTCGGTCAACATGGGGGCGCCCTTGCTGGAGTGGGACGGGGTGCCGCTGGCCGAGGAGATGGACACGTTGGAGCTGCCCATCGAGGGCGGGCCGGTGGCCACCGGCATGGGCAATCCGCACTGTACCTTCTTCGTCGAGGATGCCGAGGCGATTCCGCTGGATAGTTTCGGGCGGCGGTACGAGCATCATCCGCTGTTTCCCGAGCGGACCAACGTGCAGGTGGCCAGCGTGATCGGCCCCGATCACATGCGGATGCGGGTGTGGGAGCGGGGCGTGGGCCTGACGCTGGCCTCGGGGTCTTCCTCCTGTGCTGTCGCGGTGGCGGCGGCGCGGCGGGGGCTGACAGGGCGCGATGTGCGGATCGACCTTGATGGCGGAACGCTTCGGGTCGAGTGGCGCGAGGATGGCGTCTGGATGACCGGGCCGACCGTGCATGTCTGTGACGGGGTGCTGACGCCCGATTTCCTTAGGGCCGCGTCATGAGCGCGCCGGTTTTCACAACGCTGGGCTGTCGGCTGAACGCCTATGAGACGGAAGCCATGAAAGAGCTTGCCGGCGAGGTGGGTCTGGAGAATGCCGTGGTGGTCAACACCTGCGCGGTGACCGCCGAGGCGGTGCGCAAGGCGCGGCAGGAGATTCGCAAGCTGCGGCGCGAGAACCCCGAGGCGCGGCTGATCGTGACGGGCTGTGCGGCGCAGACAGAGCCCGAGACGTTTTCCGCGATGGACGAGGTGGACGCCGTGATCGGCAACACCGAGAAGATGGTGCGCGACACCTGGGCCGGGTTGGCGGCGGACTTCATCGGCGAGACCGAGGCGGTTCAGGTCGACGACATCATGAGCGTTACCGAAACGGCGGGGCACCTGATCGACGGGTTCGGCACGCGGAGCCGGGCCTATGTGCAGGTGCAGAACGGCTGTGACCATCGCTGCACCTTCTGCATTATCCCTTACGGTCGCGGCAACTCGCGCAGCGTGCCGGCGGGCGTGGTGGTGGACCAGATCAAGCGGCTGGTCGACCGGGGCTATAACGAGGTGGTGCTGACCGGCGTGGACCTGACAAGCTGGGGCGCGGATCTGCCGGCGGAACCCAAGCTGGGCGATCTGGTGATGCGGATCCTGAAGCTGGTGCCGGACCTGCCGCGGTTGCGGATTTCGTCGATCGATTCGATCGAGGTGGACGAGAACCTGATGCAGGCGATTGCAACCGAAGCGCGGCTGATGCCGCATCTGCATCTGAGTTTGCAGCACGGAGACGACCTGATCCTGAAACGGATGAAGCGGCGGCATTTGCGGGATGACGCGATCCGGTTTTCCGAGGAGGCGCGCAAGCTGCGCCCCGATATGACCTTTGGCGCTGATATTATCGCCGGGTTTCCGACGGAGACCGAGGCGGCGTTCGAGAATTCGCTGCGGCTGGTCGAGGAGTGTGGGCTGACCTGGCTGCATGTCTTCCCCTATAGCCCGCGCCCGGGCACCCCGGCGGCACGGATGCCACAAGTGGACGGGCGGGCCATCAAGGAGCGGGCGGCGTGGCTGCGGTCGGCGGGTGAGGCGCGCGTGGCGCGGCATCTGGACGAACAGCAGGGACGGGTGCATCAGGTGTTGCTGGAGAATGCCCGGATGGGCCGGACCGAGCAGTTTACCGAGGTGACGTTTGGCAGTGATCAGCCTGAAGGGCAGATCGTGTCGGCCCGCGTGACCGGGCATGACGCGGCGCGGCTGACGGCGGACACGGCCTTGTGCTAGCGGGCGTGGTGCGTGCGGGGTCTTTTCCGCGAGCCATCGCAGCGCTTTGATTGTGACAGGGACAATTCTTTGCTGGCCGTGACGGAGGTCGTTGCGACATGGTGAGCGCAAAGGAGACCCGCCATGCATCCCAACCCGATCTTTCGCCAGACCCCGGAGGCGCGGAATGTCGCGTTCGCGCGGGCGCAAGGCTTTGGCGTGCTGGCGGTCGCGGCGGAGGGGGCGCCGCTGATGAGCCACGTCCCGTTCCTTTTGTCCGAGGATGGGGCGGTGGCGGAGTTTCACCTTGTGCGGTCGAACCCGATTGCGCGGGCGCTCTCCGCGCCCTTGCATGCACGGCTGGCTGTGGTGGGGCCTTACTCTTACGTGTCGCCGGACTGGTACGGGGCGGAGGACCAGGTGCCGACGTGGAATTACGTGGCGGTGCATCTGGTGGGTGACATGGAGTTGCGGCCGCAGGACGAGATGCACGATTTGCTGGACCGGCAGTCGGCGCAGTTCGAGGATCAGCTCTTGCCGAAAGCTCCTTGGACAATGGAAAAGATGACGCCGGACGTGCTGGACCGGATGATGCGGCAGATCGTGCCCTGCCGGATGCGGGTGGACGAGATCCACGGCACATGGAAGCTGAATCAGAACAAGTCGGATGACGTGCGCCTGCGGGCCGCCGAGGCGGTGGACGCATCGGGCATGGGCGTTGAGACCGGAGCCTTGGCGGCGCTGATGCGCGATGCGGGCAGCTAGACCACTGACCATCGAGGGCGTAGCTTTGGGAAGAATCGGAAGGACATGAATGATGCAACTGATCACTGCCAAGCCGTCCCCCTATGGGCGCAAGGTGAAGGTGACCCTGATCGAGACCGGGCTGATCGACCAGGTCGAGATTGTCGAGGTTAAGACAACGCCGGTGGCGACCGATGCGACGGTGGCGGCGGCGAACCCGGTGGGCAAGATCCCGGCGCTGATCCGGGACGAGGGGCCGACGCTCTATGACAGCCGGGTGATCTGTCGCTACCTGGATGCGCGGGCGGGCACGAAGCTCTATCCCGAGGGGCGGATATGGGAGACGCTGACACTGGAGGCGACGGCGGACGGCATTCTGGATGCGGCGCTGGCGATGGTCTACGAGCGGCGGGTGCGGCCCGAAGACATGGTGTATGAACCGTGGATCGAGGCGCAGTGGGAGAAGGTCGCGCGCAGCGTGGCGGCGATCAATGCGCGGTGGATGAGCCATCTGCGCGGGCCGCTGGACGCCGGCCAGATCGCGGTGGGCTGTGCGCTGGGCTATCTCGATTTCCGGCTGGATGACAGCGGCTGGCGCAAAGGGAATGACGCGCTGGCCGACTGGTTCAAGGCAATTGCCGAGCGCGACAGCATGAAAGCCAGCGCACCCGACTGAGTCAGAAGATGAAGTCGTCGGCGGCAAGCGGCGCTTCGACCCCGGTGAAAATGATCGAGTCACCGCCGCCGAGGTCGATCAGCGCCTGATCGCCGGAATAGGTGATAAGGCCTTCGATGTCGGCGAAGGAGGTGAAGCCGAAGCCGCCGATCCCGACCTGGTCGATGCCGGTCTCGAAATTGTCGATCACGTCGTTGCCGTTGCCCTGGATGAAATAGACCGTGTCCACATCGCCATCGTCTGTCAGGTAGATGAAATCGTCGCCCGTGCCGCCGAACACGATATCGACGCCGTCGCCGGTGTGGATGCTGTCGTTGCCGGCCTCGCCATAGAGATTGTCGTCGCCCGCGCCGCCCACGACCACGTCATCGCCGCCATTGGCGATGATTACGTCGTTGCCCAGCCCGCCGAACACGCTGTCGTTCCCCGCGCCGGTTTCGATCGTGTCGTCGCCGGCGAAGCCGTAGTATCGCGCGCCATCTGCCGTGTTGGTGTCAAAGATATGGTCGTCGTCTTTCGTGCCGTGCACCTCGCCGGGCAGGACACGGCCGCCGGGCGCGCCATCGTGGCTGTCTTCACCATCGGTGAAATCGCCGGGCAGGCCGGGGCGGTCGCCCAAGCTGAAAATGCCGTCATTGGGGGACTTCGTGCCGGTTAAGTCGTCGCTGGCACTGTCGATGAACTGGAAGCTGTCGCGTTTCATTGTGTGGTCCTCCGCGTTGAATATGACCCTGTGTCGGGTCGCGGAGCCGAAGCGTTCAAAGAAAGCGGCCCGGGGTGGAGACCCCCGGGCCCTTTCATGTGGCTCAGGTCAGCAGGCGCCGCAGCGGCGGGATGCGGGAGATTACCAGCACGTCAAGCGCGATGACCGCGATCAGGGTCAGGCCCGCCAGCGGGAAGGCCAGCGACACCAGCAGCCCCACCAGCACCGCGCCGGACCAGAGCGGCATGTTGGACGGCATCGGCGGCGGGGCAAGGCGGGCGCTGCCTGACGGGCGGCGTTTCCACCACATCACCACCGCCGTGACGCAGAGCATCAGCACGGTCAGGCAGAAGGCGGTGTTGGCCAGAACGCTCCACAATCCCAGCGTGCCCATGTGCAGCGCGATGCCGACGGCCATGGCCTTGCCCGCCAGCGAGTAATCCTCGTAGCGGATATCGGCGAGAATGCGGCCGGTGTAGCGATCCACGTGGGTGGTGCGGTCGGTCGTGGGGTTCACGTCGTCGGTGTTCATCGAGTCCCGCCCGAAGGTGTAGACGCCGGTGTCGCCCGTAGGCAGGTTCATCTGGTAGCGTCCGTCAAAGCCGATCCGGCGCGCGAGCGCATCCATGCTGTCGATATTGACCGGGGTGCCTTGGGCGAGGCCGTCGGTGCCGGCCATGCTGCCCGACGCGGGCAGAGGCGTCTGTTCCAGCACCCAGGGCACGTCGGCGCGGCCGGCGTTGAGGCTGGCATGGGTGGCGTCAGAAAGGGGGGCACTGTCCCATTTCTCGGTCGGGAACTGGCTCCAGGCCTGGACCATCTTGGCGCCCCAGATTCCCGTCCATGACAGGCCCGAGAGCAGGAAGAAGGTGAGGATGATCGAGATCCAGAACCCCGCTGCGCCGTGCAGGGCACGCCAGCCGGCGCGGCCCCGGCCCAGACGGGGAAGCAGTGCCTCGCGCCAGGTGCCGCCGCCACGAGGCCACCACATGTAAAGGCCGGTGGCGATCAGGACCATGCCGATGGAGGCGGCGATTTCCAGCATCCGGTCGCCGGTGACGCCAAGCCTGATGTCGCTGTGCAGGCTGTCGGCAAAGTCGTACCAGCCGCTGCGGCGCGGCCAGCTTTGGATGACCTCGGCGGTATAGGGGTCGATAGCGACCAGCTGAGGCCCCGAGGCATCGTCGACGCGGAAGACGGCGGCGACATCATCGGTGCGGGGCGCGATGTAGGCGCGCAATTCGCCGCCGGGAATGGCGGCCAGCGCCGCCTTGGCCTGGTCCGAGACGGCGGTGGGCGCCTTCAACGCGGTAACGGGGATGCGTTCGCCGTCGCGGCCATCAAGATGCGCGATCCAGAGCATCATCAGGCCGGTGATGGCCAGAAGGGCGAAGAAGGGGATGACGTAGAGCCCGGCGTAGAAGTGCCAGCGCCACGCGGCGCGGTAGAGTTTCTGCGGATCATGCGCAGCGGTCTGGGCCGCGCCCATGGGGGTAGGGTCGGAAACCATGAGGTTCTCCTTTGAAATGAAGCCGTTGGGTAAGTGCAGTCAGATCAAAGGTATGCAGGCGGTGCGCGGGGTTGCGCCGGAGGGAAGCCGGGGCGCGGAAGCGGGGCTGCCGCGTGGATGCGAACCGCGTCGCGATGGGTGGCGCGGATTGTGCGCGCTGCGACGATCGGGGCGATGACCGGATCGGCGGCTTTGGCATGTGTGACCCAGGGACAGGGCACGTCCTGCGCCTCGACCGGGGTGCCGGTTTCATCGACCGTGATGCTGCGCTGGGCGTCGCCGGTACACAGCACGACGGTGATGCCGCCGGGCTGGAACTGGGGCATGGTGCCCGGCGCGAAGGACGAAAAGGCGGTGAAGACGGACAGAAACGCCCAGAGCAGCATCAGGCCGATGCTGCGGGTCGCGCCGGAGCGGGGAGGGCGTTTCGTGGTCATGCAAGGTCAATAGCGCGCGCCAAGGGAGCGCGCCAGACCTCAGAAGCTGTAGCTGATGCCAAAATTGACCGCGTGGGTCAGCAGGTCGGTGCTGAGGCGGCCATCGGGCTGTCCGGGGTCGCCGTCGATGGTGATGTCGTTCTCGGAATACGTCATCTGGTATTCGCCGAAGAGCGCCCAGCTTTCAGTGAAGTCGTACTTGATGCCGGCGATGCCGCGCACGGCGGTGCCGGTGTTTTCGTAGTCGTAGGTCCGGTTGGTCGCGCCAACGGCCAGCGCGTCCACATGCGGAACGGCCACACCGAGGCCGCCGCCGACATAGGGCGTGAAGCGGCCCTGGTTGAACGCGCCCGGCCAGCGTTTCATCACGTTGGCGGTAAAGATGTTGTGGCCGTCCGACAGCTCGAACCGGCTGAGGCCCACGGCGGCGGCGTCACCGGCGGGCATGTAGGCCTTGGTGTGTGTGCCCTCAAGCCCGAAGCCCCAGTTGGTGTCGGTCCAGTACATGACGCGGCCACCGTAGTAGATGGGCGCATCGAAAGGCTTGCCTTCCCAGCCGATATTGCGGTTGAACGCAGCGCCACCGTTGGGCAGGACACCACTGGCGGAGCTTTCGGTCACGCCTTGCGCACCAAGATAGAAGCTGAGCTCGATCTCGGCGGCGGCGGGGCTGGCCATGGCGACGAGGGCGAACAGGGAAACACGAGCGGAATTCAGCATGATACGGGCCTTTGAAACAGAAGGGCGGGTTGCAACCGTCCTTACACCCATGGGCAGACCCTCACAAGCGCGACAGATGAGCACCCTCTTCAAATGATTGGCATTGTGCACTGGACGCCTCAGGCAAGCTTGGATAAATACGCGCATAATCGCGGTTTGAGCGGAGTCGTCCGTCTGCCGCATACGGGGATTTGCCTAGAAGGCTCAGACAGATTGGAGATTGGCTCGTGTCCCACGCAGAAGACCACGAAGGTACACGCAGAGATTTCATCTACTACGCAACCGCAGGCGCGGGTGCCGTGGCGGTCGGGGCAGCGGTTTGGCCGCTTGTCAACCAGATGAACCCCTCTGCAGACGTCCAGGCGCTCAGTTCGATCCGTGTGGATGTATCCGGTGTCGACCAGGGCTCGCAACTGACGGTGAAATGGCTGGGCAAGCCGGTCTTCATCCGCCGCCGCACCGAGGCCGAGATCGAGGCCGCGCGCAGCGTGGATGTCTCGAGCCTGCCTGACCAGGTGGCGCGCAACGAGAACCTGCAGGGCGAGGCCGCGGCAACCGACGAGAACCGCGCGCTGGACGAGACCGGCGAATGGCTGGTTCAGATCGGCGTCTGCACGCACCTTGGCTGTGTGCCGCTGAGCAATGCCGGCGACTACGTGCTGGACAGTGGTGTGGGCGGCTGGTTCTGCCCCTGCCACGGGTCGCACTACGACACGGCCGGCCGAATCCGCAAAGGCCCCGCGCCGGAGAACCTGCCGGTGCCGGTTGCCGAATTCGTCGACGAAACGACCGTTAAGCTGGGATAAGGAATAACACTCATGGCTGGAATTCCTCACGACCATTACGAGCCGAAAACCGGTGGCGAGAAGTGGCTGAATCGCCGCCTTCCCATCGTCGGTCTTCTGTATGACACGATCATGATCCCCACGCCCAAGAACCTGAACTGGATGTGGATCTGGGGGATCGTGCTGACCTTCTGCCTGGCGTTGCAGATCGTCACCGGGATCGTCCTGGCGATGCATTACACGCCACATGTTGACGAAGCGTTCGCGTCGATCGAGCATATCATGCGCAACGTCAACGGCGGACACATGCTTCGGTACCTGCACATGAACGGCGCCTCGCTGTTCTTCTTTGCGGTCTACCTGCATATTTTCCGCGGTCTCTATTACGGCTCCTACAAGGCGCCGCGCGAGATCACGTGGATCGTGGGCATGCTGATCTACCTGTTGATGATGGGCACGGCCTTCATGGGCTACGTGCTGCCTTGGGGTCAGATGTCTTTCTGGGGCGCCACGGTGATCACCGGGCTCTTCGGGGCAATCCCGCTGATCGGTGAGCCGATCCAGACCTGGCTGCTGGGCGGGCCGGCGGTGGACAACGCCACGCTGAACCGGTTCTTCAGCCTGCACTACCTTCTGCCCTTCGTGATTGCCGCGCTGGTTGCGGTGCACATCTGGGCGTTCCACACCACGGGCAACAACAACCCCACCGGTGTCGAAGTGCGCCGCACCTCGAAGGCCGAAGCCGAGAAGGACACCGTTTCGTTCTGGCCCTACTTCGTGATCAAGGACCTGTTCGCGCTGGCCGTGATCCTGGCGGTGTTCTTTGCGATCGTGGGCTTCATGCCGAACTACCTTGGCCACCCCGACAACTATATCGAGGCGAACGCCCTGGCGACGCCGGCGCATATCGTGCCCGAATGGTATTTCCTGCCGTTCTACGCGATCCTGCGGGCGTTCACGTCGGAAGTGTGGGTGGTGCAGTTCGCGTCGTTCATCACCGGCGGCATCATCGACGCCAAGTTCTTCGGCGTGCTGGCCATGTTCGGCGCGATTGCCGTGATGGCGCTGGCCCCTTGGCTGGACACCTCGATGGTGCGGTCGGGCCGGTATCGTCCGATGTTCAAATGGTGGTTCTGGCTGCTGGCGATCGACTTCGTCGTGCTGATGTGGCTGGGGGCGCGTCCGGCGGAAGAGCCCTATGCGACCTACTCGCTGATCGCGTCGGCCTACTGGTTCGCCTACTTCCTGGTGATCCTGCCACTGTTGGGCGTGATCGAGAAACCGTTGCCGCAGCCCGAGACCATCGAAGCGGATTTCGAGGCACACAAGGCGGCAAGCGGCGGCACGGCCACCGTAGCCAGCCCGGCCGAGTAAGAGAAAGGATCAGGCAAATGATGAAGACATTCGCGATCAGCGCAGTCACGGCCCTGGCCCTTTCGACCGGCGGCGCGCTCGCCGCCGGTGAAGAAGGCCACACCAAGGACGTGGACTTTTCCTTCGAGGGGCCGTTCGGCAGCTTCGATCAGTACCAGCTTCAGCGGGGGCTGCAGGTCTATACCGAGATCTGTTCTTCCTGCCACGGCCTGCAATACGTGCCGCTGCGCACGCTGAGCGACGAGGGTGGGCCGCATTTCTCGGACGCCGAGGTGCGGGCCTATGCCGAGCAGAACTTCGAGGTCTTCGACGAGGAACTGGACGACTTCCGTGCGGCACGCCCTGTCGATCACTTCCCGGGTTCCAACCTGGAAAACGCGCCGGACCTGAGCCTGATGGCCAAGGCCCGCGCCGGGTTCCACGGGCCGGCCGGCACCGGGATCAACCAACTTGTCAAAGGCATGGGTGGTCCGGAGTATATCTATTCACTTCTGACCAGCTATACCGGCGAGACCAAGGAAGAGGCCGGCACAACGTTCTATGAGAACGAGGCGTTCCCCGGCGGCTGGATCGCCATGGCGCCGCCGCTTTACGGTGAAGACGTGGAATATGCCGATGGTCACGCCAATGACCTGAGCGCCATCGCCAAGGATGTATCGGCCTTCCTGATGTGGACGGCGGAACCCAAGATGATGGACCGCAAGCAGGCGGGCCTGACCGGTGTGATCTTCCTGACGCTTCTGTCGGTGCTGCTGTACCTGACGAACAAGCGGATCTGGAAGCCGATCAAGAAGAAATACGAAAGCTGAGGGTTCAGCCTTCGCCGAGATTTCAGAGCCCCCGTTGCCATGCAGCGGGGGCTTTTGCTTGGGCGATGCGCGGCGGCTCAGCTTGCTGCGCCTCGATTCCGCGCAGGCTCAACGACTAACGCGGGAGCGGATTCAGCGCCTTGTTGTAAGGCTTCCAATCGGTGATCTCGGGGTAGTATTTCTCGCGCCAGCGCCGCACGCGGGGGTTCATCACCCGGCGCCAGAGCGGCGGGATCATCGCGGCCACGGTCATCACCGGGTAGCCGTAGGGTAGTTGCGGAGCCTCGTCCTCGGAGTAGTTCTGCAACAGCGGAAAGCGGCGGTTGGGCTTGTAGTGGTGGTCGGAATGGCGTTGCAGGTTGATCAGCAGCCAGTTCGATGCCTTCTGCGCGGCATTCCAGCTGTGCTGGGGTTTGACGTGTTCATATTTACCGTCGCCGAGATGCTTTCGGGTGAGGCCGTAGTGCTCGACGTAATTGACCAGTTCCAACTGCCAGATGGCGATAAAGGCCTGCCAGAGGAAAAGCGCGAGGCCGATCCAGCCGCCGATCAGCGCGGCGAGAAGCAGCATAAAGCCTTGCAGCGCCCAGTATTTCCAGAACGGGTTCTTGAGGTCCCACCATGGCTTGTCCTTGCGGGCCAGCATGGCCTTTTCGGCCTCCCACGAGGACACCAGGCTTTCGCGCAGGACGCGGGGGAAGAAGCGGTGGAATCCCTCGTTGTAGCGGGCCGTAACGGGGTCGCGCGGGGTGCCGACATGGCGGTGATGGACCTGAAGGTGCTCGGACCGGAAGTGGGAGTAGAGCACCATCGACAGGAGTGCGTCGCCCAGGAAACGCTCGCCTTTGTCCTTTTGGTGCATGAGTTCGTGCGAGAAGTTGATGCCGACGGTGCCGGAAATCACGCCCATGCCGAAGAAGAGCAGGATGGTCTCCAAAGCGTTCAGGTGCGCGTCGCCGGGGCCGGTGGCGTACCAGATCAGCCAGAAAAGCAAGGCGAACTGCACCGGCGGCCAAAGCACGGTGACGGCGGTGTACATGCGGATATGCCGCTCGCGCGTTTCGGGGTCGAGATTGTCCAGCTCCAGCCCCAGCACTGCGTCGAGCGCGGCGAAGAAATACCAGGTGAAGAGCGGCAGGAGGATCACCGTCCAACCGCCCTGCGTGGCGCTGAGGATCGCCAGCGGGACAAGCGAGAAGGCCGCCCAGAAGGGCAGCGCGCGTTGCAGGCGCGCAACCTTGTCGGGGCCGAGATACTTGGGCGTGGTGGTCTGCATGGCCTTCACCTTTTTGCCCGCGATTATAGTGCGATGCGCGGGGGCGGGGCGATTGCGCAAATCGCCTCAGGACGTGTTCGAGGTGCAGTCTTGCAAGGCTTCGCGGGCCAAGTCAAAAACCTTGCGCATGACGGTGGGGAACTCCGTCGGTTTGAAGGTGTGGGCGGGGACAAAACAGGTGGAGTCGGATGGAGTGTCCGCGTCCGGGCCAAGGCAGGCATAGGCGATCTTCAGGCGCAGGTGAAAATGGGTGAAGGTGTGGCGGGCCTCGGCGTCGAGCATTTGCCAGTCAGCGTCGAGCGGCGGGGCGGGGGTGGGCGCGTCGGACCAGTCGCTGCCGGGCCAGCCGAGCATTCCGCCCAGCAGGCCGCTGTCGGGGCGGCGTTCCAGCAGCCAGGCACCATCGGCGCGGCGGGCGACATAGGCGATGCCAAACCGGGTGGGCTTGGCCTTTTTCGGGGCCTTCTTCGGCAATTCGGCCTGCGTGCCGTTCGTGCGGGCGATACAGGGCGTGCGCCACGGGCAGATGCCGCAGGCGGGCGAGCGGGGCGTGCAGATGGTGGCGCCGAGGTCCATCACCGCCTGGGCATAGTCGCCGGGGCGGGTGTGCGGCGTGAGGGTCGCCGCGGCCTCTGTCAGTTGGGGCTTGGCGGTGGGCAGGGGCGTGTGGATGTCATGCAGGCGGGCCATGACCCGCTCGACATTGCCATCGACCACCACCGACGGCTGATCGAAGGCGATAGCGGAGATGGCGGCGGCGGTATAGGGGCCGATGCCGGGCAGCTTCTGCAATTCGGCGGCGGTGCCGGGGAACTGACCGTCATGGTCCGAGGCGACGACGCGGGCGCATTTCAGCAGGTTGCGGGCGCGCGCGTAATAGCCAAGGCCGGCCCATTCGCCCATGACCTGCGCGTCCTCGGCGGCGGCGAGGTCGGTCACGGTGGGCCAGAGCGCGGTGAAGCGTTCGAAATAGCTTTTTACGGCGGCGACGGTGGTTTGTTGCAGCATCACCTCCGACAGCCAGACGGCATAGGGATCGGGGCGCACGCCCGCCTTTTTGGCCTCGGGGGGCACGCGCCATGGCATCTGGCGGGCGTGGCGGTCGTACCAGTCCAGCAGCTCTGCGCTCATCTCGCTGTCACGCATCTGTTATCCCGCCTTTGCCAGCTTTGCGTTTGTTGTTCACTCTCATACCCCCTACATTAGGGCGAGGAAACGGGAGGTCAGCCATGCCCGCACATCGGGGCACGACGAAAGGCTTCAAGCGCAGCGGTGCCCTGTTGGGGGCGCAGATCCGGAAAGCGTCGGAAAGCCGGGGCTTTGCGGTGTCGCGCGTGGTGACCCACTGGCCAGAGATCGCGGGAGAAGAGATCGCCGCGATCTGCCGCCCGGTCAAGGTGAGCTATGCACGGCAGGGGTTTGGCGCGACGCTGGTCGTGCTGACGACGGGCGCACAGGCGCCGATGCTGGAGATGCAGAAGGAAAAACTGCGCGAACGGGTCAACACCGCCTATGGTTACAACGCCATCGCGCGGGTGCAGATCACGCAGACCGCGCCCACCGGCTTTGCCGAGGGGCAGGCGAGCTTCGAGCACCGGCCCAAGCCGGCAGCCAAGCCCGCGCCCAGCGAAATGACAGTGGCCGCGGCCGCCAAGCTGGCGCAGCCGGTGGGCGACGACGGCCTGCGCGATGCGCTGGAAACGCTGGGCCGGAACGTACTATCGAAAAGCAACACGCAGAAATCGTAAGGTGATAAGATGAAAAACGTGCTTCTTTCCGGGGCCGCGGCCCTTGTCCTGGCGGCCGGCGGCGGCTGGTGGCTGAGCGGGCAGACCGGCAACACGACGCAAGGCAGTGGCATGACCGACCTGCCCGGTGCGGCCAATGCGCAGGAGGCCTCGGACGCGCCGGCCGAAGAGATCGACACCTCCTCGATCGTGGAAATGACACTGGGTGAGGAAAGCGCGCCGGTGAAGATCGTGGAATACGCGTCCTTCACCTGCCCGCATTGTGCGAATTTTCACGAGAACCAGTTCAAGCAGCTGAAATCCGAATATATCGACAATGGCGACGTGCATTTCACCTATCGCGATGTCTATTTCGACCGCTACGGCCTGTGGGCGTCGATGGTGGCGCGGTGCGGCGGCGAAGAGCGGTTCTTTGGCATCACGGAGATGATTTATGACCAGCAGAAGGACTGGATCGGCGACGGGCAGGACCCGGTGGGCATCTCAGAGCGGCTGCGCAAGATCGGCAAGGTCGCGGGGTTGGACGATGAGCAACTGGATGCTTGCCTGAACGACGCCGACAAGGCCAAGACGCTGGTGGCGTGGTTCCAGGAGAACGCCGAGGCCGATGACGTGAATTCGACGCCGACGCTGGTCATCAACGGCGAGACGCATTCCAACATGTCCTATGACGAGTTGAAGGCGATGATCGACGACCAACTGGCCGAATGAAGCCCGCGCCGCTGGCCGGGCTGAAGGTTGTCGAACTGGCCCGGATCCTGGCCGGCCCGTGGGCCGGGCAGGTGCTGGCCGACCTGGGCGCGGACGTGATCAAGGTGGAAAGCCCCGCCGGCGACGATACGCGCCAGTGGGGCCCGCCGTTCATAGAGCGGGACGGCGACCGCTCGGCCGCCTATTTCCACTCCTGCAATCGCGGCAAACAAAGCGTTACCGTTGATTTCCGCACCGAGGCGGGTCAGGCCCGTGTCCGTGAGTTGGTGGCGGAGGCCGACATCCTGATCGAGAATTTCAAGGTCGGCGGGCTGGCCAAGTACGGGCTGGATTATGCGAGCCTTGCGAACGTGAACCCGGGGTTGATTTACTGCTCGATCACCGGGTTCGGGCAGGACGGGCCTTATGCGGGCAAGGCCGGATATGACTACATTATCCAAGGCATGTCGGGTCTGATGAGCATGACCGGCGATCCTGAGGGCCAACCGGTGAAAGTGGGCGTGGCCGTGACGGATATCTTCACCGGCGTCTATGCCAGCACCGCCATCCTGGCCGCATTGCACCAGCGGCAGGCGACGGGCAAGGGCCAGCATATCGACATGGCGCTCTTGGATACTGCGGTGGCGGTGACGGCGAACCAGGCGATGAATTACCTTGCCACGGGCACGCCGCCGCAAAGGCTGGGGAACCAGCATCCGAACCTGGCACCTTACCAGGTGTTCGAGTGTTCGGACGGCTTCCTGATCGTGGCGGTGGGCAATGACGCGCAGTTCGGGCGGTTCTGCGACGTGCTGGGCGCGGCGGAGGTGAAGACCGCGCCGGACTATGCCACCAACGCCGACCGGGTGGCGCATCGCGATGCGCTGACCGAGGTTTTGACCGGATACACGATGCGTCTGACAAAGGCCGAGTTGCAAGCCGGGTGCGAGGCGCAGGGCGTGCCGGTGGGACCGATCAACGACATGGCGGAGGTTTTCGCCGATCCGCAGGTCGTGGCGCGGGGCCTGAGGGTGGAGGTGGACGGGGTGCCGGGCGTACGAAGCCCGATGCGGTTTTCCGATGCGGACCTGTCGTTGCGCCGCGCCTCGCCGAAGCTGGGCGAGGACGATCTGGCGTGATCCGATTGTGTGGCTGCGCCACGCTTTATTTTTTGGATTTGAGTATTTGAGGAACAGTGAAAGCCGGGTCAGAGGCCGAGGTTTTCCAGCTTGGCATCGATTGCCGACCAATCGGATAGGTTGAGGCGGACCGGCAGGGTCAGCACCTTGCGGCGGAAGGTCGGGGGCAGGCGAACGGCGTCCTTTTCGGTGGTGACGAGCTGGGCATGGATGAGCGCGGCCTCGTTTTCCAGCCGGGTCATCAGCGCCTCGGTCAGGGGCTGGTGATCGTCCAGCGCCTCGGCCCGCGAGAGGGTGGCACCGAGACCGCGCAGGGTGGCGAAGAATTTCTCGGGGTGGCCTATGCCCGCGAACGCGAGAAAGCGGGTGCCTGTCCAGTCCATGCCGGTTTGCAGCGGTTCCAGCTTGCCGCCCACATGGGGGATCAGGATGACGTGGCCCCATGTCTTGCGGAACTCGATCTGGGCGGCGTCGGGGCCGATCGAGAGCAGCAGGTCGGCGCGGTCGAGGCCGGTCTGAACGGGTTCGCGGAGGGGGCCGGCGGGTATGCAACGGCCATTGCCGAAGCCCTTGACCGCGTCGACCACCACGACCGAGAGGTCACGGGCCACCGACGGGTTCTGGTGGCCGTCATCCATGACGATCACATCTGCGCCGGAGGTGGCCGCGGCCTCGGCTGCAAGCGTCCGGTCGCGGGCGATCCAGGTGCGGGTGAAGGCGGCGATCAGCAGGGGCTCGTCGCCGACATCGGCCGCGGTGTGGCTGCGCTCGTCCACCTCGACGGGGCCCTCGAGACTGCCGCCGTGACCGCGCGAGATGACGGCAGGGGTGCGCCCGCGCGCCTGCAGGTGCTGCAAGAGCGCGATGACCGTGGGTGTCTTGCCGGTGCCGCCGGCGTTGATGTTGCCGACACAGATCACCGGCACTGGCGCGCGATAGCCCGGTGGTGTGGCCACGCGGCGGGCGGTGGCGCGGGCATAGAGTGCGCCGAGTGGCGATAGTGCACGGGCGCGCAGGGATGGGCGGCGCGGCGGGGTGTCCCAGAAGGCGGGTGCACGCATCAGCGGACCTCCAGTTGGTCGAGGCGGTCGTTCAGAAGATCGGCGATCCGGTCGGTCAGTTCGGCGCTGCGCGAGGCGACCTCCCACGCGGCATGCGCCATGGCGGCGGATTGATCCGGGGGGATCAGGCGCTTGACTGCGGCGGCCAGTGTTTCGGCATCGCGGACGATACGGGCGGCGCCGGCCTCGGCAAAGCGCGAATAGCTGGACAGGTAGCGGCGGATGTTGGGGCCGTAAAGGATGGCCGAGCCGTGGGCGGCGGGTTCGTTCGGGTCGCAGCCATGGGCGCCGGAGATCAGAGAACTGCCCATGAAGGTGATCGGCGCGAGCCGGTACCACAGGCCCATCTCGCCATAGGTGTCGGCGAGGATGACCTGTGTCGTCTCATCGGGGAAGGTGCCGGTCGACCACGTGATATGGCGCATCCCGGCCTCGGCCAGGGCGTCGGTGAAGGGGGTGGTGTCCTCGGGCGTGTCGGGGACGACGATCAGAAGGGTGCGGTGGGAAAAGCGGCTGACCTCGCGGTGGGCAGTGAGGATCGTGCCGATTTCCTCGGGGCGGAGCATGGCGGCGAGCCAGACCGGACGGCCAAGCAGCAGGGCGGCGAGTTCGGTGCGGTCGGTCTCGTTATGGGGCAGCGAAACGGTGCCTTCGAGGAGCGGGCCGGTGACGGAGAGCGTGCGTTCCGGCACGCCCATGCGACGCAGGTAGCGGGCTGATGCATCGTCCCTTGCCATGACGAACTCGAACTGCCGCAACAGGGCGCGGGGCAGGTCGGGAAACCAGCGCCAGGCGGGGCGGGACATGGCGGTTTCGGTGGCGTCGATCAGAGCCATGGGGATGCCGGTTTCGGCCGTGCGATCCATCAGTGCGGGGTGAAGGGCGCCGCCGGTCCAGAGGGCGATGTCGGGCTGCCAATGGGTGAGGAAGGACGCGGCGTTGGCGACGGTATCCTCGGGGAGTTGTTCGACCATGACCTCGGCCCGGGCCTTGAAGGGGGCGTCGGGCGCGGCGCCGGCGGTGGTGAGCAGAAGCGACAGTTCGGGCCGGTGCAGGCGCAGCCGGTCGAAGAGTTGCAACAGTGCGTCGATATGGATCGTGTCGGCGGCGTGCGCCCAGAGCAGACGGCCCGGCGGGCGCGGCGCGGCGGGCGTGTAACGGCGTGCGGGGCCGCGCCTTGCATAGGCGAGATAGGCGGCGAGGCTGAGCGAGCGGCTCATGGCCGAAGCATGTGGACTTGGGTGAATAAGTCCCGGAAATCAGGGTTGTAGGAGCGCTGCACCATGGGGTCCTTCGCGGCGGGCCGGGTTCTGCGCAGGGTATTGGATTGCCGGGCGGGGTCAAGAGAGGCCGGCGGGTTGACCCTGGCTGCGGAATGGGGCCAATGGATGGGATGATACCGGAGAACGCCCGATGACGAAGCCCTTTTTGATCCTTCAGCTGCGCCCCGAGACTGAAGCCGCGGATGACGAGTTTGCGGCGATCCTGCGCAAGGGCGGGCTGGAGGCGGGCGGCACGCGCCGTATCCGGATGGACCAGGAGCGGCTGCCGGAAGATATTGTTCTGGAAGATTATTCCGGCGTGATCGTGGGCGGAGGGCCGGGCTGTGTCAGCGATGCGCCGGAGGACAAATCCGAGATAGAGGCGCGGATCGAGGCGGATGTGCTGGGGCTGATGCCAAAGGTGACGGCGCGGGATTTTCCTTTCCTGGGTTGCTGTTACGGGATCGGGATTCTTGGTGCGCACCTGAAGGGCGATGTCAGCAAGCGGGCCTTTGGAGAGGCAGTGGGCACGTCGGCCTGCGACGTCACGCCGGAGGGCAAGGAGGACGCGCTGCTGGTCGGCGTGCCGACGGCGTTCGACGCCTTCGTGGGGCACAAGGAGGCGTTGCAGGATCTGCCAGAAGGATGCGTGCATCTTGTGAGGTCCGAGGCGTGCCCCTACCAGATGTTGCGGTACAAAGAGCATGTCTATGCCACCCAGTTTCACCCCGAGGCGGATGCGGCAGGGTTCGAGACGCGGATCAGGATCTATCGCGACCGGGGTTATTTCCCGCCCGAGGATGCCGATGACCTGATTGCCATGTGCCGGGCGGCGGACGTTTTCGCGCCCGAGATGATCCTGCGGAATTTCGTGCAGCGTTACGCGCAAGGGTAACGCCTGCGAACAGATGCAAACCCGCGTCGGTATCACGTCGGTATCCGGGTGGTATGGCGACGGTGTGATTTTTTGCGTTCCGGCGGTTCACAGAGCGTGCGATGCGAGGACACCTTTGACGGCGGTGCCGATCAGATCGCGAACGCGCCCCCGCTCGACCGGGTTGTTGGCGTCATGTATCATCGGTCGTCGGGTCGATCATCGTTTCGATGAGCGTGATCTTTGTCGCCGGGAAGCCACTGAGTTCGGCGTGCCGGGTGATGGCGTCCTCGTCGTCTGCAAGATAGACGCAGAATGTCTTGTCCCCGGCAACGTACGAATGCTGCCACTGCACCTTTGGGGCCAGTTGCGCCAGCGCCGCGTTCGACGTGTTGGCAGCACCGCACAGTTCGTCACCGCTCATCGCACCGACACCAGGGATGTCTCTTTCGATCATGTACTTGTTCATTGGTCGGTCTCCTTTCAAATCCGGGCCTTCGGCGCGTGGCGTCAGGCCTGCAAAACGGGTTCCGGCATCGCGTGGGCGGCGAGCGCGGTGGCATAGGACGGGGTCTCGCGCACCGTGCTGCACAGCCGAGCCAACGCGGGTCGTTGCGACAGGGCCTTGTCCCGGTCGCTGATCCACTCCGCCAGCATGGCTAGGTAGAAATCGAGAACCGTCAGCCCGCGCGGCAGAAAATAGGGGGCGCCCGCGATGTGATTTTCCATCAGATCGAAGAAGGCAGCGTAGTCCTTGTCGCCCTGCGCCTTGACCTGGCGGATCGCATCCCTGTCCCGTGCGTAGCGTTCTGGATGGCCGACCCGGCCGGAGGTGATATAGCCGGCCGTCGACATCACGCTGAGCCAGAACAGAAAGTCTCCACGATCGGGGTCGCCGGGACGTGGCGTCAGACCGGACGTCGGGGCCATTTCGCCAAGATGCGTCACGATGGCGCTGGTTTCGCCCATGATGCCGCCATCAGGAAGTTGGAGTGCGGGGACGCGGCCCGCTGGATTGCGCGCGAGGAATTCGGGCTCGAGATGTTGTCCGGCGCTCATGTCGACATACTCCATTCGGTAGTCGGCATTCATCGCTTCGAGCGTGGCCTGCACCACGATCGACCCGGCCATGTATTCCCAGAAAAGCGTGTACATTTGCAAACCCCCAATATGCTGTGCGTCGCGGTCAGGTTCAGTATCCGAACACCGGCTAAAGGATGCACGGCAGATTTTGCTTGGTGTGGCTAAAGGAAAGCTTTAGCCTTGACGTCATGAAACTCTCGCACCTCAATGCATTGAGGGCGCTGGAAGCGACCCTCAGGTTGGGCAACTTCTCTGCCGCGGCGATGGAAATCGGCATAACGCCAGCAGCGGTGGGTCAGCGCGTGCGTGCGCTGGAAGACTATCTTGGTCGACCGTTGTTCGAGCGGTCGGGTACCAGGGCGGTGGCGCGGCCAGAGGCGCGGCAGGTCGCGCGTGGCCTGAACGGCGGTTTTGCTGCGATCGCCGAGGCCCTGGAACAGTTGAAGGCACAGGAGGCGTCGCAGCGGCTTCGGGTCACGCTGCCGGAATCCTTTGCCGAAAACTGGCTGTCGTGGAGCCTGTCGCAGTTTCAGAGGGATCACCCCGGCGTCGAGCTTGATCTGGATGCGTCGAACCGGGACGTGGACCTGATGGCAGAGGATTTCGACCTGGCCGTGAGATACGGGTCCGAGCCGGGCGAAGACTACGACTCTCGCCTGCTTTTCGGGGACGCGGTGCTGCCGGTCTGTGCGCCGGACTTCGCACGCGCGCATGCGATCGACGGGTCGGCGCGCGACCTGTCGGAGATCCCGTTGATCCATGTGCTGAACCGGACCGGCGACCCGGATTGGGTCGGATTCCGTGAATGGGGCGCGCGCTTTGGGTTCGCGCCAGCGGACATGGAGCATGGCGTGCGGTTTTCCAAGACAAGCTCGGGATTGCAGGCGGCGGTTTCGGGGCAGGGCCTGATCATGGCAGGGATGGTTGAGGCCTATCACGGTCTGCGCATCGGCCAACTGGTCGCGCCGTTCGGCGCCGCGATGACATATCCGACAGCGTATGCCTATCGCATCCTGTGGGATCGAAGGAAACGGCTGTCGAAGGCGGCGGAAGCCTTTGTCACCTGGCTATTGCAGCAGGCGGAACACCATGAACAAGAGTGTCCGAGGGTGCTGGGCGCCACATCCGACTGACAGTTTAGATGCGCGGAGAAAAAAGCCCTGCCGTCGGAACGACAGGGCTTTTCGGTGTTCGGTAACGCTCCGAACGGAGGAAATCAGATGCGCAGGAACGGCTGCGCGATGCGTGGGATGAAGCCGCGGAAGCGCAGGGGCGCGTCGGTGACGGCGAGGCAGATGCAGTCGGCCCCAACCTCGGCCACTGGCGTGTGGTCGAGGTCTTCGTCGGCGATCTCGATGTCGCCGGGGCCGAAACGGTCGACCTCGTCTGCGAAGGCGCCTTGCAGAACCAGCGTCAGTTCCGTGCCGCGGTGGCCGTGGTCGGGCACGGCGGCGCCGGCGGGGATGTAGAGCAGGCGGGCCGTGGCCTCGCGCGACGTGGGCAGGATGGCCTGTTTCACGCCCATGCCGACGGATTTCCATTTCACCGCGTCGAGGTCGCCGCCGATGTAGTCCTGCACCGGGCGCGGCAGCGTGCCGATGGCGGGTGCGGCCGTTGCGGGGGCGGTCATGTCGACCGCGTCGATCAGGGCCAGCGTATCCTCGAAGGCTGTTTCGGACAGGTCGGCATCGCTGCACTCTTCCATCAGGGCACCGCCAACCGCGTCGAAGGACGCGAGCCGGGCGCGGCATTCATCGCACATGGAAATATGCGCGGCCACCGCGAGGCTGAACGCCTCGGGCAGGGTGCCCGCGGAGTAGGCCATGAGCAACTTGTCACTCAGGTGATGTTTGATCGTGTCTGTCATCGTCTCAATCACTTCATCTGGTGGCGCAGGCGGTCCAGCGCCAGTCTGATCCTCGATTTTATGGTCCCGAGCGGGAGGCCGGTTTCCTCGGCGATCTCGGAATGGGTGAGGTCGCCGAAATAGGCCTTTTCGATCAGGTCCTTCTGTTTTTCGGGCAGCTGCGCGATGGCGGCGCCCAGTTTTTCGCTCTCCTGTTGCAGGGCCAGGGCATCGGCCTGGTCTGGTTCCTGCTCCGGGCCCCAGGGCAAATCCTCGGGCTCGGGTCGTCTTTGCTTGCGGATCGCATCAATCCTGCGGTTCCGCGCGATGGTGAAGATCCAGGTCGCCGCGCTGGCGCGGGAGGGATCGAACATATGGGCCTTTTGCCAGAGGGTCGCCATGACCTCCTGTGCGCATTCCTCGGCCAGTGAGGCATCTGTACCGGACTTCATCAGGAAGGCTTTGACCCGCGGCGCGAAATGCGAAAACAGCCGCTGAAAGGCGGCGCGGTCGCGCTTGTCGCGTATCCGGGCGATGACTTGCGCCCAGTCCTGGGTATGCTCTTCCGTCTTCTCGATCACCGGTTCAATACTCTTGCCGTTGCCACGGATCGAAAGCAGCGCGCCCACCGGAGGCGGGACGTCGGCACTGGTGCCGGTGATCTCGAGGGCGTCAGCATCACTGAACATGTGAACGGTACGCTGGTTCGATCAGACCGGATCAAAAATTCGGGCGTTTTCTTTGTCATCCGATAGTGCTGGTTTCGCGTAGACTTCTGTAAAGACAAGTTAGGGTACTACACGTAATGCCAGTTAAGAAAGTTGCGCTGACGCGCAAGAAAGTCGCAGTCGTCGGTGCGGGGATCAGTGGTCTGGGGGCTGCGTGGCGGCTGGCCGGGGACTGCCATGTCACGATTTTCGAAGCCGCTGCGCGGCTGGGCGGCCATGCCCGCACGAAGATGGCCGGGAAGTACGGGACGCAGCCGGTGGATACCGGGTTCATCGTGTTCAACTATGCCAACTATCCCAACCTGGCGAACCTTTTCGACGTGCTGGACGTGCCGGTGGTCAAGAGCAAGATGAGCTTTGGCGCATCGTTCCGGGATACGCGGTTCGAATACGGGCTGGACGGGGCGCAGGCGTTCTTTGCCCAGACACGCAACGTGCTGGACCCGCGCATGTGGATGATGCTGCGCGATATCCTGCGGTTCAATGCGCGGGCCGTACGCACGTCGAAGGCCTATCCCGACGCCAGCATCGGCGAACTGTTGCGGACCATGGGGCTGGGCCGGTGGTTTCGCGAGCGGTACCTGAGCCCGTTCACCGGCGCGATATGGTCGACGCCGACGGAGAAAGTGATGGATTTTCCCGCGCAGGCGCTGATCCGATTCATGGAGAACCACGCGCTGCTGGGCTATGACGGGCAGCACCAGTGGTACACCGTCGATGGAGGGTCGATCCAGTACGTGCATCGCTTGGGCAAATGGCTGGGACGCGCCGGAGTGGAGATCAGGACCAGTGCGCCGGTCGTCGCGGTTCGGCGGTCCGACGGCGGCGTCGAGCTGCGTGCGCAAGGTGGCGAGTGGGAAACATTCGACGAGGTGGTTTTCGCCACCCACGGCGATGACAGCCTGAAGATGCTGACCGACCCGACCCCCGAAGAGCAGCGCGCGCTGGGCCGGGTCAAGTATCAGCCCAATGACGTGGTACTGCATTGCGATACGTCGGTGATGCCGAAGCGTCGGGCGGTGTGGTCGTCCTGGAACTACATGGAAGGGCCGGCCAAGCGGGACGGTCAGATCGACCTGACCTACTGGATGAACAGCCTGCAGCCGATCCCGATGGACGACCCGCATTTCGTGACGCTGAACAGCACGCGGCGGATCCGGGAGGAAAAGATCTATGACAGCTGCGTGCTGCGGCATCCTGTCTACGACATGGACATGCTGCACGCGCAGGCCGAGGTGGCCCGGATCAATGGCGACAACGGGACGTGGTTTTGTGGCGCCTGGATGAAGAACGGGTTTCACGAGGACGGGTTGTCGAGCGCCTATGACGTGGCGGACGCGATCCTGGCGCGGGACAGCGCGGCGGCGGCGGCGTGAATGGGCCCGACCATATCGCGGGCCATACGTGGCATGGGCGCAAGGGCGAGGTCCGCAACGCGTTCCGGTACAGCATCGATTACGTGATGGTGGATGCGGAAGCCGCGCTGCCATCCGGCCGGGTGTTCGGGCGCAACCGGGCGGGGCTTTTCAGCCTGCGCGACCGCGACCATGGCGGCCCGCCGGGGCAGGGACGTGGTGCCGCGTGGGTGCGCGAGGTGCTGGAGGCGCACCAGTTCGCCGCGCCCGTGCGGATCGAATTGCTGGCCCAACCGCGGGTGCTGGGACATATCTTCAACCCGGTGTCTTTCTGGCTGTGTTACAACGCGGCGGATGACCTGACGGTGGTGATCGCGGAAGTGACCAACACCTATGGCGACCGGCATTCCTACCTGTGTCACCATGATGATCGCAGTCCCATCGGTCCCGAGGACCGGCTGCGGGCAAAGAAGGTGTTTCACGTCTCGCCGTTCCAGACGATCGAGGGGGAATACACCTTTCGGTTCGACATCCGGCCCGACCGGATCGGCATCTGGATCGACCTGAGCCGGGGCAAGGGCGGGGTGATCGCGACGCTGGTGGGGGACCGCAGGCCGTTGACGACCGGCGGTGTTCTGAAGGCGCTGGCGCGGCGGCCGCTGGGGTCACGCCGGGTGCTGGCGCTGATCCACTGGCAGGCGCTGAAGCTGTGGTGGAAGGGCGCGAAATTCCAGAACCGGCCCGAGCCGCCGACGCGGGAAGTGAGCCGATGAGCGACGTGGGCAAGAGGCCGCGCCTGCCGGCCTTTGCGCTGTTCGCGGCGATGCTGTCGGCGGCGGGGCTGCCGCTTTACATGCATGCGCCGAAGTTTTTCGTCGACGAGTATGGCGTGTCGCTGGCGGCACTGGGCACCGTCCTGGGGGTGCTGCGTTTGCTGGATTTCGTGCAGGACCCGCTGTTGGGGCGGGTGTCGGCGATGACGGCAGGCTATCGCGGGCTGACCGTGGTGATCGCCGGGGTGGCGATGATCGCGGGGATGCTGGGGCTGTTCGCGGTGGAGCCGATGCTGCCGCCCTTGTGGTGGTTCGCGGTGATGCTGACGCTGGTGTTCTCGGCGTTCAGTTACCTGACGATATGTTTCTACGCGCAAGGCGTGTCGGTGGCGGGCCGCATGGGCGAAGGCGGGCACCTGCGCGTGGCCCGGTGGCGCGAGACCGGGGCGCTCTTGGGCATTTGTGCCGCCGCCGTGGCCCCCGTGGCGCTGGGCGGGTACGCGGCGTTTGCCGTGGCGTTTGCCGGGCTGGGGCTGGTGGCGCTGTGGGCGATGGGGACCGAGTGGCGCGAGCAGCCGCCCGAGGAGGGCGTGACCTCGCAGATCAGCACGGTGCTGCGCGACCCGGTGGCGCGGCGGCTCTTGTTGGTGGCGCTGGCCAACTCGGCGCCGGTGGCGGTGAGCAGCACGCTGTTCCTGTTCTATGTCGAGGACAGGTTGGCGGCGCCGGGCTGGGAGGGGCCGCTGCTGTTGGTGTTCTTCCTGAGCGCGGCGGCGGCGGCGCCGATGTGGGGCAAGCTGGCCGAGGCGCACGGGCCGCGACAGGTGCTGATCTGGGCGATGGTGCTGGCCATTGCCGCCTTCGGCTTTGCCGTGATGCTGGGCGCGGGGGATGTCTGGGCCTTTGCGGTGATCTGCGTACTGACCGGCGTGGCGCTGGGGGCCGACATGACGCTGTTGCCGGCGCTGTTCGCGGATCGCATGGCGGAGGTGTCGCCGGGCGCGGCCGAGGGATTCAGCCTGTGGTCCTTCGTTTCGAAGATCACGCTGGCCATCGCGGCGGTGGGTTTGCTGCCGCTCTTGGAGTCGGTTGGCTATGCCTCGGGGCAGGAGAATTCCGACGCAGCCTTGTGGGCGCTGAGCCTGCTTTACGGGGCTGTGCCCTGTGTTTTGAAATTGGCGGCGATTGCGCTGCTGGCAACGGTGCCCGGGGGCGGGGACGCGCCCGTGGGGACCATGGTTGAAGCGGGGAGACGGAGATGATGTTCGAAGGATTTCTGATCATGTGCGGGGCGGCGCTGGCAACCGGGGTTGCGATGCTGCGCAACCGGTTCGCCGGGTTCCGGGCGCAGAGCGTCGAGGATTACGCCGATACGTTGCCGCGCTTCGACCTGCGCCAGCACCTGAACGGCGCGCTGCGCTGCGAGGGCGTGATCTACGGGCCCCTGGGGCGTGTGGCCTCGCGGTTTTCGGCGCGGTTCGATGCAAGCTGGGACGGCAACAAGGGGGTGATGGCCGAGCATTTCACCTATGACAGCGGCACGGTACAGGAGCGCGAATGGCGGCTGGAACTGGGCAATGACGGGCGCATCCGGGCCGAGGCCGATGACGTGGTCGGCACCGGGCAGGGCCGGCACGCGGGGGCGGCGGTGCAATTGTGCTATGATATTCGCCTGCCCGCCGAGGCGGGTGGTCATGTTCTGAGCGTCGAGGACTGGATGTACCTGACGCCGGGTGGAACAATTGTGAACCGCAGCCAGTTTCGCAAGTATGGGATCAAGGTCGCCGAGCTTGTGGCGACCATGCACAAGTTGGACGACACGGAAATTCAGAAAGCGGCATGATGGACTGGACTGGAAAACGCTATTGGCTGGTGGGCGCGAGCGAAGGGCTTGGCGCGGCGCTTGCGCGGAAACTGAGCGCGGTGGGGGCGGAGGTGATCCTGTCGGCCCGCAGCGAGGACCGGCTGAAAGAGGTGGCGGAGATGCTGCCGGGGCGATCCAGTATCGTGACCGTGGACGTGACCGACGAGGAAAGCGTGAAGGCGGCCGCCGAGGAGGTCGGTGAGATCGACGGCGTGGTGACGCTGGCCGGGGTCTATTGGCCGATGAAGGCGACCGAGTGGGAGCCTGAGCAGGTCACCGCCATGGCGGACGTGAATTTCACCGGCACGGTGCGGGTGCTGAACCACGTGGTGCCGAAGATGGTTGCGCGGGATCGTGGGCATATCGTCGTGACCGGCTCGCTGGTGGGCTTTCGGGGCCTGCCGGGGGCGATCGGGTATGGCGCGTCGAAGGCCGGGATCATGTCGCTGGCGCAGAGTATGCGAGCGGATCTGTGGCGCACGGGTGTGCTGGTGCAATGCGCCAATCCGGGGTTCATTCGCACGCGGCTGACCGACAAGAACGATTTCAGGATGCCGGGCCTGATGGAGCCCGAGGACGCCGCGCAGGTGATGTTCGAGCTGATGAACGACGAGAACGCGTTCGACCGGAATTTCCCCAGCTGGTTCAGCCTTGTTTTTCGCGGTGCGCGCTTCCTGCCCAACTGGCTGTATTTCCGCTTGTTTGCGTGAGATCAAGGTCGGCGCCTGTCCCGAAGGCCATATTCTTGGTAGACTCACTGCCGGAAAAGGAGGTCGGGACATGCTGGATATCAGCACTTACAAAGTCGCCCAGGTGATCCTCATGTCGCGCGAACTGGACCGCGCGGAGGGAGAGCTGAGGGCGTTCATCGAGCGGCTGGCCGAGGACGAGCAGGCCAGCCTGGTGGCGTTGATGTGGATCGGGCGCGGCAGTTTCGCGGCCGACGAGATCGAAGAGGCCAAGGCGACGGCGCGCGACGAGGCGACGACGCCCACCGCCGATTACCTGCTGGGCACGCCGCACCTGTCGGATCATCTGGAGAACGGGCTGGACGAGCTGGGCCTGTCGGCGCAGGACGACGAGGACGACCTGGTGCGCGGGGGCTGACGGTTAGCGCCGGGGTGGGTTCTCACCCACCTACGTGGTGTTGCGCCTTTGCCCGCGCGGTCCGAAAAATGTGACGGGACGCGCAAAGACCGTCCGAAAGGGCGGTTTACGTGGTATCATCCCTCCTGAAGGCGTTTCCAGGAGGGTGAAATGAAAGCATTTGTACTCGTCGCAGCCATTGTTTCGATCACGACCGCCCCTGCATTTGCGGGCAACATCGCGCCGCCGGCGGATCCTTACGTGCCGCCGCCACCCGCACCAGTTTCGGACTGGGCCGGCCCTTATGTCGGCGTGCAGCTGGGCTTTGGTGATCTTGATCTTGACGCGACTTTGCCACCTCCTGCCGGGGCGAACATTCCGCAGGTCATCAATCTTGGCGATGATGGCTTTCTTGGCGGTGTCCACGCTGGCTACAACTGGGATCGTGGCACGCTGGTTTACGGCGTCGAGGGGGATATCGACTTTACCGACATCTCTTTCAACGCGGTGGACGTGGACTCGATTGCGCGGCTGCGGCTGCGGATGGGCGTCGATGCAGGCAACGCTTTTGTCTATGGCACCGCAGGTGCGGCCCATATGAGCGGTGGCGGTGGTGGTGTCAGCCTGGATGGCTGGGGCTGGGTTGCCGGTGCCGGGGTGGATTTCAAGCTGAACGAGACGTGGGTGATGGGCGCGGACGCGCTTTACCACGAGTTCGACGACGTCTCGCCCAGTGGCAGCGTCGATGGCATGACCTATCGCGCGCGGGTGTCCTACCGGTTCTAGGGCCACGGCAAGCATAGCGAGGGTGGCGCGTGGGCTTTCGCCCACCCTACGCCTTTTGACCATGCGTCAGGCGAGGTGGTCCACGACCTGAAGGTGCTGGGCCAGCCGGTCGACCTCTGACAGCATGCGTTCCACCAGCCTGGGGTCGCTGGGCGCGGGGCTGACGCCGGCGGGGATCTCGTGGTTGGCCACGGCCTCGACCGCGAGGGAGACCGGGAAGGACACGAGCCGGGACATGGCAGTGCCGCGCGCGTCGCCCCAGGCATCCATGACAAAGGTCTTGTGCCAGACAGGGCTGCCGCCGCGTTCGGCCTTTAGGTCGACGCAGAGCACCACGCGGTCGGGATCATCCTCGCCATAGGCGTTGTCGCGCCAGAACTGGTCGGACATCTCCTTGAGCCGGGCCTCGCCTTCGGGGCCTTCGAGCGTCTCGATCTCGGCGAAGACGTCGCCCCAGGCCTCGGACCAGCCGTTGAGGCGCAGCGTGCCGCGCACGAACTCCTTGACCCGCCAGGTCGGTTCGAAGCCGTAGTCCTCGAGGAAGGGCAGGCTGTCACGGTTGGGGTAGACCTCGAACGTTTCCGGCGTGGGCAGGGGCGCGGTGTAGGTGCCGAGCGCGTCCCAGGGGCGCTGCACGTTGAGTTCCGAAAAATTGCGGATCGAGCGAGAGGGCGAGCGCAGGGCCTTGAGCACGCCCAGCGGTGACCAACTGAACTTGTAGCGGAACGGGTTGGGGTTTTTGGGGATGCCGCCGCAATAGCTGAGGAAGCTGAGATCGTTCTCGGGGTTGAACGCCGCGGAGGCGCGGTACTCGGCCATCAGGTGATGGGCCATCAGGTGATCGATGCCGGGATCGAGGCCGATCTCGTTGACCACGCTGACGCCGCGCACAAGCGCCTTGGCGTGGAGCGCGCGCATCTCGGGGGCGATGTAGGAGCTTGAGACGAAGTGTGCGCCCTTGTTGATGCACATCTCGGCGATCGGCACGTGCCAGTCGCCGGGCAACATGGACACCACGATATCGCCCTCCTGCACCTCGGCCGACAGCATGTCGAAATCGAAGGCGCGGATGCGGTTGGTGAGGTCGCCCACGGCGGCCTCGGCCTTGTCCAGCGAGCGGTTCCAGACGGTGACGTCGTGGCCCGCCTCGATCAGCCTGCGCAGCCCGGGCACGGCCGACAGGCCGGTGCCACACCAGTGGATTGTCATGTCGGTGCCCCCTTCAAACGTGCTCGCGGAAGGTCTGTTCCGTGCGCGCCCATACTCCGGCGTCCAGTTTGTCCAGTGTTTTCAAGGATGGCAAGAGTTGGCTGGCATAGTCCTGCGAGGATTCCAGCGGAAGGAGCGACGGCAGGTTGTCGATCGCCATCACATCGAGCGGGGGCGCGTCGTGCACGCGGGTCACGGGGGCGTCCCAGGTGGTGGCCTGGGAATAGACCGGCACGGGGTTGTAATCACTGTCCGGATCGCAGGCCACGTCGCCGATGACGGTCAGGCGGCGGGGGGCGGTCAGGGCCTCGCGTGGCACGAAGACGGGCGTGCCGGGGCGGGCGAAGATGCAGTTGAGGAAAAGGTTGTGCTGAAGGATGTCCGGGAAGGGGCCGCCGTGGGCGGTTTCGTCCATGTCCCACTTGGTGGTGGTGACATCCATCGCGGTGCAGAGGTCGGCCGCGCCGGTGCCGACGCGGCCAAGCGAGCCGATGACGATGGCCGAAGGGCGCTCAACGCCGGTGGCGTCGAGTGTTTCGGCCAGATCCGCGAGCAGCGCGTCCTTGTCCGGGTAGGCGGTGACGGGCCCGCAGGTCTGGCCCTGCTGCTGCGCGGCCCAGGCGAAGAGGCTGACGGCGGCGCCGGCATAGCCCGCCCAGTAGCCGAAGGCGGCAACGCGGCGGCCGTGTTCATCCACCAGGTATTCCAGGTCGTAGAGCGTGCCGCCGCCTGCCTTGAAGCGGTCCAGCAGGCGGCGGCCGGAATGCTGGCCCTTGAAGGCGTGGCCGAACATGATGTGGCGGTGCGGCAGGGGTGTGCCGTCATCGGGCAGTTCCTTGAGGCCGAAGATGATGGCGTCGCGGGGCGCGTCGGGCCATGAGTTTTGCGGCACGATGGTGGCGCCCGCGTCGGCATAGCGGTCGGTGGGGATGATGCGGTCGGGGCTGTCCTCGACGCTGACCTCGATGCCCTGCGCGATGAGGATGGCGACGCCGTCGGGCGTGAGGCCCGTGCGGTCTTCGTTGTCGCGCTGTTCGGCGCGGAGCCAGAGATGGGTCATGCGAAGTCTTTCGTCAGCAGGCCGTAGTCGCGGATGGCAGCCGCCGAGGGGCGGGCGGCCATCATGGCGCGGTGGGCCTTGATCCTGGGGAAGCGGTCTACGTCGACCTTGTCCATTTCCAGCCAGCAGCAGATGGCGAAAAGCCAGGGGTCGGCGATGGTCATCTGCTCGCCCATGACGAAGGGGGCGAGGGCGCAGTTTTCCTCGATGAACGTGCAACTGTCGGCCATGGTCCGGGGCATCTTGGCCTTCATGTCAGCGAGCGCCGCGTCGCTGTCGGCCCAGCGGATGCCGCGGGGGCCGTGGGCGTGGTTCACGTGCATTGTCGCGGCGAGGTAATAGCAGACAGAGCGCATCTGCGCGGCCTGCCACGGGTCGGCGGGCACGAGGCCTTTGTCGGGCACCTGGGCGGCGATGAATTCGGCAATGGCGCCGGTTTCCGTCAGGATGCCTTGATCGGTGACCAGAGCCGGGACGCGGCCCTTGGGGTTGAGCGCGAGGTAGTCAGGCTTGGTCTGGTCGCCGTCGGCGAAGTTGAGGGCGACGGGGGTATGGTCCAGCCCGGCCTCTTGCAGAAGCAGGCCGGTGGCGACGGAGATGGTTCCGGGGGCGTAGTAGAATTTCATGCGCGGGGTCCTTCAGACATAGGTGCGGGCATGGGCCCGGTCGGGACGGTCGAGATGCGGGATGGCATTGAAGCCCGCGACCATGAGCGTGTCGTGCACGTAGCTGAGGCGATGCATCGAGGCGTTGTTGATCTGGAGCATGACGCGGGCCATGGCGGTGTTGTCGAGGTCGAGCACGTGGCGCAGGGCCATGCCGATGACGCCGCCGGAGGTGACCAGCAGGGTACGGCCCGCGTCGGCGCATTGCTCGGTCAGCACTTCGGTGATGCGGGCGGCGAAGTCATCGAAGCTTTCGGGGACGCCGGGCAGGTCGCCGGTGGTCCAGAGGGTGATGACACGAGGCAGATGCGTGGCGAATTGCGACGGGTCGGTGGGCACCGGGATGGCGTGGGCGTCGAAGGCGGCCTGGGCGAGGGCGAAATAGCTGAGCTCGTTCAGGCGCGGATCCTGGGTGGTGACGGTGACGCCCATGTGGTGGGCGGTGTCGACCTGGCGTTGCAGCGTGCCGGTGAGGACGCGGTCAAAATGCGGGTTGGTGGCGGCGATATGCTCGCCCAGCCAGCGGGCCTGATCGGCGCCGAGGTCGGAAAGTTGGTCGTAGCCCGCTTCGTCGGTGGCGTGGCTGTTGGCCTGCCCGTGCCGCACAAGGATGAGTTCCGCCAAGGTGGATGCTTTCGTCGTTTCGGTTGGGGGCAACCTAGCGCCGGGGCGCGGGAGGGTGAAGGCCGTGGCGCGGAATATTTTGATGAGCGCATGGGGGTAGGGCGCGTGGGTTTTCACCCACCCTACGCGGTGGGTCCGTGCGTTACGCCGAGCCCCAGCTGACATCCCCCAGAAAGATGTAACCCGCGCCGTAGATCGTCTTGATCAGGCGGGGGTTCTTGGGGTCCTCGCGCAGCTTGGTGCGCAGGCGCGAGATGCGGACGTCCATGGCGCGGTCGAAGCTTTCGCCCGCTGCGCCGCCCAGGGCCTCTTGCATGGCCTGCCGCGAGATCAGGCGCTTGGGACGGTCGAGGAAAAGACGGAGGACTTCGCCTTCGGCGTGGGAAAAGGGGGTTTCCTGCCCGCTGTCGTCTTCCAGAACGTAGCGGTCGAAATGCGCGGTCCAGGGGCCGAAGCGGGCGGTGTCGCCGGTTTGCGAATTGGGCGCGTCGCGGCGCAGGCGGGCGCGGATGCGGGCCACGACCTCGGCCGGGTCGAAGGGCTTGATGATGTAGTCGTCCGCGCCCAGTTCAAGCCCCGTCACGCGGTCCTGCACCTCGGCCCGGCCCGATATGATGATGACCCGCGCGCCCTGTTCCAGTGCCAGGCGATGCACCAGGGTCAGCCCGTCGCGGTCGGGCAGGGACAGGTCGACGAGGCAGATATCGGGCGAGGTGGAGCGCAGCGCGGCCTCGAACTCGGTCGCGCGGGCGAAGGTGAGGGTGCGAAAGCCGGCCTCTTCCAGCGTTTGGGCCAGCATGGTGCGAATGGCCGGCTCGTCATCGAGGATGGTGACGAGGGGGGCGGTGTCGGTCATGGTGTCGCCCCGCCCGATAGCGCGGCGCGCAAGGCGCCGGGTTGGAACGGTTTGCGCAGCACGGGCGCGCGTTCAAGGGCCGCGGCGTGAAGCGGATCGGAGAGCGGTAGCGAGGTCATGAGCACCGCGGGCGGGTGCCGCGCCGGAAGGGCGTCGATGAGGTCGAGCCCGGTGGCCTCGCCTTCGAGGGTGATGTCGCTGAGGATGGCGGTGATCTCGGGCAGGCCGTTCAGAAGCGCCTGCGCCTCGGTCGCGCTTGTGGCCTCGATGACCTGGTGGCCGTCGGCGCGGAGCATGGCGCGGATGCTTTCGCGCAGGTCGGCGCTGTCCTCGACCAGAAGGACGAAGCCGGGGGTGTCCTCGGCGCTGACCTCGCGCAGGGGCAGGCGCAGGGTGACCTGGCCGCCGGTGTCGGTGTTGTCGATCATCACCCGCCCGCCGGCGAGCTTGGTCATGTTGTAGACCATGGTGAGGCCCAGCCCCGAGCCTTCGCCCCCCTTGGTGGTGAAGAACGGATCGAAGGCGTGGCTGCGGACGTGATCGGAAAACCCGAGGCCGGTGTCGGAGACGGCGACGTCGAGCCAGGTGTCCTGAACGGTGGTGACGGCAAGGGTGATGCGGCCCGGCGCGGCGTCCGCTTCGCCGATGGCATCGCGGGCGTTGAGCAGAAGGTTGATGAGCGAGTCCTGCAGCATGCCGGGATCGAGCAGGCAGGTGCGGGGCGCATTCTCGGCGGCGATGCTCAGCGTGATCGTTTCGGGCAGGACGGAGCGGGCGAGCGGTTCGAGATCGTGCAGGAAGGCGGGCAGGTCGGTGGCCACGGGGGTATGTTCGCGCGGGCCGGTCATGTCGGCAATGCGGTCGAGCAGTGTGCCGCCGCGCCGCGCCGCCCCAAGGGTGGCGGCGATGAGGTCCGTGGCCTCTTCGGGGAGGGACATGGATTGCAGGCGGGATTGCATGCCGAGGATGATGGTCAGCAGGTTCGAGAAATCATGCGCGAGGCCGGAGGTCAGTTGCGCAGCCATCTCGCGGCGGCGGTGCTGGCCCAATGCGGCGCGGGTCTGCGCCTCTTCGGTGATGTCCATGGACAGGATATAGACGCCGCCGGTGGCCGGATCGGGCGTGAGTGCCACGCGGATGCGGCGGGAACTGGGGGCGTGGGTGAATTCGAACACCGACGGCGCGCCGGCATAGGCGCGGTCGAGATGCGGGGCGATATTGGCGAAGGCCTCGTCCCCCAGCGCGTCGGCGGGGGCGAGGCCAACGGGGTCGGCGGTGCTGCCCGGCATGATGAGCGACAGGCGGCGGTTGGAATAGGTATAGCGCCGGTCGGGGCCGAGATGGGCGATATGGGCGGGCACCATCTCGGTCGTCAGGCGCATGCGGGCCTCGGCCTCGGAGGCCTGGCGCTGGGCCTCTTCCAGCGCGGTGATGGTGGATTCAAGCTGTCGGTTGGCCGCCGCCAGGTCGTCGGAATAGGTGACGAGGCGGTCCGACAGTTCTTCGGACCGGGCGGCGAGAAGCGCCTCCTGCTGTTTGGCGCGGGAGATGTCGGTGTAGACGGTGACCCAGCCGCCCTGAGGCAAGGGAGAGCCCTCGACGCTGATGGTGCGGCCATTGGCGCGGGTGCGTTCCATGTAGTGCGGTTTGAACGCGCGGGCGGTTTCGACCCGGTCGGCGACGAAGCGGTCGACATCGGACACTTCGCCGTAGTCGCCGCGTTCGGCCAGAAAGCGGATGGTGTCCTCGAAGTGCGCGCCGGGGGTGACCAGCCGGTCGGGCAGGTCGAACATTTCCTGGAAGCGGCGGTTGCAGACGGCGAGGTCGAGATCGGCATCGTAGATCGTCAGGGCCTGCTGGATGAGGTTGAGGCCTGCCGTGGTCATCTGCGTGGTGTCGCGCGGGCTCATGCGGGATGCTCCGTCGCCCAGGCGAGGGCGGTGTCGAGCTGGTCGTCGCCCCAGAAAAGCTCGTTGCCCACGGTGAAGCTGGGAGCGCCGAAGATGCCGCGGCGCATGGCCTCTTGGGTGGTGTCGTGCAAGCGGTGCTTGTTGGCGTCGGCCTGGGCCTTGTCGATCAGGTCGGGGGGAAGGTTGGCCGCCGAAAGGCAGGCGGCGATGACGTCGGTGTCGGCGATGTTCAGGCCTTCGGCGAACTGCATGAGGTAGACGTTCTGGCAAAAGGCGATGCCCTGGGCGTGTTCGAGCGCCAGTTGCGCGGTGCGGGCGGCGAGCACGCTGTGCTGGGGCATGGTGTCGGACCGCTTGAAGGTGAGGCCGCGGGCGGCGCAGCGACGTTCCATGTCACGCCACATGTAATTGCCCTTGGCGGCATAGATCCTGAACGGCGAAGTGTCCCAGCCCTGCGCGGCGAAGATCGGGCCGAGCAGGAAGGGGCGCCAGCGGACGGCGACCCCGGCCTCGGCCGCGCGGGCGGGCAGGCGCATGACGCTGAGATAGGAGTAGGTCGAGGCGAATTCGAACCAGAAATCCATCTGTGGTCGGGTCATCGTTGCGGTCCTCTTGCGAGAGGGGCAATCGACGGGGAAATGGCGGGTATGTCAAGAGTGGGGCTGCGTCGGGGCAAGAGATCCCGGATCAGGTCCGGGATGGCGGATGGTAAAGACCGGCGCGGCTTACGTGGCGTCTGTTACAATTCGTAAGGATTGCGCAAAGATCAGGAAAAAGTTGACGCTCAGCGTCGGCTGCGCACTCTATGGTGGATCAAGACTCGCCGCCGTGGGGCGCGGTCTGTTCGCGGGAGAGAGCGGACAAAGGGAGGACAAAATTTGGCACAGTCGTCGAGAGGCGCGGATGGGCTTTCGTCCATTCCGGCCCTTTTGCAGCGCAACGCCGCGCAGTTCGGAGCCAAGCCTGCCTACCGGGAGAAGGAATACGGGATCTGGCAAAGCTGGACCTGGGCCGAGGCGGAGCAGGAGATCGAGGCGCTGGCGCTGGGGCTGTTGACGCTTGGCGTGAACAAGGGCGATTTCGTTGCCGTTATCGGGCGCAACCGGCCCTATTTCTACTGGTCGATGGTCGCCGCGCAATCGGTGGGCGCGATCCCGGTGCCAGTCTACCAGGACAGTGCCAGCGACGAGATGGCCTATGTTCTGGACCATTGCGGCGCGCGGTTCGCCATCGTCGAGGACCAGGAGCAGGTCGACAAGATCATCGATATCCAGGATGAGCTGCACCTGTTCGAACATATCATTTATGTCGATCCCCGCGGTCTGCGGAAATACGATCATCACAAGCTGCACCAGTATAGCCACGTGCAAGAGCAGGGACGCGCGGCGCGTGAGGAATTCATTGGCGATCTGAAGGCGCGGCGGGATGCCCTGGATTACGACAGCACCTGCGTGATGCTGTATACCTCGGGGACCACCGGAAAGCCGAAGGGCGTGGTGCTGTCCAACCGCAACATCATCGAGGCGTCGAAATCGTCTTCGGAGTTCGATCACCTGACGCGGAACGAGGAGGTGCTGGCCTATCTGCCGATGGCGTGGGTGGGGGATTTCATCTTTTCCATCGGGCAGGCCTATTGGTGCGGATTCTGCGTGAACTGCCCGGAGAGCCCGGACACGATGCAGGTGGACCTGCGCGAGATCGGGCCGACATATTACTTCGCGCCGCCGCGGGTGTTCGAGACGCAGCTCACGAACGTGATGATCCGGATGGAGGATGCCAGCCGGATGAAGCAATGGCTGTTCCATACCTTCATGGAGCACGCGCGGAAGGTGGGGCCGGCGATCCTGGACGGGAAGAGCGTCAGTGGATGGGACCGACTGAAATACCGCCTCGGCGGGCTGCTGGTGTACGGGCCGTTGAAGGATACGCTGGGCTTTGGCCGGGTGCGCGTGGGCTATACTGCCGGCGAGGCGATCGGGCCGGAGATCTTCGATTTCTACCGCTCGCTGGGGATCAACCTGAAGCAGCTTTACGGCCAGACCGAGGCGTCGGTTTTCATCACGCTGCAGCCCGATGGCGAGGTCTACAGCGACACGGTGGGCGTGGCCGCGCCCGGGGTGGAGTTGAAGATCGCCGAGAGCGGCGAGGTTTTCTATCGCGGCGACGGGGTGTTCGAGGAATACTACAAGAATGCCGAGAGCACGGCGAGCACCAAGGATGCCGAGGGCTGGGTCGCGACGGGCGATGCCGGGTTCATCGACGACAAGACCGGGCATCTGAAGATCATCGACCGGGCCAAGGATGTTGGCAAGATGGCCGATGGCAGCCTGTTTGCCCCCAAATACGTGGAAAACAAGCTGAAATTCTATCCCAACATCCTCGAGGCCGTGGTGTTCGGCAATGGGCGGGAGCAGTGCACGGCCTTCATCAACATCGACCTCAATGCGGTGGGCAACTGGGCCGAGCGGAACAATATCGGCTATGCCTCCTACCAGGAGCTGGCGGGGCATCCGCGAGTGCTGGAGACGGTTAAGGAGCATGTGGAAGAGGTGAACCGGAGCTTGGCCGAGGATCCGATGCTGGCGCATTGCCAGGTGCATCGCTTCCTGGTGCTGCACAAGGAGCTGGATGCCGACGATGGCGAGATGACCCGGACGCGGAAGGTGCGGCGGGGCGTGATCTCGGAGAAGTTCGAGGAGTTGCTGGCGGCGCTTTATGACGGCTCGACGGAGAAGTTCACCACGACGGAAGTCACCTATGAGGATGGGCGCAAGGGCAGCATTTCGGCCACGCTGAAGATCGTGGATGCCGAGGTGGTGCCGGTGGCGCAGGAGAAGGTGGCGGCGGAATGACGGGACGACGCTCAGCTGCGCTTTCGCCCCGCCCGCCATCCCGTCTCGCGTTGGGAGAGTTTTGATGCTTGATCAGACCGAAGGTTACACCACCGAGGATGGCCGCAAGATTGGCGGCGTGGTGATGGAGATGAAGAACATCACGCTGCGGTTTGGCGGGGTGGTGGCGATCCAGGACATTTCGTTTGACGTGCGGGAGGGCGAGATCCGGGCGATCATCGGGCCCAATGGCGCGGGCAAATCCTCGATGCTGAACGTGATCTCGGGCTTCTACAATCCGCAGGAGGGCGAGGTCTGGTACAAGGGCGAAAAGCGCCCGCAGATGAAGCCTTACCAAGTGGCGCAGCAGGGGATTGCACGGACGTTCCAGAACATCGCCCTGTTCGAGGGGATGAGCGTGCTGGACAACGTGATGACGGGGCGCATTCGGCAGATGAAATCAGGGCTGTTTTCGCAGTCGTTTTGGAAGGGCAAGGCCGAGCGCGAGGAGGTGGAGAACCGGGCTTTCGTGGAGCGGATCATCGACTTTCTGGAGATCCAGCACATTCGCAAGACGCCGGTGGGGCGGCTGCCCTATGGGTTGAAGAAGCGGGTGGAGCTGGCGCGGGCGCTGGCGGCGGAGCCGTCGATCCTGCTGCTGGACGAGCCGATGGCGGGGATGAACGTCGAGGAGAAGGAGGACATGAGCCGCTTTGTCCTAGACGTGAATGACGAGTTCGGGACGACCATCGTGCTGATCGAGCATGACATGGGCGTGGTGATGGACCTCAGCGACCGTGTCGTGGTGATGGATTACGGCAAGAAAATCGGTGACGGCACGCCCGACGAGGTGCGCAGCAACCAGGCGGTGATCGACGCTTACCTGGGGGTGGCGCATGATTGAGGTGGGGCGCGCGTTTTCACAAGCTTTCGCAGTTAGTATGCTGCTCTGGTCTGGGTTGGCCGTTTCTGCGAATAGAGTAAGCGCGGAAGAACTTGTGGAGCATCAAACCAACGCTGCTCTGGGTGCGTTTTTTGGCGTATGTCTGAATACAGGTTTCGAACTATCTAGGGTTGAGGAACTAGCAGAGCGTCTCGATTGGAAGAAAATCGAAGCGCCGGAGTTAGAAATATTTGTTCCCGACGTAGAGGCTGAGTTTCTCGACTATTTCGGATACGCGCTTTTGACTCCAGATGAGCCACCGCTGCCTGTCGCGGCATTTTTCGGTACCAGTGCTGACCCAGACGGTAAAACCCAACACTGCTCAATGGTTTTCAAAGACGTGCTGCCCTCGGAGTTCATTGAGGCATTCGTCCAAGACACGGAAGCGCGGCTGGTAGACTCTAGTGGGGGTTACGCTGGAGAGTTTGAATTCTACTCGGTCGCCGATTTTCCGAATGATCTCGTTCTCATTGAAACTCAACCTCGGCAGCGTGGGCTTCGCATCACCCGCCTAATCAGAGGAAAAAGATAAATGCCTGATCAGTTGATTTTCGGAATGGAAGTGTTCCTGAATGGCCTGATGGCCGGGGTTCTCTATGCGCTGGTCGCGCTGGGTTTCGTGCTGATCTACAAGGCGTCGGGGATCTTCAACTATGCGCAAGGCGTGATGGCGCTGTTCGCGGCGCTGACGCTGGTGGGCATCATGGAAGGGCAGGTGCCGTTTTCGCACTTGATCAACGCGATCTTCGGCACGGAGATCCACCATTTCGGCTGGCACGTGCCGGCGCTGGCCGCGATCTTGCTGACCATGGTGGTGATGGTTGCGCTGGCCTGGGCGGTCAACACCTTCATCTTCAAGCACCTGGTGAACCAGGAGCCGATCATCCTGTTCATGGCGACGATCGGCCTTGCCTATTTCCTCGAAGGGTTCGGGGACATGATGTGGGGATCGGATATCAAGACGATGGATGTGGGCCTGCCGCAGGGGATCAACGAGGTGATCGACGAGACCACGGCGGGATGGTTCGGATACGGCTTTTTCATCGACAACCTGGACATCGTGGCGACGGTGATCGCGGCCGCGCTGGTGTTCACGCTGATCGTGTTCGCGCAATACACCAAGCAGGGCCGCGCGATGCGGGCGGTGGCGGATGACCACCAGGCGGCGCTGTCGGTGGGCATTTCGTTGAACTTCATCTGGGTGATGGTGTGGTCACTGGCCGGGTTCGTCGCGCTGGTCGCGGGGATCATGTGGGGCACCAAGTCGGGCGTGCAGTTCTCGTTGTCGCTGATCGCGCTGAAGGCGTTGCCGGTGCTGATGCTGGGCGGCTTCACCTCGATCCCCGGGGCCATCGTGGGCGGTTTGCTGATCGGCGTCGGAGAGAAGCTGTTCGAATTCGCCATTGGCGCGCCCTACCTGGGCGGGGCGACGGAGATCTGGTTTGCCTATGTGCTGGCGCTGATCTTCCTGGTGTTCCGGCCGCAGGGCCTGTTCGGCGAGAAGATCATCGAGAGGGTGTGAGCCATGGGCCTTGAACAGAGCATAGACTGCCCGGATTGCGGCACGCCCATCGCGATAGAGACGCGGGCGCTGATGGAAGGGGCGTCGTTTGCCTGTGGCAATTGCGGCGCGGAGATTTCGATGGCGGGACGTGCCGGGGAAAGCTGGGGCGCGGCGCAGGCGAAGTTCGCGGCGCTGAAGGCGGATATGCTGAAGGCCGGGGAGGGCAAGACATGAGACAGGTGATCGCGATCTTGAACGTGGTCGCATGGTCGGGGTTCTGGGCCTTCGGGTACCTGGCGCTGACCTCGGGCGTGGATCAGAGCGGCCAAATGGTGGTGGCCGCGATCCTGGCGGCGCTGGGCGGCGGCACGGGGATGCTGGCGTATTTCTGGCTGGTGCGGCACGCCGAGGAGACGGGCTATGCCCGGCCCGCGAACCGCGTGGCGAAGCGGGAGGATGACGATGCGGAACCGGTTTGAGCGGACCTGGGCATGTGACGTACCTGGAGGAGAGATCTGATGTTTTATCGTGAGGCGGGCGACTTCAAGACGTCCTACGTGGCGGACAGCCAGACCTTTCCGATCAAGTTCGACAGGTTCCGCTATTACGCGGTCTTGCTGGTGGCGTTTGCCGTCGTGCCCTTCGTGATCAACGACTATTGGGTGAACGCGGTCTTCCTGCCGTTCCTGATCTATTCGATCGCCGCGATCGGGCTGAACATACTTGTGGGCTATTGCGGGCAGGTGAGCCTGGGGACCGGGGGGTTCATGGCCGTGGGGGCCTATGCCTGTTACAAGCTGATGACTGGGTTTCCCGAGGTGAGCATTTTTGTCCACGTGATCATCTCGGGCGGAATCACGGCGGGGGTCTGCGTGCTCTTTGGCCTGCCGAGCCTGCGGATCAAGGGGTTCTACCTGGCGGTGGCGACGCTGGCGGCGCAGTTCTTCCTCGTGTGGCTCTTCAACCGGGTGGGGTGGTTCTACAATTACTCGGCGTCGGGGCAGATCAACGCGCCGGAGCGGACGGTGCTGGGCGTGCCCATCACGGGGGCCGAGACCGCGCCCTGGGCCGCGTACCTGTTCTGCCTGGTGTTCACCGTGGTTTGTGCGCTCGTGGCGCGGAACCTGACGCGGGGTATGCAGGGGCGGCAGTGGATGGCGATCCGGGACATGGACATCGCTGCCGAGATCATCGGGGTCAATCCGCTGAAGGCCAAGCTGAGCGCTTTTGCCGTGTCGGGCTTTTTCGTCGGGATTGCGGGAGCGCTGTTCTTTGCCGTCTACCTTGGCGCCGTGGAAGTGGGTGAGGTCTTTGGCATCAACAAGTCGTTCCTCGTGCTGTTCATGGTCATCATCGGCGGGCTGGGCTCGATCTTCGGCTCCTTCGCCGGGGCGGCGTTCCTGGTGCTGTTGCCGGTGCTGTTGAAGAACGTGCTGGTGGGCGGCCTGGGCTGGCCCACGGACCTGGCGGCGCATTTCGAGTTCATCATCGTGGGCGGGCTGATCGTGATATTCCTGGTGGCCGAGCCGCACGGGCTGGCGCAGCTGTGGCGGGTGGCCAAGGAGAAATTGAGACTATGGCCCTTCCCGCATTAGGGGGCGGCATGGCGGGATGAAATCCCGCCCTACGAGTTGGGCGAGGAAAACGCCCATGACGAGACATCGGACATACCAAGGGAGGATCAAACCGATGAAACAGAAACTGCTGACAGCGATTGCGGCTGTGGCGATGGTGGCCAGCCCCGCGCTTGCGGAGCTGACCATCGTCGATACCAGCTATCGCACCGGGCCTTATGCTGCGAACGGCATACCGTTCTCGGATGGCTACCAGGATTATTTCACCCTGCTGAACGAGCGTGACGGCGGCATCGGCGGCGAGATGATCAACCTGATCGAATGCGAGACCGGGTACAACACCGAGAAGGGTGTGGAGTGCTACGAGGCGACCAAGGGCGAAGGCGCGCTGGTGTATCAACCGCTGTCCACCGGCATCACCTATCAGCTGATCCCGAAGGCGACCGCCGACGGTATCCCGCTTCACACGATGGGCTATGGCCGCACCAGCGCCAAGGCCGGGGAGGTGTTCAAGTGGGTGTTCAACTATCCCGCCAACTACTGGGACGGCGCATCGCTGGCGATCACGCACCTGTCGGAGCAGAATGACGGCGACCTGAGCGGCAAGAAAGTGGCGCTGGTCTATCACAACTCCGCCTATGGCAAGGAGCCGATCCGGACGCTGGAGAAGCTGGCGGAGAAGCATGGTTACGAGCTGATGCTGCTGCCGGTGGATCATCCGGGCCAGGAGCAGAAGTCGCAGTGGTTGCAGGTGCGCCAGCAGCGCCCGGACTACGTGATCATGTGGGGCTGGGGCGTGATGAACCAGGTCGCGATTCAGGAAGCCGTGAACATCCGGTTCCCGATGGAGAACTTCATCGGTATCTGGTGGTCCGGCTCGGAGAACGACGTGAAATCCGCCGGGGCCGGGGCCGATGGATACAAGGCGCTGACCTTCCACAACCTCGGGTCCGATTACCCGATCTACGACGATATCCAGACGCATGTCGTGGATACCGGCAACGCCGCCGGTGCGGGCGACCAGATCGGCTCGGTTCTTTATAACCGGGGCATGTATGCCGCGATGCTGGCCGCCGAGGCGATCAAGACCGCGCAGGAGATGCATGGCACCGCCGCGATCAATGCTGCCCAGATGCGCGACGGCATGGAGAACCTGGAAATGACCGAAGAGAAGATGGCCGCGCTTGGCCTTCCGAACTTTGGCCCCGAGTTCAAGGTGTCGTGCGAGAACCATGGCGGCAACGGCTTTGGCGCCGTGTCGCAGTGGAACGCGGAGGCCGGCGAGTTCGACCTGATCACCGAGTACTACCAGTCGGACCAGGAGATCATCCAACCGCTGGTGGAAGAGGACTCGGCCGCCTTTGCCGAGGAGAACGGCATCGAGCCGGGGTGCTGATCTGACGCTATTTCCCCGGCCGCTGCACAGGGTGGCGGCCGGGGGATTTCGAGTATTTGAAGAACAGTGAAAGCCGGGGGCGCGCCTGTGCCCCGGGATGAGCGCGGGAGAGTTGAGCCATGGCCGAGGCCGCCGTCGAGACGCAGGAAAACCTGCTTGAGGTGAACAATATCGAGGTGATCTACAATCACGTGATCCTCGTGCTGAAGGGTGTGAGCCTGAGCGTGCCGAAGGGCGGGATCACGGCGCTTCTGGGCGGCAACGGGGCTGGCAAGACCACGACGCTGAAGGCGATTTCCAACCTATTGAAGTCCGAGCGGGGTGAAGTCACCAAGGGCAACATCCGGTACCGTGGCGAGCGGGTGCAGGACCTTGTGCCGTCGGAGCTGGTGAAGAAGGGCGTGATCCAGGTGATGGAGGGGCGGCATTGCTTCGAGCACCTGACGGTGGAGGAGAACCTGCTGACCGGGGCCTATACACGCGGGTCGAGCAAGGGGGAGATCGAGAAGGATCTGGACCTTGTGTACGAATATTTTCCGCGCCTGAAGGAGCGGCGACGGAGCCAGGCGGGATACACGTCCGGCGGCGAGCAGCAGATGTGCGCGATCGGGCGCGCGCTGATGTCGCGGCCCGAGACGATCCTGCTGGACGAGCCCAGCATGGGGCTGGCGCCGCAGCTGGTGGAGCAGATTTTCGGGATCGTGAAGTCGCTGAACGAGGAGGAGGGCTATACCTTCCTGCTGGCGGAGCAGAACACCAACGTGGCGCTGCGGTTCGCGCAGTATGGATACATCCTGGAAAGTGGGCGCGTGGTGATGGACGGGCCAGCGAAGGAGCTTCGCGAGAACCCGGATGTGAAGGAATTCTACCTCGGGATGTCGGACGAGGGGCGCAAGTCTTTTCGCGACGTGCGCAGCTATCGCCGCCGCAAGCGGTGGCTTTCATGAGCGACAGTGTCTGGTTCTTCGCCTACCCGGAACCGACGCCGCCGAACGCTGGCGCCTTGCTTGACGGCACGATTGCCGACTTGGTTGGGCAGGGTATCATACGACAGGACCGGGACCCGGAGGCCATTCTTGGTGCGCCGAGAGGGCCGGTGCATCGACCGGCGCCGGCGGGCGTTGCCCTTGCGGGGCGTTTCGGATCGTTTTCTGAACTGCTGACCAACGGTGCGGAGTTCTGCCCGTCGCTGATCTTCAACTTCGGTCCGTTGAACACGGACACGCTTGAATGTCGTCGGTGCAAGGTGTCGATCTCGAACGAGGACCCCGAGGCCTTTGACGATCAGATTAACGAGATCGGAGATGCGGTGGCCGATGCCGATTTTTCGGACACGGCTGTCACGTGCATAACCTGCGGGGCCGAGACATCGGTGAATGATTGGGCGTCCGAGGGGGGCTTTATCATTGCCGGGTTCGGCGTGGGCTTGTGGAACTGGCCCTATGGCACGCCGTTGATGGAGGCGGTCAGGGACAGCCTGGAGCGGACGGTCGGGCGGCCCGGCCTTTCCGCGGACGGCTACCGGATATGAGCGCGGTGGGGCGCATGCCGAATTGGGCGCAGGGCCATGATTGGTCCGGTTCAGGTGTCTTTCGTCAGTTCCGCCCGCATCTCTTCGATCAGGGCCAGAGCCTCGGTGCGGGTGTTGCGGATGTTGGGGCGGAAGCCCTGGGATTCGGCGCGCAGGCGGATGTCTTCCTCGGTTTCCGACCCGGCGGCGTAGCGGGCCGAGCCGAGCGAGGCGGCCTCGTTCAGTCGCTTGCCGCGATGGGCGTATTGCACCCAGGCGGCGGGCAGGATCTCGCAGCCGTTGAGATTGACGAGGAAGAACCAGCGGCGGTCGGTGGCGCGGATGCGCTCCTCGATGTGGTCGTAGAAATCGTTGACGTCGCGGCTGTGGTGGAATGTGAAATGCGAGAAGTCCACGTCCATGATGACGGTCTCGGGATCGAACCGGATGCGGCGTACGAAATCGGCATTGGTGTAGGTCGGGTCGTGCGTGACGCGGGTGCGCCGCGTGCTGGGCATCTCGGCGATGCGGGCGATGGCGGCGTCGCGGTCGGAGAAGAGGTTGGGATCGAACGCCTCGGTGTTGGCGGCGCGGAGAATCTGGCGCTTGGTTTCCTCGGACGCGTCGAAGCGGACCGAGCCCATGGAATGCGCCAGGTTGAGCGCGCGGCCCCGGCGGGAATAGGCCGTCCAGGCCGCCGGGTCGATACGGGTGCCATTGAGGTTCACGAGGAAGAACCACTTTTCCTCGCCGGTGGCGGCGATGCGCGCCTCGAGCCGGTCGTAGAAGGCGTTGACGGTGGCGCTGTCGGGGAAGTGGACGTCGTTGAAATCGACTTCCATGATCTGCAGCTCTTCATGGAAAGTGATGCGCGCATCCAGCGCGGCGCGGTCGAGAACGGGCGCGGTATCGGTGTCGGTCATGGTAGCAATCTCTGGTATCTGTCAGGCAAAAATTTCGTATACAATAGTATGCAATGGGTAACACGACGGTGCATGTCCGACCATCGGGCAGGCTGTCGCGAGGTCAACGGCCGATGGAGGGCCAGCACATGAGCCAGTATTTCGATGATCTTGAAGCGCGCAAGTCCGCGGACCGCGCATCGGCCATTGCTCGCGCATTGGGCGAGCAGATCGAACGGGCGCAGGGGCTTGCGGGCTATGGCGATACGCTGGCGGGGGTCGCGCCGGGGGATATCAAGAGCGTGGCTGACCTTGCCGGCTTGCCGGTGCTGCGCAAGGCGGACCTGGGGCAGGCGCAGAAGGCTGCGCCGCCGTTTGGCGGGCTGACGGTGGGCACGGCCTCGGGTTTTGCGCATGTGTTCCAGAGCCCCGGGCCGATTTACGAGCCGGGCGGCGCGGGGAATGACTGGTGGCGGATGGGGCGGTTTCTTCATGCCTGCGGCATCGGCGCGGGGGATATCGTACAGAACTGTTTCGGCTATCACCTGACGCCCGCCGGCATGATGTTCGAGAACGGGGCACGGGCCGTCGGGGCGACGGTGCTGCCCGCCGGGACCGGGCAGACCGAGCTGCAGGTGCAGGCGGCGCATGACATCGGGACGACCGCCTATGCCGGGACGCCGGATTACCTGAAGGTGATCCTGGACAAGGCGGACGAGATGGGGCTGAACCTGCGCATCACCAAGGCCGCCGTGGGGGGCGGGGCGCTGTTTCCGTCGCTGCGGAAGGAATATGCGGATCGGGGCATTCAGTGCCTGCAATGCTATGCCACCGCCGATCTGGGCAACATCGCCTATGAAAGCCCGGCGCAGGAGGGGATGATCGTGGACGAGGGCGTTATCGTGGAGATCGTGACGCCCGGCACGGGCGATCCGGTGAAGCCCGGCGAAGTGGGAGAGGTCGTGGTGACCACGCTGAACCCGGACTATCCGCTGATCCGCTTTGCCACCGGCGACCTGAGCGCGGTGCTGGAGGGGGAAAGCCACTGTGGGCGGACCAACATGCGGATCAAGGGCTGGATGGGGCGCGCCGACCAGACCACCAAGATCAAGGGCATGTTCGTGCGGCCCGAACAGGTGGCCGCGCTGGTGGCCAAGCATTCAGAGATTGCGCGCGCCCGGGTGGTGGCCAGCCGCGAAGGCGAGATGGACGTGATGACCGTGCAGATCGAGGCCGATGGCGGCGCGCCCGAGGCCTATGCGGCGACGGTGAGCGACGTGCTGAAGCTGAAGGGCAAGATCGAGGTCGTGGCCCGGGGCAGCCTGCCCAACGATGGCAAGGTGATCGAGGATTTGCGCAGCTACGAGTGACGGCGCCGCCTTTGGATAGGGCGCGGAAAGTGCGCTTGAGGTTAAGGCGGTGTTTAGGGAAACGCGCACTCGCTGCAGGTCGGCCGCGTCGTTCAAAATGCAATGCACCTTGGCGATGTAACGCGCCAGGTTGGCCTCGGAGGGCGGGTGTCCAAGGGTCGGGCTTGCACCGAACGCGGATCAGCCCGACGTGCCTTGCCGACCTTCGAGGCGACCTGTCCTGGCAGCTCCAGCTACGCGGCGGCGCGCGCTTCCAGATCCAGGCGCATGGTTGCCATGCCGTGCCGGCGGGACAGTTCCTCGTAGCCGGCCGAGAGATAGGCGTTGAACGCCGGAGCGTTGTCGGTTTCCACTTTCAAGGTCAGAACCAATGCGCCGAGGTCCTCGGCCGCCTGCTCGACGAGCTTGGCCAATTCCGCGCCGGACCCGCCGCGCACCTCTTCGGAGAGGTAGACGTAGGTCAGGTGCCGCACTTCCGGTCCGATCCCTTCGCGCAACGCGAAGAATCCGATGTCCCGTCCTGAAGTATCCTGAAGGTAAAAGGACACATCCGTGGACTCTCCCAGCCAATTGCGATGCCATTCCATCTCGTCGAAGGGCACTTTTGCATTGGGGTTGAGCAGGGGGATATCCGCATTCGGCAGCATATCTGCCAACGGGGCCAAATCTCGGTCGTGGTTGCGACGCAGTGTGAGTGTCATGGGTCCTTCCTTCGGCTGGTCTCGGCGCGAATGCACCGGAATGTCTCTATGAAGGCGTGCGCCTGACATATAAGCCCCGCCCGCGTCAACCGGGGAGCGGATCGCGGCACCTACCTGCAGCCTTGGCTGGTGACGGCGAAGGGAGGGGGCAACTTCGCGAGCCGGTATTATCTTGTCCTGCTGTTCTCCAACGATCCGGACGGCGCGAAATCCGCGCCGCCGGTCTTTACATTCTGATCAAATTCCGGGCAGCTAGGCGCATGAATGCGCATCTCAAGGGGCTGCTGCTGACCACGCTGGGCGTGTTGTTCGTAGTGCCCGACTCTCTTTTCGTGCGGCTGATCGACGCGGAGCCGCTGGTCGTGGCCTTCTGGCGCGGGATCACCGCGGGGGTTTTCATCCTGGTGGGCGTGCTGGCTTTCATGCCGCGCGGATCGACCCGCGCCGCGCTCAGCACCGGCTGGCCGGGCGTCATCTACATCGTGCTGATGGGCTCGACCGCGCCGGGATTCGTGCTGGCGGTGACGCAGACCAGCGTGGCGAACGTGGTGTTCATCTTTGCCTCGATGCCGGTTTTCGCGGCGATCTTCGGCAAGGTTTTCCTGGGTGAAGGGATCAGCAAGCGCATGGTGCTGACCATGCTGGGGGTTTTCGTGGGCCTGGCGATCATCGCCTATGGCTCGGGCGAGAACGAGATTGCCAGCTGGAAGGGCGACGTCTGGGCCGTCATCGTCTGCGCCTCTTACGCGGGGGCGCTGACGGCGGTGCGGCAGTTGAAGGATGTCTCGATGATCCCGGCCATCCCGATCGCCTATATCGGCGCGGGGCTGGTGGTGCTGCCCTTCGTGTCGCCGTGGGTGCCGGTCGCGGCGCAATGGCATTTGTTTGCGCTGCACGGGGGCTTCATCGCGGTCGCCACGTGCTTTCTCACGTTGGGGCCGCGCTATATCAGCTCGGCGGAGGTGTCGCTGCTGATCTTGCTGGAATCGGTGCTGGCGCCGCTGCTGGTCTGGGCCGTGGTGGGCGAGGACCCGGGGCGCTGGGCCATCGTCGGCGGCGCCGTGGTGATCGGGGCGCTGCTGGTGTCGAACATGGTGGCGCTGCGGCGGCGGCGATGAGCGGCGCGGAGGATGACCCGGGTGGTGAGGCACCCTGCTTCGCGCAGGACGTCGTGGGCGGCCATGTCGTGGATGCGCAAACGCGGGCCGACGTGGCGCAGTTTCGCAAGAGCGATCGCGCCCGGCTTTATGCCCTGCGCAAGGAGTTGTCGCAGGACGAGCTGGCCCGGCAGGCGGCGGCCGTGATGGCGACGCTTGACCGCGTTCTGGAGGATGTGGCGGGCAAGGCGGTTGCCGGGTACTGGCCGATCCGTGGCGAGTTGGACCTGCGGTCGTGGTTCGGCCGGGCAGGCGCGGCGGGGGCGCAGGTGGCGCTGCCGGTGGTGGTGGAAAAGGGCTGCGCGGTTCAGTTTCATCTTTGGCAGCCCGGCGCGAAGATGACGCGCGGCATCTGGAACATTCCGGTTCCCGCCGAGGCGCGCCCGGTCGCGCCCGAAATCGTCATCGTGCCGCTGCTGGGGATCGATGATGGCTGTTACCGGCTGGGCAATGGCGGCGGGTATTACGACATGACGCTGGCCGCGCTGACGCCGCGGCCAAGGGTGATCGGGGTGGGACATGATTTCTGCCCCGTCCAGACGATCTTTCCGCAGCCCTGGGACGTGCCGATGGACGAGGTGATCCTGGGCGACGGGTCGCATGTGCGCCGGGGTGAATGACCGCTGCAAGCGTGGTTCCCGTGGCCGGTGCCGGGCATTCGAGTATTTTGAGCAAGAAAAAGTCCGGGCGCGCGTCCCATGAAACGAAAAAGTTTCTTCCGGTGTTGGACTTGTAACACCATGGAAGGACATGCGTATGCCCGACGATCTGCACTTCAATGGCAACACTGGCCTGCAATCGACAATCCGGGGCCTGCATGGAACGCCCGTCGCGCCTTTGCCCTTCCTGAAAGGTGTCGTGGTGCGATCCTTCGTGCTGGAGCGACCGCAAGGCAATGTTATCCTTTACAATTCACCGGGCATCGACGCGGCGGCGACGGATATCCGCGCCCTTGGCCCGATCGAACGGTTGCTGCTGAACCACCAGCACGAAGCGATGTTCGGCGCGCCGGATCTGGAGGCCCCGGCCTATGTCCACGCAGAGGATGAAGGCCGGACCGATATGCCACTTGCAGGCACCTTTTCCGACCGGCAGAGGCTCGGTGACGATCTTGAAATCATTCCGACCCCCGGTCACACGCCCGGCACCACGGCATTTCTCTGGGACAGTGGCGACCTACGTCTGCTGTTCCCGGGAGATTCGATCTGGGTGCAGGGCGGTGAATGGAAGGCCGTGCTGCTGGGCGACAGCGACCGCGCGGCCTATATCGCAAGCCTCTCGCTGCTGATGGATGTGACGTTCGACGTGCTGGTGCCTTGGGGTGTCGAGGAGGGGGAGCCCTATGGATACGGCGTCTCCCCCAAACAGGCGCGAAGCCATCTCGACGCGATACGGCGACGCCTTGAACGCGGTGAAAACGCCTGATTGAAACCGGGAGTGCAAGCGTATGCGTTGGGCTCGAAGCTGGCTGTGAAGGTCGCGCTGCTTTTTCTTGCCGTAAATACTCTAAATCCGGCGTCCGAGCCGGGCGCCGTCAGAAATCGACCGTCACTCCGGGCAGGTTCAGTGCCTTGACCAGGTCACGCAGTTCCTGACGGGCGGCGACGTTGGAGATGTTGAGGCCCTTCACGCCGATATCCTTGAGGTCCAGGAGGGTCAGGCCGCGCGGGAAAAGCTCGCGGAAGATGACGCGTTCGTTGAAGCCGGGGGCGGTGCGAAATCCGATGCGCTTGGCGAGGTTTTCCAGCGCCGCGCCCATCTTTTCCTTGTTCACCATCTGCTGCGCACCGAGGCGGTTGCGCACGACGATCCAGTCGATCGGTTTCAGACCCGCCTGCGCGCGCAGCTGCCGCGCGTTCCAGACCATCTCGGAATAGACCGAGGGGCCGAGGATCTTCAGCCCGTCGGTGTCGACATGGGCGAGCAGGTCGAAATCGACGAAGCTGTCGTTCAGCGGCGTGATCAGGGTATCGGCAAGCGAGTGTGCCACCTGGCTGAGCCGTGTGTGCGAGCCGGGGCAGTCGATGATGATGAAGTCGCTGTCGGGTTCGAGTTGCGCCACCGCCGCCGAGAGACGGCGGTCATAGACGTTCTCGCCGGGTTTCAGCTTGTCGGGGTCAACCTCGGGCAGGTCGTGGTAATGCGGGCCGGGCAGCTCGAGTCCGGCTTTTTCGAGATAGGCCGTGCGGTTGTGAGCGTAGCGCCCAAAGGTCTTTTGCCGCAGGTCAAGGTCGAGCGCGCTGACGTTGTACCCCATCCGGGCGAGGGCCGTGGCCACGTGCATCGAGACGGTTGATTTGCCCGCCCCGCCCTTTTCGTTTCCGACGACGATTATATGTGCCATGCCCGTGCCCCTTTGCCCCGCTTTTTGACCCGGCGAACTGCCTTGCAGGTTTGGACGCTACTTTATGGTGTATGGCCGGCCGGTTGAAGCCGGTTTGAGACGATCGCGCCGAAATATTGCATTTGCGCCATGCCGGGGCCCCAAACGAAAAACGCCGCCCCGGGTGGAGCGGCGTTTCGATGTCGCGGACGCGGGTGGCTTAGAAGCCGAGGCCGGCGTACTTGTTCTTGAACTTCGACACGCGGCCGCCGGAATCCATCAGGCGGGTGCCGCCGCCGGTCCAGGCGGGGTGCACGGACGGGTCGACGTCGAGCGACAGGGTGTCGCCTTCGCTGCCCCAGGTCGAGCGCATCTGGACGACGGTGCCGTCGGTCATCTTCACGTCGATGAAGTGATAATCGGGGTGCAGATCTTTTTTCATCTGGTCCGCTCCTTACGCGTTTGCGCCCGATTTGGGCTTGTAGGTGGTGTCTTCTGCGATCCGGGCCGACTTGCCGCGGCGCTGGCGCAGGTAATAGAGCTTGGCGCGGCGGACGCGGCCACGGCGCACGACTTCGATGCTGTCGATGTTGGTCGAGTAGAGCGGGAACACCCGTTCCACGCCTTCACCGAAGGAAATCTTGCGAATGGTGAACGAGCCGGCGATGCCTTCGCCGTTCTTGCGGCTGATGCAGACGCCTTCGAAGTTCTGCACACGGCTACGGGTGCCTTCGGTCACCTTGAAGCCGACGCGCACGGTGTCGCCGGCTTTGAAGTCGGGGATGGTTTTCCCCAGTTCGGCGATTTGTTCCGCCTCTATTTCAGCGATCAGGTCCATCTGATCCACTCCTATGTTGCTTGCGGTTGTCCCGCAAAGGTGATGCGCGGCCTTGAGAGCTCCTGGTCTTCTATCGGGTCCACTTAGGAAGTGCCCGCCGGAGGTCAGGTCGTCATGTCTTTTGTCTCTGCGCTGTGTGCCGGGCGGGTGGGAGCCGAAGAAAGCGGGCCCTTGTGCCAAACAAACAGGTCCGGACGACTCAAAAGAGCCCCGGACGGGCGGTGTATAGGGGGAAACGGAGCGTCGATCAAGAGTAGTGTTGCGCGTAGGGCGGGACCGTTTTCTATCGCGGAATTTGCGCAAATTCCGCTGGCGCGAGGGTCAGTCGTTGCGCTTGGGAAAGTTGGCCCAAAGGTCAGGGCGTCGTCCTTTCGTCGTTTCCTCGGACATGGCGCGCCGCCACTTGGCGATTTCGCCGTGGTGGCCGGACATGAGCACATCCGGGATCTTGCGGCCCTGCCATTCGGCGGGACGGGTATATTGGGGGTGTTCGAGCAGGCCGTCGGAGAAGCTTTCTTCCTCGGTCGAGCTTTCATTGCCCAGCACGCCGGGCAGCAGACGGACGGTGGCGTCGATCATCGCCTGCGCGGCGAGGTCGCCGCCGGTGAGGACGAAATCGCCGAGCGAGACCTCTTGAATTTCGTAGTGGTCGATGACGCGCTGGTCGAGCCCTTCGAAACGGCCGCAGATCATGGTCACGCCTGGGCGGGTGGCCCAGTCGCGGGCCATCGCTTGCGTGAAGGGCGTGCCGCGCGGGCTGAGATAGACCAGCGGCGCGCCTTTGGGCGCCCGGGGCAGGCCGTGGTCGAGGGCGCGGCCCATCACGTCGGCCCGCAGCACCATGCCGGCGCCGCCGCCGGCAGGCGTGTCGTCGACATTGCGGTGCTTGCCGATCCCGAACTGGCGCAGGTCGATGGCGTCGAGTTGCCAGAGGCCGTCCTTCAGCGCCTTGCCGGTGAGGCTGTGCCCCAGGATGCCGGGGAACGCGTCGGGCAGCAGGGTGATGACCTGTGCCGACCACGCGCGGGCGAGGCGTTCGGGGCCGTCCATCAGGCTGCGCGGTTTGAGCGACGCGGTGATCGACTTGCGGCCGTGGGATTTCGAGGCGGTGTCGGACATGGGGCTATGTGCGGTGCAAACCCGGGCCGCGTCAAGCGGGCGTGGTCCGCGTCTGGCGCGTGGCACCGGCGGCGCGGTAGCGTTTGAGCACGGCGCGCTTGGCCTCGGACAGCTCGGCGTCGGACAGCGCGGAGCGATTGAGCGCCAGCAGTTCCTCGGCGGCACCGTCGGGCTGGACGTTATGGGCGGGCAGGGGCGCGAGGCCGTCGCGGGGCACGTCGAGATGGTCGAGCGCCACGCCGAGCGGGCCGAGCGGATCGGTGCCGCACTCTTCGATCGGCGCGTCGAGCACGGTGGCGCGGTGGCGGACACGTTCGTCGACGCTGTCGACGATGGTGTCGAGGTCGGCGGCGCTGGAGAGGTGGGTGCGGTAGGTCTCGAAATCCTCGGTCACGCGCAGGGCGCGCAAGTTCTGCCACCAGACGCTGCGCTGCCAGTCGCGGGGCGCGCGCGTGGTGAACAGCACGCCGATCGGGGCTTCGGGGCCGAAATGAGCGGCGAGCACGGCGGTGGCGACATTCATGAGCGGGGCCGCGGCGGCGTAGCTGGTGACGCCGTGATTGCCGGGGATGTAGCCGCAGAGATCCTCGGAGGTGATCATCAGCGCACGGGGCTCGTCCGGGTCGGTGTCACGGATCGTGGCGGTGAAGGCTTCGGCAAAGCGGCGCAGGTCGGACTGTTCCCGGTAGGCCGAGAAGCGTTTGGCCATGCGCGTGGCCTCGATGAGGTCATGGGTGAAGATCAGCCGCAGGTGGGGGCGCAGGGCGCGCTGCACTTGCGCCGCGCCGCGTTGCAGGGAGGACGTGCCTGTCTTGTGAAAGCCCGGATGCAGCAGGATGCGCGGCATGCTCAGAAGAGCCCCTCGGGTGGGTCGGCGATGATGCGGCCTGAGGCGAGATCGACGGTGGGCACGGCCTCGAGCGTGAAGGGCAGCAGGACGGTGGACTTGAGCCCCGGCCCGTGGATTTCGAGGATGTCCGACGCGCCGTGGTTCAGGACCGACTTGACCCGGCCCAGCGACGCGCCGCCGGTGTCGAAGACTTCCAGCCCGATGAGGTCGGCGTGGTAGTATTCGTCGTCCGGCAGGTTGGGCAGGCGGTCGCGGTCCACGAACAGGCGCAGGCCGCGCAGGGCTTCGGCCTGTTCCTTGGTGGCGACGCCGGAGAGGCGGGCGATCAGGGCCCCCTTGGTGGTCTGGCCGGTGAGGGTGATGGTGAAGCTTTGTGCGCCATCCTCGGAGGTGACGGGGCCATAGGTGGCGATATCCTCGGGCGTGGCCGTAAAGGATTTCAGCCGCAAATCGCCCCGGACGCCGAATGCGCCGGCGACGGCGCCTATGCAGATACGGTCGGTCATTGCAGGCCCTCCGTGACCAGACATAGCCCGTCGATGGACAGGCCACCCCGTGCCGTGCAGGCCTCGGACACGTTGTGGCGTTCAAAGAAGACGCCCGCGACGAAGGTCAGCGAACTGAGAACGACAAGGCGAATGAGGCCGAACATTTGGGATGTCCCGAAAGCGAAAGCGTTGCGTGCCGCCCCGGGCGACGGTCGCGGGGGCGGCACGGTTTTCTTTGCGCCGAAAGCGGCGGGCGGATCAGCTTTCGCTGGTTTCTTCCGCGGCGGCCTCTTCAGCCGGGGCTTCCTCGGCCGGAGCGTTGGCGGCTTCCGCCGCTTCGGCGGCCTTGGCGGCTTTCTCTTCGGCGCGCTCTTTGGCTTTCTGGCCCGGCTCGGCCTTCTTCATGTTGGCGCGCTCTTTCTTTTCCAGCACGCCGGCGGCTTCGAGGAAGCGCGAGACGCGGTCGGAGGGTTGTGCGCCGTGGTCCAGCCAGTGCTGCACGCGCTCCATGTTCATCTTGACGCGGTCTTCGCTGTCCTTGGGCAGAAGCGGGTTGTAGGTGCCCAGCTTCTCGATGAAGCGGCCGTCGCGCGGCATGCGGCTGTCGGCGGCGACGATCGAATAATGGGGGCGTTTCTTGCTGCCACCACGGGCAAGGCGGATTTTCATGGCCATTGGTGTTTCTCCTTTAGTATGGCGTTTGTTTGGTGGGGTGGAACCCCACCCTACGGTTGGTCTGGCGGGAGGACCCCGCGTCAGGTCTGGTGTTGCTTATGGTGCTGAATGACTTCAGCGATGATGAAGTTGAGGAATTTCTTGGCGAATTCCGGGTCGAGGTCGGCGCGGTGCGCCAGGTCTTCGAGCCGCGCGATCTGGGCCGCCTCGCGGGCGGGATCGGACGGGGGAAGGTCGTGTTCGGCCTTGAGCGCACCCACGGCCTGGGTGTGCTTGAACCGCTCGCCCAAGGTGTAGACGAGGATGGCATCGAGACGGTCGATGCTTTCGCGGTGCCCTTTCAGAAGGGCCGCGGCGCGGTTGGTCGTTGCATCAGTCAATGGGCATCCCCTTCGGTTTGAAGAGCGGGTCGCGGTAATGGCCGATTTCCAGCTCGATCCCGTCGCGGATCTGGCCGGATTTCAGGGTGGCGGGCGACGGGTGACGGTAGACCGCGTCGGAGCCGTCGATGCTGGGGGCCGCGTGGTCCTTGGTGCAGCCCAGCCGTTCGGCAAGGCGGATGGAATCGAGGTTCTTGGGGTCGATATAGCTGACCGCGCTGTCCCAGCCGGCGGTGGTGAAGAGGTGATCCCTGACCTTGTGCGTGGCTTCGAGCGCGTAGCCCTTGCCGGCCTTGTCGGGCCAGATGATCCAGGCGATTTCGCGTTCCGGCCACTTGGCGGGGAACCAGCCGCCGGCCATGCCCACGGTCTCGCCGGTGTCGCGCAGGTGGATCATCCACATGCCATAGCCGCGGATTTCCCAGTGGCCGATCTCGGCGGCGTAGAGCATCCACGCCTCGTAAGGGTTGAGCGGGCCGCCCATGAAGCGTGACCGGTAGGAGGCGAAGGTGGCTTTGAAATCCGGGTAATCCGTCGCCTCGGGACCGCGCAGGACGAGGCGTCCGGTCTCGAGCACGGGGATGTCGCGGTGGCCCATGTCAGGCCTCCGCCGGTTGTGCGGTGGGTTGGGCCACGCGGGGGTGGCGCCAGACCTGGCAGGGGGTGCCGACGACGGTGCCATCGCGTTCGTACTGTGCGCCGAGGCGTTCGGCGAGGCGGAGCGAGCGGGTATTGGAGGCGTCGATATAGGAGATCACGCCGTCGAGGCCGAAATGGCGTGCCGCGTGGTCGCGCGCGGCCAGGGCGGCCTGACAGGCCAGGCCCTTGCCTTCGAACCCGTCGTAGATGTGCCAGCCGAGTTCGGGTTCGTCCCAGCCATCGTTGAGGATCATGCCGACGCGGCCTGCGACCTGACGGGAGTCGCGGTGTTCGATCATCCACATGCCGTAGCCGCGCAGAGCCCAGTGGCCGATCCCGGCCATGAAGGCGCGCCAGCTGTCCCAACGGGTGTGCGGACCGCCGACATAGGACGCGCGGGGAGACGTGCCGAAGGCGGCGAAGGCCTCGAAATCGGAGTCCCGGTAGCCGCGCAGGACCAGGTCAACGGTCTCGATGACAGGGATGTCGACGGTGATCTTCATGCGTAGGCCTCGGGGGAGCCGTCGGCGTCGCAGTCGAGGCCCAGTTCGGACGGGCCGGGGTGACGGTAGAGGTAATCCTCGCCCATCTCGACATTCTGGTAGGTCGTCTCGTACTGCGCGCCGAGGCGTTCGGCCAGCGCGATGGAGCGCGTGTTGCCGGGCACGATGTTGGAGGTGAGCGTCGTGAGGCGCAGATCCTGGTAGGCCCAGCGGCGGGCGCGTTCGGCGCCTTCATAGGCGATGCCGCGGCCCTCGAACCCGTCATAGACGACCCAGCCGAGTTCCGGCTCGGGCCAGCCCTCGGGCGCCCAGATGCCGGTGATGCCGCAGGGCTGGCCCGTTTCCTTCCACTCCATGGTGAAATAGCCGAAGCCGTGCAGCGCCCAGTGGCCGATGGACATGGCGAACCAGCGCCAGGCGCGGGACATGTTCTTTTCCGTGCCGAAGCCCCAGGAACGCTCGCGATCCAGCAGGAACCCGGCCAGCGGTTCGAAATCGCTGGCTTCGGGGCCACGCAGGACGAGGCGGTCGGTCTCGATCCGGGGGATGTCGAGACGGAGGGTCATGCGGCACCTGCCGTGGGTCTGGCCAAAAGGACGCGCTGCCGCGCGGCTCTTGTGCAACGGGCTGCGCCGTGACGCGCCGGGGCGGGCCGGGGCGCGGACGGCAGGGGCCGGATCGAGTATTTGGGGCAAGAAAAAGCCATGGGATTATTTCTTTTTCCCGAAGCCGGAGAGACCGGGGGGCAATTGCGCACCGCCGCCCATGCCGGGAAAACCGCCGCCGGGCATGCCCTTGCCCATCTGCTTGGCGGCCTGTTCGAGCGCCTTGGGGTCCATGCCCTGGGCCATGTCCTCGGGCGAGGGACCGCCTTTGCCGAACATGCCTTTCATCGCCTGTTTCAGCATGCCGCCCTTGCCCATCTTCTTCATCATGTCGCCCATCTGGCGTTGCATTTTCAGAAGCTTGTTGAGCTCGGAGACTTCCAGCCCCGCGCCCTGCGCGATGCGCTTCTTCCGCGACGCCTGCAGGAGCTTGGGGTTGGCGCGTTCCTTCTTGGTCATGGAATTGACCAGCGCGATTTGGTGGGCGATGACCTTGTCGTCGATGCCAGCACCTTCCATCTGCTTGGCCATCTTGCCCATGCCGGGCATCATGCCCATCACGCCTTCCATGCCGCCCATCTTTTGCATCTGTTCAAGCTGCATCTTGAGGTCGTTCATGTTGAACTGACCCTTCTGGAAGCGGCGCATCATCTTTTCGGCCTGTTCGGCCTCGATGGTTTCCTGCGCTTTCTCGACGAGGGAGACGATGTCGCCCATGCCGAGGATGCGGCCCGCGATGCGCTCGGGCTCGAAGGTTTCGATGGCGTCCATCTTTTCGCCCAGGCCGACGAAGCGGATGGGTTTGCCGGTGACGGCGCGCATCGACAAGGCGGCACCGCCGCGGCCGTCGCCATCCATCCGGGTGAGCACCACGCCGGAGACGCCGATCTTGTCGTCGAACTCGGTGGCGACGTTGACGGCGTCCTGACCCGTCAGGCCGTCGACCACCAGAAGCGTTTCGCGCGGGTTGGCGACGTCGCGGACTGCCGCCGCCTGGGCGATCAGCTCCTGGTCGATATGCAGGCGGCCGGCGGTGTCGAGCATGTAGACGTCGTAGCCACCGAGGCCCGCCTGCGTCTTGGCGCGCTTGGCGATGGTGACCGGGTCCTCGCCCTTGACGATGGGGAGCGTGTCGACGCCGATCTGGCGGCCGAGGATTTCGAGCTGTTCCATGGCCGCGGGGCGGTTGACGTCGAGCGAGGCCATCAGCACGCGCTTGCCGTCGCGGTCCTTGAGGCGCTTGGCGAGCTTGGCGGTGGTGGTGGTCTTGCCCGAGCCCTGCAGGCCGACCATGAGGATCGGGGCAGGCGGGTTGTCGATTTTCAGCGCGCCGGGGTCCTCGGACCCGGTGAGCGTGTCGACCAGCGCGTCGTGGACGATCTTGACGACCTGCTGCCCGGGGGTGACGGAGCGGGTGACGGCCTGGCCGGTGGCCTGATCCTGCACGCGCTTGACGAAGTCCCGGGCGACGGGGAGCGAGACGTCGGCCTCCAGAAGGGCGACGCGGACCTCGCGCAGGGCGGTCTTGACGTCCTCTTCGGAAAGGGCGCCCTGTTTCGTCAGCCGGTCGAAGACGCCGGAGAGACGTTCGGAAAGATTTTCAAACATGCCTCGGCCTCCTTCGCCGGTTTCTGTCATGTCGTCCCAACATAGGGATGACGGTTCAAACGATAAACGCCCCCACGGGCGAAACTCGCTGGTGGGGGGCGATCCCGGGCTGCGCCCAAGGGACCGGAAGAACGCTGTCTTCCGTGATATTGCGCGGCTGATAGGCTTTTGCGGCGGGGGAGTCAATATGGCGCAGCGCGTCGGGCCGGACTTGGCACCACTGGCGCGGATCCAGGACCGCCACCGCGCGGGGCCGGGTGACGTCATGGACGTGGAAGGCGTTGGCAGGGGGCGTCGGGCAGGGATAGACTGCGGCCATTGCTTCAGGAGATTTCGCGATGGAAGCGCTGGTTCTTATCTTTGCGGAGATCATCCTGGCGTGCATGGCGCCGGTGATCGCCATTCTGGGCGCCATCGTGGGGGCGGTGATCGAGGGCTTTTTCCTGCTGTTCGGCGGGGTGTTCGCGGAATGGGTCCAGGCCCGGCGGGCGCGGCGCGCGTCTGCCCGGGGCAAGTCGTCGCCGCCACGCAAGCCGCTGATCCCGCGCAAGGTGGTGCATTGGGTGGCCGGCGGCAGCGCGGTGTTGGGCGTGCTGGGGGTCGTGGCGACTTATGTGTTTTTCCGGCCGATCCTGCGAACGGTGATCGAGACCGCCAGCGAGAATGCGGGAATGCGCGTGGAGTATGCCGGGGCCAGCGGATCGCTTCTGGGCGGGCACGTTGTGCTGGACGGGCTGCAGATGGCGCGAGCGCACGAGACCGGGTTGGCCTTTGACCTGGCTGTGGCGCGGGCGGAGGCGGATGTGGACCTGTGGAGCCTGTTGGGCGACACGCCACGGCTGGAGCTGGGGCAGGTCGAGGGGGTGGAAGGGTATGTCATTCCGCCGCTTCCCAAGGAAGAGACGGCGGGCGAGCAACGCGGCCTTCCCAAGCCGCGCCGGGCGTTCGAGGCCGACAGGCTGGCGGTCGAGGGTGTCGACGTGGAGATCCGGCCGCGCGGGACCGACCCCTACACGCTGGCGATCGAGACCGGCGAGGTGGCGCCGTTTCGCAGCGGGCTGGCGCTGTTCGACCTGCTGTTCCGGTCGAACCTGACCGCCGAGGTGGCGGGGCAGCCGCTGTTGGTGGAGACGCGCGAGATCACCGAGCAGGGGCGCGAGACGCGCTGGGCCTTCGAGGACGTGGACGCGGCACAGCTGAAGCGGTTGGTGCCGCGCGCGCCGCTGACATGGATCGATGAGGGCCGGGCGACTGTGATGGTCGAGGACAGCTGGAGCCTGTCGGAGGACTTCGTCGACATGAACTGGCGGCTGGCGGCACGGGACATGGCGGTGAGCGTGCCCGAAGGCGCGACGCGGACCGAGCGGATGCTGGCCGGAGGCCTGGGCAAGCTGGTGGCGATGCAGGGCGGGAACGCGGAGTTTCGCTATCAGTTGCAGCTGGATGCCGAGGAGATGGCCCGGCTACGCGAAGGCGACATCGACCTCTTTTGGGACACGGTGCTGGCTGGCGTGATGAAAGGCGGGATCGTGCGTGAGGACGAGACGGCGGTCGAGGCGGAGGCCGACGACACAGCCGAGTATGAAAAGCCCGGGGCCATTGACAGGCTGAAGTCGTTCTTCGAGAAGGACGACCCGGCGGAATAGCCGCCTTAGCCGGTCAAGGAGCCTTTGGACATGGTCGATGCCTCTTCCGCCTTTCAGGACAGCTTGCCCGTGAGTTCGGATGACCTGCTGGCGCAAATGCGCGCGGCGGGCGTCGATTTCGAGCTTTACGAGCATATTCCCCTGCGCACGGTCGAGGATGCCAAGACGGTGCAGGGCGGGGCCGTTCCGGCAGGCGAAGGGCGGATCGACATCAAGAACTTCTACCTGCGAGACCGCAAGAAGCGGAACCACCTTGTGGTGCTGGAGCAGGACCGGGAGGTGGACCTGAAGGCGCTGGGCGCGCAGATGGGTGTTGCGGGGCTGTCGTTCGGCTCGGCGGAGCGTTTGATGGAGTTCCTGGGCGTGCGGCCCGGCGCGGTCAGCCCGCTGGGTTTGGTCAACGGGGCGGAGGCGGGCGTGCAGCTGTGGATGGACGCGGCGGTGCGGGACGCGGAGTTCGTCCATGCGCACCCGCTGGTCAATGACAGGACGGTGGCGATGCGGCCTGCCGACCTGGTTGCGCTACTGGAAGGGTGGGGCGCCGAGGTGGCTTGGCTGGAGCTTTAGGGCCGGCGGCGGAATTTGAGTATTTGAGGAACAGTGAAAACGGTGCGGTGCGCGCAATCTCAACCGCTTGGTTGAATATGCGGAATCCGGTTCATGACGCCCGAAGCGGACTGCGGCGGAGCGGCGCAGCCCATGAAAGGCTCGTTTTATCAAGGGGTTGAGAGGGGTTGTCCCGTGCTTGACTCGGGCGCGGGTGCGGCATAGCAACAGCGCAACGGTTCCGGAGGGGCAAACGTGGACGATCCTGACCGACAGGAGCGGCTGAAGCGGCTTGAAGACAGGATCAATGCGCTGAAAGGCGTGGATGCGCCGACGCCCCACATGGAGAACCACTATTCCCAGGCGCAGCTGGCCTGGCGGATGGTGATCGAGCTTGTGGCCGGTCTGGGGATCGGCTTTGGCATGGGGTACGGGTTGGATTACCTGTTCGGGACAATCCCGATCTTCCTCGTGCTGTTTACATTGCTGGGCCTGGCGGCGGGCATCAAGACGATGATGCGCAGCGCCAACGAGATCCAGCTGAAGAATGCGGCGGAAACGCTGGACGCAGAGCGAGCCCGAGAGGGTGACGAGAAGAGGATGACAGATGGCCACTGAAGCGCATGGCGAAAGCGAAGGGCTGGTTTTCCACCCGATGGATCAGTTCATCATCAAGCCGCTGGCCGGCGACGGCCCGGTGGGCCTGTTCACGATCACCAACGTGACGCTGTGGATGGCGCTGACGTGCCTGGCCGTGTTCGCGCTGATGGTTCTGGGCACTTCGGCGCGGTCGGTCATTCCGGGCCGCATCCAGTCGGTTGCGGAACTAGCCTACGGCTTCATCCGCAAGATGGTCGAGGACGTGGCGGGCAAGGACGCGCTGCCGTACTTCCCCTACATCATGACGCTGTTCATGTTCATCGTCTTCGCTAACTTCCTTGGCCTGATCCCCGGATCGTTCACATCAACCAGCCATATCGGCGTGACCGCGGTGATGGCGATGATGGTGTTCATCGGCGTGACCGTCCTGGGCTTCGTCAAGAACGGCGCGAGCTTTCTGAGCCTGTTCTGGATCAGCTCGGCGCCGCTGGTGCTGCGGCCGATCCTGGCGCTGATCGAGGTGATCTCGTACTTCGTGCGTCCGGTCAGCCACTCTATCCGTCTTGCCGGCAACATGATGGCGGGCCACGCCGTGATGAAGGTGTTTGCTGCCTTCGCGCCGCTGGTGCTGATCTCGACCGGTGTGGGCCTTGTGGTCACGCCGCTGTCTATCCTGGCGATCACGGCGGTTTACGGGCTGGAGGTGCTGGTGTCGTTCATCCAGGCCTACGTGTTCACCATCCTGACCTGCGTGTACCTGAAGGACGCGCTGCACCCGCATCACTAGGAGATAGCGTGGGTTGTCACCCACCCTACGGCGGCGGTTTCCGGCGCCAGCAACCAACAACAGATCACTGAATTCCATCGTAAGGAGAAAAGACATGGAAGGCGATATCGCACAAATGGGTCAATTCATCGGCGCGGGCCTGGCGTCTGTCGGCATGGGCGGCGCGGCCGTCGGTGTGGGCAACGTGGTCGGCAACTACCTGGCCGGTGCCCTGCGCAACCCCTCGGCCGCCGGTGGCCAGACCGCGACCATGTTCATCGGTATCGCGTTCGCGGAAGCACTGGGGATCTTCTCGTTCCTCGTCGCGCTTCTGCTGATGTTCGCCGTCTAAGCCAGGCGGATGTGATCCTTACGGGCCGGGCGAGGGGCGTTGTGCCTGTCCCCCGGCGTCCGTGAGGAAAATCCGAATGGCCTTATGCCGCGTCCGTCTTGCGGGCCTGGCACCACGACACGAACATTGAGCCTTGCGCAGTCCCGGTGCCGGACATTGTCCGGCAAACCTGATACAAGGGGCAGGCGCAACAAGGAGAACGCAGATGGCGACCGATACCCTAGGAGAAGGTGCTGCCAGCGCTTGCGTCGACGCAGGCGGTGGAGCAATCGGCCTTCCCCAGCTTTGCCCGGACTGGATGGGCAACCAGATCTTCTGGCTGGTCATCGCGCTGATCGTGATCTTTTTCATCCTGTCGCGCATCGCGCTGCCGCGGATCGCGGCGGTGCTGGCCGAGCGTCAGGGGACGATCACCAACGACCTGGCCGCGGCGGAAGACCTGAAGGAAAAGGCCTCTGACGCGGAAGACGCCTATAACAAGGCTTTGGCCGATGCCCGCGCACAGGCGCAGGAGATCATTGCCGAGGCCAAGGCGGAAATGAACGCGGAGCTGGAAGAGGCCACCAAGAAGGCCGATGCCGAGATCGCGGCGAAGACTGCCGAGGGCGAGAAGGCCATCGCGGAAATCCGCGCCTCCGCCATGGAGAGCGTGAAGGAAGTGGCCAAGGACACCGCCAAGGAATTGGTGGCCGCCATGGGCGTCAAGGCCGATGCGCGGACAGTCACGTCCGCCGTCAATTCGCGGCTGAAAGGGTGAGCGCCATGAAACAGTTGATCGCAACCCTGACTGCCATGGTCGCTGCCAGCCCCGCGCTGGCCGCTACCGGGCCTTTCTTGTCGCTGGGCAACACCAACTTCGTGGTGATGCTGGCCTTCATCCTGTTTATCGCGCTGCTGGTCTACCTGAAGGTGCCCGGCAAGATCGGCGAGATGCTGGACAAGCGGGCCGACGGCATCAAGTCGGAGCTGGACGAGGCGCGCGCGCTGCGCGAGGAGGCACAGACCCTGCTGGCAAGCTATGAGCGCAAGCAGAAGGAAGTGCAGGACCAGGCCGACCGGATCGTGGCCCATGCCAAGACCGAAGCCGCCGAAGCCGCCGAGCAGGCGAAGAAAGACCTCGAAGTGTCCATCAAGCGCCGGATCAAGGCCGCCGAAGAGCAGATCGCGTCGGCCGAGGCCAGCGCCGTGAAGGACGTGCGCGACCAGGCGATTGCCGTGGCCGTGGCCGCCGCCAAGGACGTGGTCGCCAAGACCATGACCGAGGAGGACAACAGCAAGTTGATCGATCAGTCGATTGGCGAGGTTGAGTCCAAGCTGCACTGACGCTTTCAATTAACTGAAAATGACAAGGACCCGGTGCCGAAAGGTGCCGGGTCTTATTTTTGTTCATGGGCCTGAGTTCGATTTACCGGATCTTAAGAAAGACCCTCTTTTCTGCGAATTAACGTGGCTTAAGGAGCAGGTTTTGGACGGAGTAGATGGTTTGGAAAACGGCCTGAGGAAGGTGGAAACGGCGGATGGCCCGGTGCGAGTGGTGGTGGATGACGGGCCTGCGCCCCAGGTCGCCCTTGAACCCTGCGGGTTCTTCAACACGGTCAGCGCGACATTGGCCGGAACGCTGGAAAATACAATCGGGCTGGAGGATGCATCGGCCTTTGTCGGTGTGGTCGGGGACCAGATGGGCGAGGACATCAGCCGGCAATACGCCCGTGCGGAGGGCGGTGACCTGTCGCAAGCCCCCGAGGCGCTGGCGCGGATCCTGGTGGATTTGAAAGCAAGGCTGGGTGGGACATTCGAGATAGAGTCCTACGATGACAGCGAGATCGTTCTGGTGAACGGGCGGTGTCCGTTCGGCACGCAGGTTTTCGGGCGCAGCTCGCTTTGCATGATGACGACCATGGTTTTCGGCCGCGTGGTGGCGGACCGCAATGGGTATGCCAGCGTGAAGATCGAGGAATCGCTGGCGATGGCGAATGACCGCTGTCGCGTGCGGGTCCGATTGGTCGATGACCGGGAAGGTGATGGCGTCGAGTTCTTCAGATGAGGACCGACCCCAGGCTGGCAGGCGTGGGCATCGCGCTGGACGCGCTGTCACAGGCGGCGATGGTCGTCGACGCGAAGGGGACCATCCTGATCGACAACCGTTCGGCTCGGGCGCGTTACGCGACGGGGCGGCCCGGCGGGATTGTCGATCTGGCCACCGCGTCGCGCGGACAGGTGCTGACAGAACTCAGGCGCGTGGTGCGAACCACGGGCACGTCTTTTCTGCGGCTCTGCCGCGACGGACAAGCGACGAACGTGTTCAAGTTGAAACGACTGGACGGCATTTATCCGGCACAGCCTCGGCATATCCTTATGCTGGAGGATCAGAACGCGGTGATGGTCGGCAAGATCCTGAAAGCGAGCGAGCTTGTGAAGACGCGGGATGGTGCGCTGCAACTCAGCTTGCGGCGGGAGGCGGACCTGCGCCGCGAGGCGCGCAAGGCTGCGCGAGCTGGGTCGGATCGACCCGGTGACCGAGCTGCTGAACCGGCGCGCCTTTGAAGAGGCGGTGCGCAACGGTCTGCGCGGCGGATCCGGCGCACTGCTTTTCTGCGACCTGGATGATTTCAAGGCCGTGAACGACCGGCTCGGCCACCGCGCGGGGGACTGCGTGTTGCAGCAGGCCGCGCTGCGGTTGCGCGACGTGTTTCAGGCGAACGGGATCTGTGGACGCATCGGCGGGGACGAGTTTGCGGCCTGGCTGCCCGGGGGCGGACGGGCCGAAGCGGCGGTCTGCGCGGATGCGGTGGTGCGGTCCTGCGCGGAGCGTTTCCCCCTTGGCGAAGGGGAGCAGGTGGCGGTCGGCGTTTCCGTCGGGGTGGCTATCGCCCCCGAGGATGGCGGCGGCTTTGAGGCGTTGATGGCCTGTGCGGATATGCGGATGTACGCCGAAAAGGCGCGGCTGCGGGTTTGTGACAGGCCAGACTTGCCGACCGCGCCTCCCCGGATGGAGGCCTGACAGGCGCCGGGAGGGCTCAGACGAAAAATGCCCGCTCGGGTGGGCGGGCATTCGTCGTGAAGTCCGGGTGACCGGTGCGTTTTAGCGGCGGATGCCGAGACGCTTGATCAGGTCCTGGTAGCGGCCTTCGTCCTTGCCCTTGAGGTAGTCCAGCAGCTTGCGGCGCTGGGCGACCATCTTCAGAAGGCCACGGCGACCGTGGTTGTCCTTCTTGTGGGTCTTGAAGTGCTCGGTCAGGGTTGTGATGCGCGATGTGAGGATCGCGACCTGAACTTCGGGCGAGCCGGTGTCGCCTTCCTTGGTCGCGAATTCTTTCAGCACCTTGGCTTTTTCTTCGACAGTGATCGACATCGGGGTCTCCTTTGGTTGAAGGGTGAAGGGCACGAGCCGGGATGTCGTCCAGCAAGGTCCTGTGGAGAAACCTGCCGTTTCAGCGGCAGATGCGGGCATATAGGAGATTCTCGGGCGTTTGGAAAGGGGGATTCGCGGAAGCGGCCCCGGGGGCGCGGATCAGCCCTAGGTTTTTGGGATAAGGGTGATATGCTCCAGCGTCAGGGCGGCGTCGCTGGTCACCTCGGCCGCCACCTCTCCGTCCAGGAGGACGCGATGCAGGCCGGGCACATCCGTATCGCCTTCGATCGAGACATCCGGCGCGGCATCGCCGGTGTCGTCGTAAAGCAGCACGAGGTTGTCCTCTGTGGTATTGAAATCAACGATCTGGCCCTGATGTTGAGCATCGAGCCAGTCACGAAGGATAAAGCTGTCGGCACCGTTGCCGCCGTTGGCTATGTCGCCCGCGCCAAGCGAGATCCGGTCGTCGCCCGTTCCGCCGTTCAGGTAGTCCTGATCGTCTTCGGGCGCGGTGCCGTCGGGGGCGATGCCGCTGAGCTGATCGTTGCCGTCGCCGCCGAAGAGCGTATCGGCGCCGGCGCCGCCGTCGAGCGTGTCGTCGTCGAGATAGCCGTGCAGCGCATCATTTCCGGTGCCGCCTGACAGGGTGTCGTCGCCTTCGCCCCCCAGAAGACTGTCGTCGCCATCCCCGCCGTCAAGGAGGTCATCGCCGTCATGGCCCATGACGCTGTCATTTCCGGCGCCGCCCGAGACCACGTCATTCCCGGCCTCGCCATGCAGGGTGTCGTCGCCGCCGTCGTCCGCAACGACGTCATCGCCTTCACCGCCGCGCGCGATATCGTTGCCGTCGCCGGACGTGACCGTGTCGTCGCCGTCGAGTCCGTCGAGAAATTCGTTGATCGATGTGCCCGAGACAGTGTCGGCCACCGTGGTTCCACGCGTGACGCCATAGTCGTCGCCCTCGGCGTCATCTGCCGCAGCTTCGGGCGCGGTTGCGATATCGAGAACCGAGGTGGCGGTACCGCCCGTATCAAGCTGATCGGTGTCGCCGGGCGTATCGACATCGTCGCGGGCATTCTGTGTGGAGACGTCTTCGAACCCCCAAATTGCCGCGGTGCTTGCCGCCATCATACCGATCAAACCAGCCAGGAAAAGCATAACCCATATCCACGAAATACCCCGTTTGACAGAGCCACAGCGGAGGAGATTTTTCAATTCGAACTGCGCGCCTTGGTTAACATGACGCCGTGACATACCTTGGCACGGGGGTGTTAAACAAAGGTTAAGATCGGCCTAATTACCGGTTGCCAAACGTGTTTTGCGTTAGCTGATCCGGCTGGGGACGTGCACTTCGTACCCGGGTTCTTCGGGTTCGTCATCGACCATTTCGCCGGGAAAGCCCGGCGCGGTGATGTCGAGGCCCGTGGCCTCTTCCAGGCGGCGGATGATGTCGTCCGATTGCGCGCGCATCCCGTAACGCCGGATGCCGTCCTCGAAGATAGAGATCATCAAGGGGGAGATTTCCAGCGGCACACCGGCACGGTCGGCAATCGACTGGAACAGGCCGATGTCCTTTTTCACCAGATCCATTGTGAAGTTGATGTCGCGGGACCCGTTCAGGATGACCTGGCTTTCGGTTTCGTGCACGAAGGAGGTGCCGGAGCTGATGGCAATTGCCTGATAGGTGGTGGCTAGATCCATGCCGGCGCCTTTCATGGTCACAAGCGCCTCGCACAGGGTGAGCAGGTTGGCGGTGGCCAGGTAGTTTGTCATGACCTTGAGCACCGACGCGCTGCCCAGTTCGCCGGTGTGCAGAATGCGGCGACCCATGGTTTTCAGCAGTGGCAGGATACGCTCGAACGTGGCGCGGTCACAGCCCGCGAAGATCGAGATATTGCCCGTGTCGGCCCGGTGGCAGCCGCCCGAGACGGGGCAGTCGACGGCCGCGCCGCCCGCGGCGATGACCTGACTGCCCAGACGTTGGACCTCGGCCTCGTCGGTGGTGGACATCTCCATCCAGATCTTGCCGGGGCCGACATGGGGCAGCATCTGGCGCAGCACCGCGTCCGAGGCGGCGGGCGAGGGCAGGCAGGTGATGACGGCGTCGCAGTCCTGCATCATCTGCGCCGGGCTTTGGGCCGCCTGCGCGCCGCACGTGGTGAAGCCGGCGACGAGGTCGGGGTCGAGGTCATGCACCGTAAGGTCGATGCCGTTGCGCAGGAGCGAGCCCGCGAGCTTGCCGCCGACATTGCCGAGCCCGATGAAGCCGGTCTGCATGGTTAATGCCTCCCCGATGCTTGACAGGATGGTGCGGGGCGAACAAGGCGGGGTCTGGCCTGTCCGCGACAGGGCAGGGACGGGAAGCGCCCTAAGGGCGGCGCAATGTGTCGCCGTAGGTGAGCGTGGGCTCCAGCACGATCCGGGACGAGCCCGCCGCGCTGTCGGCACCGGTGGCGCGGGCGACGATCAGTTCGGCGGCGCGGCGGCCGATCTCCTGGCGGCAGGAATCCATCGTCGCCAGCTCGCGCGGCAGGCCCTTGATCAGGTCGACGCCGTTGAAACCGGCAAGGCCCACCTGGCCGGGAATGTCGATGCCCTGCTCGGTCAGGTAGAGCAGGCCGCCCGCACCGATCAGGTCGTTGGAATAGTAGATGAAGTCGAGATCTGGGCTGCGGGCCAGCACGTCGCGGGTCATCTCGCGGCCCTTCTTGAGCGCCGAGCCGCCGGAGTAGAACTCGCGGTCCTCGATTTCGATCCCGGCCTTTGCGAGGGTTTCGGTGAACCCTTCGAAGCGTTTTCGGGCGCGGTGATCCAGCGGCATCTTGGTGCCTAGAAAGGCGATGCGCCGATACCCGGCCTTGATGATCGCCTGTGCCATCTGCGACCCGGCGCGGCGGTGCGATATTCCGACCACGGAGTCGATCGCGGTGCCGTCTACATCCATGATCTCGACGACCGGGATGCCAGAGGCGCGGAGCATGGCAAGCGCCGCGTCGGAATGCTCCATCCCTGCGATGATCACGCCCGAGGGGCGCCAGGAGAGCATTTCGTAGAGGACCTTTTCTTCTTTTTCCGGCCGGTAGCCGGTGACGCCGACGACGGGCTGAAGCTCGGTCTCGTCGAGCGCCTCGGAGATGCCTGTCATGACATCGGGGAAAACCATGTTGGACATCGAGGGGATGACGACCGCGACGAGGTTGACCCGCTGGCTGGCCAGTGCGCCGGCGATCTTGTTGGGGACGTAGCCAAGGGCGCGCGCCGCTTCCAGCACGCGTTTGCGCGTTGTGTCCGAGACGTCGCCGCGATTGCGCAACACGCGGCTGACCGTCATTTCGGACACGCCCGAAGCTTCGGACACGTCACGAAGCGTGAGCGGGCGGTTATCCTGTGATGTCATTGTGCGGGGCGTTCCTGTCAGGGGGTCCGACGATTCTAGCCGAATCGGCGTCACCCCTGCAAGCAGGGCTTACTCTGCATCCGGCGCCGGGTCGGGTTCTGCCTCATCCGCTTGCGGGGCAGAGTCGGGGACCGAGATAGGATCGAAAGCCCCCACCGAGATATCGAGCAGGACCCAACGCCGACCTTCGCTGACCATCACCATGTCGAAGCTGAAATGCTGTGGTCGGGTCGGGAAGTACCCGGTGAGCCGCATCTGCTGACCCCCGGCGGAGACTTGGGCCTTTAGGATTTCGGGCTCGGTCACAAGGACCGGCAGCATGTCGAGACCAGCCTCGCGCACCGGCGTGAAAAGCCCGGCAAGTCGGGTTGGATCGTTTGCGGCGGAAAACTCGGGCGCGGCGTAGTCTCTCAGCACCGTGTAGTTGCCTGTCCAGTTGCCGTGGTTCACGGCCGTCATGATGTCCCGGATCAGCGCAACGGCGAAGCTGCGCTCCACCGTTTCCTGAGCTGCCGCATGCCCGGTCATGAGCACGACGGCGAAAAGCGCCGCAACGATCCGTTGCGACGCTCTTTTCATGGCGAGACGTGTTGCCGTTACCAGGACCATGTCACCCCGACACGGCCACCGGTCTGGCTCCGGTCGAAACCGTGGGCGAGACCGGCGTCGAACTGCACGGTGTCGCTTGCGCGGAAGCCCATGTTGAGCGCGAAAGCGGTCTTGCCCTCGAAGGCGCCGACGCCCGTCGACAATGCGAAGGTCCGGTCGCTGGGCACGTAAGGCGTATCGAGGGCCATCGCCATCGCAATACCTTCCTGGTTGCTTGAGATGCCACGCGCGTTCGACGCAATTCCCTGGGAGTTGGCCGCAATCGATCCTGCGTTGGCCTGTACCGCGCTGGTCAGCGCCGCCGTCGGCAGCGCCGAGTTGTCGACCGCAAGATTGCCCGCCGCGTCCGTCGTCAGGTAGCCGACAACGGCGCCCTGCGCCGCGGTGCTGTCCGCCGAGTTGATGCCGGGCGCCGTATAGGTATTTTGCGCATTGCCGAGAACGAACTGGTTCTCGTTGGTGGCCTGTGCACCGTCACCGATCGCGACCGAGTTGGTGGCCGTCGCCGTTGCGAGATTACCGAACGACAGAGACCGCTCCCCGGACGCGACGGCACCTTCGCCGACCGCAGTGGACCGCACACCGCTCGCGCTGGCAAGATGGCCGAAGGCCTGGGCCCGCTCCGCCGTCGCCATGGCCTGCCAACCCATCGCGGTGGCGCCGGGGCCGGTGGCGACAGTTTCACCGCCGACTGCGGTGGTGGAGGGGCCGGTGGCCTGCGAGGTGTCACCGAATGCTATCGAGTCGATGCCGCTCGCTGTGGCCTCGTTGCCGATGGCGGTGGCGTTGTCGGTCTGCGCGTCGGCGGCCTCGCCAATTGCGAGGCTGCGGACGCCCTGCGCGGTCGCGAGATGACCGAAGGCCTGCGCGCGTTCCGCTGTTGCCTGGCTTTGCCAGCCAATCGCGGTCGCGCCTGGGCCGGTGGCGACGGACTCGCCACCGACAGCGGTGGTGGAGGGGCCGGTGGCCTGCGAGGTGTCACCGAATGCTATCGAGTCGATGCCGCTCGCTGTGGCCTCGTTGCCGATGGCGGTGGCGTTGTCGGTCT